>JBJESJ010000104.1:0-8033 GCA_051882725.1 Oscillospiraceae bacterium
GTGTAATCTCGAATTTTTGTTTTTTCGAGTGTCTACTCTAAGGGGATTATATCAAAATACAGCCGCTCTGTCATTTTTATGGATATCATTTCCACTCGCCGAAATTGATTATGTAGACCATTCCGCCCTTTGCGGCGTAGTATAAATGGTCGTTCTCGCTGCTGCCGCCCAGCTCGATGACTGCCGCATTTCTAAGCTCAGCGGAGACTGTGCGGTAAAACTGCCGTTCCCGCTTGTCGTTCGGGATATTGTTCTTCTCCGCATATTCGGTAAACAGCTTTAAGAATTCCGACAGGTCAGGCACCGTCAGCCGGAGTTCCTTCGGGGTGATGTACTCCTCCATATACTTCTCACGGAGCAGCTTCTCCCTGTTGTCGGCGGGGACTCCGCGGAAGATGTCCCGACCTCGTCCCTCGCACATGGAAGCGTCGGTAAGCATTGCTCTCACAAAGCCTTCCTGCGGATTTTTTCTCAGATATTCCTCACCGAATTTTATCTCCGTCACAAATATACCGTCGGGGTATTTTCTGAACCAGTCATGGATACGCGCGTCAACTCCCGCTGTATTGCAGGACAGCGCGATGGATATGAATTTCTCGGGGTCGTCGTAAAGCTCTCGTACAGCTTCAAGTACCGTAGCCGATGCAACGGGCATTTATATCATTCCTTTGCTTTATATTTTTTCCGCTGTTACAGGTCGAACAGCTTGAGGCACTTTCTGTCGAACATCTCCTGCAGCGCAAGCAGTATGCCCATTCTTCCCGTGGTGTAGGTAAGTCCGCCCTGAACATATGCGGCGTATGGCTCTCTTAAGGGAGCGTCTGCGGAAAGCTCAATAGACGCGCCGTTATTGAAGGCGCCTGCCGCCATGATGACCTGACTGTCATAGCCGGGCATATCCCATGCCTCGGGAGCCACAAAGCTGTCCACGGGCGAGCCCTTCTGTATGCCCTGAATAAACGCCGTCAGATTGTCGGGGTTCTTCATAAGCACTGCGGTGATGATATCTCCCCGCTTTTCTGTAGCCGCAGGATAGCACTCAAAGCCCAGCATGGTCATGATATTCGCAGTGAAAAGTGCAGTTTTCAAAGCATTCGCCACCACATCGGGAGCAAAGAACAGTCCCTGATACATAGCCTTGTTCTCATTAAGCGAACAGCCGACCTCCTTGCCCATACCCACGCAGGTCAGACGGTACGCACACTGCTCCACGTACTTCTTTGCTCCAGCGATATAGCCGCCTGTATGCGCCAGTCCGCCGCCGGGGTTCTTGATGAGGGAACCTACGATAAGGTCAGCTCCTGCGGCGATAGGCTCTGTCTTTTCGGTAAATTCGCCGTAGCAGTTATCCACAATGACGATGATATCGGGATTTGAGCCCTTAGCTGCCTTGATTATCTCGGCAATGCCGTCTACCGTGAGAGTGGGACGGAGGGAATATCCTCTGGAACGCTGTATATACGCACACTTTGCGCCCTTGACCTTCTTAAATATCTCTGCCACATCGGGAGTTCCGTCGGGCTGTAAATCAACCTGATCGTACTTCACGCCGAAATCGGCAAGGGAGCCGTTTCCGCTGCCCCGAAGTCCGATGACCTCTTCAAGAGTATCATAGGGTCTGCCCGTCAGCGAGACCATGGTATCTCCCGCACGGAGAATGCCGAAAAGCGCGCAGGTAAGCGCATGAGTCCCCGAAACGAAGGTATGCCGCACAAGAGCGTCCTCTGCACCCATTGCCTGTGCGAATACTGCGTCAAGAACATCTCTGCCCTTGTCGCCGTAGCCGTAGCCCGAGCTGCCGTTCATGCAGTCCTCACTTACGCGGTTATCTATGAATGCTTTCAGCACCTTTTCTCCGTTGAAGCGGGCTGTTCTGTTTATCTCCAGAAAGCCCGACTCACAGGCAGCTTCTGCCTTTGCCGCCAGCTTTAAAATTCTGTCCTCAATAACAAATCCGCCCTTAACAACAGGCTTCGGGTCAAAAATTTCTGCCATATCTATATTCCTTTCAATGTGTAATAGCTGCCGCTGCCCGTGACCTTATATCCATTGTGCAGATAAAAGGGCAGCATATCATTATATGCGTAAAGTCCGCCCGTTATATTACGGGTGAACAGGTATGCGTGAATAATTCCGAGAAGCTCCCCTGCAAGCCCCTGTCCGCGCGCCTCGGGAGAGACCGCTATATCCGAGATATAGCCCATATCGCCGTACTCGAAGTCCACCGAGCCTACTGCGGAGTTTTTGTACAGAAACAGTCTGCTTACGCCGTGGCGTATCCTGTGGGACATATCCGCGTACCAGATATCCCGCTCCATTTTTCCGAAGGACTTTTCAAGTATCTCATAGACCTCCCCTAACCGACAGTTCACGGACAGATCCTTTTCGTTATAGGAAAAGCTTTCGGCTGCGGGCGCTGTCAGGAAATATCTCTCCATTCTGTCAAAGTCTTCGATGTCGATATCAAACTCCGCTTCAAAGGAGGTTATCCCCGAAAATCGGATAAAGCAGTCAAGCTCTTCATCAGGGAGAAAATCTCCGTCGAATACTCCGTTGGAGTTGTTTATGAGAATACTCCCGCCGTCAGCCCGATAAAAGCGGCAGAAGTCGTATCCGAAGCCGTATGCCTCGGCATAGGAGCGTATCTTTCCGCCGTAATAGCTGTCGGAGAGTTTCAGCTCATCAAAGCTGTATGCGCGGGTTATCATTTCTGCACCGCGCAGTGCCCGGCAAGCTTCACAGCAAGCTCATACACCGCGTCAATATCGGAAAGCTTCGCAGTGCAGGACGGCGAGTGCAGATACCTGCAGGGCACGGATATCGCCGCTGTGCGGATACCTCCGCGGGTGATGTGGATAGCTCCGCTGTCGTTTCCGCCTGCGACCACAAGCTTGGTCTGGCAGCTGATATCATTTTCTGCGGCAAGACGGTTTGCGATATCGTACAGCTCCCTGTCGTAGATGGTGGAGCGGTCCATGTAGGAAATGACCGCGCCCTCTCCGCAGAAGCAGCATTTCTTATCCCCTTCGGAAAGCGGGATATCCGCCGCTGTAGTGGATTCAAGCACTATCGCGAAATCGGGGTCAACGGTGAATGCCGCAGTCCGCGAGCCGCGCAGTCCGACCTCTTCCTGCGTCACAAAAGTGAACACGCAGTCATGTTCAAGAACATCGTTTATTATCATGTCTAACATTATCGCACAGCCTGCGCGGTCATCTATTGCCTTTGCGGTGACAAAGCCGTCATCTGAGACCTCATATCCGCAGACAAAATGTGCATAGTCGCCGCGGGAAACGTTTTCCTCGGCTTCCTCGCGGGAATCCGCTCCGATGTCAATGTAGAGGTCGTCAAAGGAAACAGGCTTTTTGCGCTTTTCCTCGGACAGGTTATGCACCGCAACAGTTCCGATAACTCCGTCCAGACCATTCACGGTGATCTGCCGTCCTGCGCAGACGTCAGCGTCGATGCCGCCAACCGCTGTAAATGCAAGCGTTCCGTCGGGACGGATATCTGTGATGATAAATCCCACCTCGTCCATGTGAGCGGATATCATCACTCTGCTGTCAGCGGGCTTTCTGCCCTTTTTCTCGGCGATTATGCAGCCTAAGGGATTCACTGTGACGCTTTCACAGCAGCCATTTATCTTATCTAAAATATATTCTCTTACCTTACCTTCGCCGCCGCTTGCACCGTCAAGCTCGCAGAGCTCGCGGAATATCTTCTCAAAGCCTTCAGTCATTACAGGCACGCTCCTTTCAGATAGGCGGAGATAAGCTTTCCCGTGCCTATAACGTCGTTGATATCAATTATCTCTGCGGGAGTGTGCATGTATTTCAGCGGTATCGAAAGAGTAACTGCCGCAGCACCCCTGCCGCTGACAGAATATCTGTCGGCATTGGTACCGGTGGTGCCTCCCATTACTTCAAGCTGATATGGGATATTTTCAGTCTTTGCGATGTTCACAAATCTGCGGGAAAGCTCCCCGTCAAGAGTGGGGGCAAATCCTATCATGCAGCCCTTGCCCAGCTTTCCGCACTTTTCGGGCTTTTCTCCGGAGGAATAGGCAAAGCTCACGTCCACGGCTATGGCGATATCCGCAGCCTCTTCAAAGGCGCAGACCGCAGCTCCCCGCTCGCCGACTTCTTCCTGTGCGGAGAATACAACCGCAAGCCTGCATTTCAGCGAGGAAATATCGGTGATGCTCAGCGCATAGAGTATGGCAGCGATGCCGCTCCTGTCGTCCAGAGCGCCGCCCGTTATCCTCGTGCCCAGCAGCATTTTCGGCTCGGAGTCAAAGGTGACCGTATCCCCTGCGGATATGATATCCTTTGCCTGTGCTTCAGACAGTCCCGTGTCGATGTATATCTGCGATATATCGGGGACCTCTTTCTTGCTCCTGAGATGAGGCGGAATAGAGCAGATAACGCCCTTAACGTCCTTTTTTCCGTGAATGATGACCCTCTGAGCCGATAAAATCCGCATATCTATGCCGCCCAGATTATGCACCTTGAGAAAACCGTCCTCACAGACAGAGGTGACTATAAAACCTATCCTGTCGGTATGTGCGTCCAGCACTATTTTGGGTGCGTTCTCGTCGGCAGAGCCCATTTCTGCGATAACGCTGCCGTTTTTAATTCTCACATTGTCCGTATACTCACGGAGCTTTTCCGCAAGAAATTCCGCCACGGAGCCTTCCTGCCCCGAAGCACCGCCCATGCGGGAAAGCTCAAATATCGTTTCTGTCAGGTCCATTTTATCATTCCTTATTATAAACTATTTACAATTGATTTATAATGCCTGCCCCGCTCCTCGAAGTTCTTGTACCTGTCGAAGCTGGCGCTGGCGGGAGAAAGTGTGACTATATCTCCGCTGACAGCATTTGCCTGTGCAGTTTTCACTGCCTCCTCCATGGAAGCCGTTCTGATAATGCGGCAGTTTTCCTCGGAATATCCCTCGTAAGCCTTCACAGCCGCTTCTATCTTATCCGCAGTATCTCCGCAGAGGATGAGCAGCTTCACCTTTTCGTTCATGGGCTTGGCAAGGAGACTGTAATCCAGCTGCTTATCCGAGCCGCCCGCAATGACTATGAGCCTCTGTTCAAAGGCGTTGAGTCCTGCGGTGACCGCAACGGGACTGGTAGCGATACTGTCGTTATAATATTTTACCCCGTCAACGGTGCGGACATACTCTATCCGGTGTTCAACGCCGCCGAAATTTTCCGCCGTTTCGAGCATCACCTCGGGAAATACCTCGCCGTAAAGCAGAGCGCATGCGGCAAGATAATTCTCCACGTTATGCATTCCGGGGATCTTTATCTTATCCTTGTGGAAAAGACGCTCGGTCTTTTCTCCGTCCGCATAGCAGAGATACCCTTCCCTGTCGAGGAACGTTCCCCGCTCGGGGATATCCCGCAGACTGAACATCAGGAGCTTTCCTCTCACATCGGAAGCAAGCTTTTCCGTTTCGGCGTTGTCCATGTTGAGGACTGTCTTTGAGAATGCGTTCTGGTGGATCAACAGATTTTTCTTCGCGCCGATGTACTCCTCCATGCCGCTGTGGACGTTCAGATGATCGGGGTAGATATTGGTGATAAGCGCATAATCGGGAGACCTTCTCATACTGATGAGCTGGAAGCTGGAAAGCTCCACAACAGCCACATCATCGGGCTGAATATCCTCCACAATGGGGAGCAGAGCTCTTCCGATATTTCCGCCCTTGTGGACGGTCTTTCCGCTCCGTGCGAGCATTTCGGAGATGACCGTAGTCGTGGTGGTCTTACCGTCGGTGCCCGTGATGCCGATGATCCTGCAGGGACACAAATCGAAAAAGACCTCCATTTCCGAAGTGACTGCAATGCCCATTCTCCGTGCCTTATCCAGAGCAGGGCTCAAAAAGTACATTCCGGGAGTGCGGAACACGATATCGCAGTTATATATCTCGTCCAGATAATTCTCCCCGAGCGAGAATTTACAGCCCGCAGCCGAAAGCTCGCCGTAGATATCGCCCAATTGATCGGGAGTTTTCTTATCACAGAGGGTAACGTCCAGTCCCTTTTTCAGAAAGAGCTTTATCAGATCGCAGTGACTGACGCCCACGCCGATGAAAGCTATCCTCTTGTTCTTTATATCATTATAAAACCGTTCTGCCTTAGTCATGGCAGTACCTCCGTTCTTATATCTGTTTCGATAGAGTAATTTTAACATTATCCCATACATATAATATTATATAACATTTTCCCCAAAATAGCAACCCCGTAAAACGCAAAACAACAATAGTTTATTGTTAAATTTTTGTACAAAAAAACAAGAACAGCCCCTATGACAGCCATTTCGCCGGCATAACAGCGGGGCTGTGCGGAAAAGGCGGTAAATATGAACAAAACCATAAGCTCCGACCGATATGACGCCGTGACCCGCGACACCGTACTGCTTACGGTGCTGTCGCTGATACTGCAGGCGCTGGGGATATTCTTCAACACAAGGCTTTCCGAGACTGCAGGAACTGCCGCAGTGGGAGTCATGTCGCTGATATTTTCCTTTTTCAACTGCATAATGGTGCTTGCAAACGGCAATATCTTTGTAAGTACAAGCCGTTTCATCTCGGAGGAGACCGAGGGCGGCGGCGATATCAGGCGTGTCATGAGATATAGCCTGACCTTTTCGGCGCTGCTTTCGGGCACCTTCGGGGCGATATCCTATCTGCTGTCCGATGTCATTGCGGTGGACATACTGAAATATCCTGACCTCGGAAAAGCAGTAAGGATACTGGCTTTTTCGCTTATCCCTGCGGCGGCAGGCTCCTGTATCAAGGGCTATTTCCACGGACTGCGGAGGATAAAAGTCCCCATGTGGGGCGACTGTGCGGAATTCATCTTCAAATGGCTCTGTATGGGAACGCTGCTGATGCTGTTCCCGAGAATGAATTTCTATGTGATAACAGCCTCGGCAGTCTGTGCAGGCGAGGTGTTCAGCTTT
Organism: Oscillospiraceae bacterium; assembly: GCA_051882725.1. Taxonomy (GTDB): domain Bacteria; phylum Bacillota; class Clostridia; order Oscillospirales; family Ruminococcaceae; genus RGIG4694. The sequence continues at coordinate 6,975 of JBJESJ010000104.1, forward strand.
TTTCTTTACCTGTTCAGATTTGCTTCGAGCATGAAAAGCGACAGCTTCCGTGCGTCGGAAAAACCGGTCATGTCAAGCGGGAAAATGTATATGAAAATGAACCTGCCCATCGTGCTGAGCGGCTATGTCCAGATGATAATGTCCGCAGCCAACGAGGCGATAGTCCCCGCTGCGCTGTTAAAATACAGCTCCTCGTCGGACACGGCGCTGTCCCAGTACGGCATGTTTGAAGCAATGATTATCCCCGCAGTGTTCTTCCCGTCAGCAGCCATGGCAAGCATGTCCAACATCATGATACCCGAAGCCGCCGCAGCCATGAAATCGGGCGGGAGCCGTCCCCGTGAGCTTATACATAACAGCTTTAAGAAAGCATTTTCTTATTCCTTTTTCATAGTGGGACTGTTTCTGATATTCGGCGAACGGGCAGGAAATATCATATGTCCCTCGGACGGTCTGGTGGGACAATCGCTGAAGATACTCGCCCCAGTCATTCCGTTCATCTATCTTGAAATCATCCTTGAAGGCATGCTGAAGGGCATGGGCAGGCAGAATTTCTGCACACTCAATTCTCTTGCGGAGTACATCATCCGCATAAGCTGTGTGATATTTTTCGTGGGGATATACGGCTTTTACGGGGTAATAATATCCTACTATGCAAGCAACTGCGTCAGCAATATAGTGAGGATAATCGTAGTCTGCAGAACAGCCCATGCGCGCTTTAAGCTATGGGATTACATATTCCGTCCGCTGCTGATATCGGCGATATGCTGCGGCTGCGGCGCAGTAATGGGGAAAATGCTCCCCGAAACGGAAAGCGTTGCTGCTCTTTCGCTGCAGATCGCAGCTGCAGCGTTCGTGTACTGTCTCCTTGTTACCGACCACAAAGCTTCGGAGAGGAAAGCGCTGCGTCCCGACACATAAAAAACGGACTGCCGCGGATGACCGTGACAGTCCGTAAACTTATGCGTAAATCGAATTACTTGAGTTCGATAGTAGCACCAGCTGCTTCGAGCTTAGCCTTGAGCTCTTCAGCCTCAGCCTTGGGAGCAGCTTCCTTGA
>JBJESJ010000105.1:0-1948 GCA_051882725.1 Oscillospiraceae bacterium
ATGATAATGATGATACATATAATAACCTGCTGTACAATCTGCGGGATACTCTGGCAAGATCGCCGAAACCCTTGGTTTTCAAGGATTCGGAGTTTTCCAATCCCACCCCCGATGAGGTGGCACGCTTCGGAAATATTGACCGCGGCAATAAGACTGCCATTATCAGCGGGATATGCGCGGGAATATCCGTGAACAGCGATCCTGTCCGCACCGAGGCGGCAAGGAACGCTATGAAAAATATATTGGAGTCCTCGGCCGATGGACCTTTGAGCAAGCTCTATAATACGGGCATAATCTTAGGCTGCCGCTTCAACAGAGTGTACGGCGCCGCGGATTTTAAAAATAAGATCAAGGAGATACCGGTTTTCATCTATTACGGAAAGCTGCGCAGCGCAGAGCTTACTTTGCTGTATCTGCTGTCATGCAGCGGCATGGACGTTATCTATATCTCCCCCGACAAGTCCTGCCTGCAGCTTCTCAACGACGAAAACAGAAACTCCCGCATGCAGATATTTGAGCTTCCGAATTCCAAGGAGATAATGCCCTACCCCGAAAAGGAGGTCAAGGCAAAGGTGGCTACTGCGGCGTACAGTGCCGAGAGGGAGCTTGATACCTTGCTTTACGGCGGAGATACCATGTTCAGGGATTTCCAGTTCTCTGATATGGAATCTACTACCCTTAAGACTACCTACGATGAGATAGATATCCTCTGGAACCAGCCCGCGAGATTTCGTCCGGGATTTCAGGTCAAGGGCAGCAGGGCAGTGGTCCCCACGCTGTTTGCTAAGATAAGCGGCGTTGCCGACGGCGATATCAAGGCTTACTGGGAGGGAATAGAGGATAAGCTTACTCCCGATACGCTGGTGACGGTCAAATCTCCCGGCTATAAGGAGCCTACCGACTATTTCAGACAATATGACCCCTATCACGACGGTCATCGTATATTCGCCGACAAGCTCAAAACGTCAAATGTGAATACCTATACCTTCCTGTCCGACGAGCTCCAGTGGCTCATTATCCACAAGATACAGGAGGCGTACGACAGCGGATTTTACACCGTTGAAAACGACAGAGAACGTCTGCAGTATCTTCTGTATGCGGGAATGAATATCGACCGCAAGGTGCTCCGCATCATGCAGAAGTACGATTTCACGAAGAATATCCCGAAATTTATAATCATCGACGCTATCGAGGATACGTTCAACAGAGTGGAATGTGCGCAGCTTATCCTGTTCAGTATGCTGGGCTTTGACGTGGTGGTGTACACTCCCACGGGCTACAGGAATATTGAGACCTATATAAGCTCTGACGCCTTTGAAGTCCACCAGATGAACGACTTCAAATATAACGTGCGCGTACCCCAGTTTAAAATACCGGACAAAATGCCGCAGCCAAAATCAAAAGGCGGATTATTTTCAAATCTATTTAAGAAAGGGCGTAAATAACTATGGCACTTAATTTCACACCTTCAGATCAGCTTCAGGCAGATACCTCTGCAAATATCGTGGAGACCAAGGTAGTCGAGGAGGAGACTGCCCAGAGAAACATCAAGGTCGCCGAGCCGCAGAATTTTTCCATGGTGGAGACTTCAAACAATCTTAAAAACGAGCTTGTCAAGAACGATGAGATCAATAAGCTTGTTGCCACCATCAATATAAACGATACAAACTCCATTGTAAAGTTCGGAAGCGAAGCTGCGGACGATATCTCCAAGGCATCCGATCAGGTCCTCAACTCCATGAATATGGATCAGATCAACGATACGGGCGCGCTCCTTACCGCACTTGCAAACATCATGGAGAAGTTCGACGCTGCCGAGCTTGAAAAGGAAGAAAAGAAGGGCTTCTTCAACAATCTGAAAAAGCAGATAGACAAGATACTCGACAAGTACACCACCATGGGCAACGACGTGGATAAGACCTATGTTCAGCTCAAGCAGTACGAGTCT
>JBJESJ010000106.1:0-7850 GCA_051882725.1 Oscillospiraceae bacterium
TCCAAAGGACAGCGTCCTTTGGTCGCTGTCCGCAGACAGCGAAATCCCCCACCGGGCGGGATGACCCGCAGCCAATGCCGCGGATAGGGTTTTTCAGCTTAGGTGACATCGACCCGCGGAAGTGACCGAAAGCCGAAACGACGAACAAAAATAAAGCGCCGTCCGCATAAAAACCGCGGACGGCTGCAAATGCAAAGCCAACTATCACGAAAAGTAAGCAAAAATCCGGACGGCGCAGCATTTGAGAGCGGAGCGAATCAAATGCACGGAGCCGAAGGCTCCGCAAAAGCGAACAGCTTCTCTCATGTAAATTGAAAGCATTAACTCTAAACTATTCGCTATGAGCTATTTTACAAAGCAGGTGAAAGCAGAAATGTCCGAAAACAGAAGAAATACGGAAAATGTGCCGAGGAATAAATTCACAGCATTTACCGATGTGCTGCTTATCGTGATAGCGGGGGCGATGTGGTACTTCAGGGATACATTCGGATTTGATGATGTTTCGCTGCTTTTCATCACTGCGCTGGCAGTGGTGAATCTGGCAGTATCAAGGATAAACCGCAGGCGGGAAACGGAAAATTTCCGCACTGCAAAAGAACTGAAAAAGATACGCGATGAGATGGATATGTCCGACCTAAGGAGCGATATCTTCTTCAGAACAGATAAAAAATGAGCACGGCGCACCGAATAATATCGCGTTTATTCGGTGCGCTGCTTTAATATGAGGTGACATATGAAGATAGACCGACTGATAGGGATACTGTCCATACTTCTGCAGACGGATAGGATAACCGCCGCAGAGCTTGCACAGAGATTTGAGGTGTCCCGCAGGACAATAAGCCGAGATATCGACGATATCTGCCGCGCGGGCATACCTGTCGTGACCGAAAAGGGTCACGGCGGCGGGATATCCGTCATGGAGGGCTTCAGGATAGACCGCACACTGCTGTCCGAGGAGGATATGCGCTCCATACTGTCGGGACTCGGAAGCCTTGACAGCGTCAGCGAAAACAGCCGATACCGTCAGCTGATGGATAAGCTCTCCCCGAAGCGCTCCGATATGATGAACGCTGATAATCATATCATGATCGACCTGTCCTCATGGGACAGGAGCACCGTCTCCGACAAGATAGAGCTGATAAAGTCTGCCATGGAAGCGCGGGAGACTGTCTCCTTCACATACTATTCCCCGAGCGGTGAAAGCCGCCGCACTATTGAACCTTATCATCTGATATTCCAGTGGTCGGCGTGGTATGTGTGGGGATACTGTACCATGCGAAATGACTGGCGCATGTTCAAGCTGACCCGCATCACCGAGCTTGTCCGCACGGGAGAAAAATGCGAAGAGCGTGAAGTCCCCGAGTATTCCTGCGACAAGCTGCTCCATACAAAGGGAGGTGCCGCCGCAGAGGTGAAGTTCGACAAGTCGGTAAAATGGCGGATAATCGACGAATTCGGCACCGAGCTGCCCCGATACGACGAGGAGGGCAATATCCTGCTTAGCTTCACATGGTCGGACGTGCCGTCATTTTATCAGTATATACTGACCTTTGGCGATAAGGCGGAGATACTTGCACCCGAAGAATATCGAAAGGAGTTTTACGAGCTGCTGAAAGATATTGAGGTGAAATATGGAACAGCGGATATATGACAAGCTCTCAGATATTTTTATTTTCCTGCGATATTGCTATGGATATGATACCGTCCCCGAAGAGCGGCAGAACGATTTTTCCGTAAAGATCGGAGAACTGAAAAACCTGCGGCAGTATATCTCCGAAAGCTCCGCAGATACGGAACGGGATATTTTACTGTACTGCACAGATGAATTGACAGCACTCATCGCCGAAAACGACAGGCAAAAAATATATGACTTCTGCGATGCGGTTCATAACATCGCCGAGCTGTTTTACAAGGACACATGGAAATACAGAGACTATTGGGAAATAATGCTCAAGCCTTTCTGCAGGAAATACGGCAGCGGTTATTTTTCGGAGATCAAACACTATTTTATGAAATGAGGATCTGAAATGAACATCATAAACCAAAGCATAGACGGCGGAAAAGCCTTCGACTGGGGACGCACCTCCGAGGATTATGCAAAATTCCGCGACATCTACCCCGATGAATTTTATAAGAAGCTGACCGACCGCGGGCTCTGCTGTGACGGTCGGAAAATACTCGACATAGGCACGGGCACAGGCGTGCTCCCGAGGAATATGTACCGGTTCGGCGGAAAATGGACGGGAACGGATATCTCCGAAAATCAGATAGAACAGGCAAAAAAGCTCTCAAAGGGCATGGATATCGACTATTACGTCACCGCCGCAGAGGATATCAATTTCCCAGAAAACAGCTTCGATGATATCACTGCCTGTCAGTGCTATTGGTACTTCGATCATGAAAGGACCGCTCCCGTTTTCGGCAGAGTGCTCAAAGAGGGCGGCAGGCTGATATTCCTGTACATGGCATGGCTGCCCTTTGAAGACGATATCGCAGGGGAAAGCGAAAAGCTGGTGCTGAAATACAATCCCGACTGGAGCGGCGCGGAAGAGACCGTTCATCCGATATATATACCGCCCGAGTATGAAAAATATTTCGGCTTAGTTTATCGGGAGGAGCATTATCTTGACGTGCCCTTCACAAGGGAAAGCTGGCACGGCAGAATGAAAGCCTGCCGCGGAGTGGGAGCGTCAATGTCCGAGGAACAGATATCGCAGTGGGAAACAGAACACAAAAAGCTGCTTACCGATATCGCTCCCGAAAAATTCACAGTGAAGCATTTTGCAGCTATTGTGGAAATGGTCAGAAAATGATATTGACTCGGAAAATCTTTTTTTCTAATAGGACATACAGCTGTCACATTAGCTGTGGTATACTGGTCTCATAACAAAACGAAACGAGGTATCAACATATGGACAACAGCTTTTCCGCACATCTCTCCGATCTATGGAGCAGGATAGGCTCTCACGGAGTAATGACCTTATCCACCTGTTCCGAGGAACGCGTGACCTCACGTCCCATGAGCGTGGTGGTCATCGGAGGAAAATTTTTCTGCCAGACCGACGAGAATTATCTCAAATGCAGACAGCTGCGAAAAAATCCCAATGCCGCGCTGTGTCACAACAATTATTCGATAGAGGGAAAATGCCGCATCATCGGCAGACCATACGAGCATGAAGCCTTTATCGAAGCCATGAAGAAGCATTTCAGCTCTGCGGTGGAGCGGTGGTCCTTGCTGCCGACGGAGTGCGTTCTTGAGATAACGCCCTCGCTGATATACTCATGGGACTATGAGGACTCCAAGCCCTATATGGAATACTGGGACCTTGACAATTTAACATATCGAAAGGAATGGAAATAACATGAGCAGACCCACAAACAAAGCAGATCTTATCGAAGCCGCAGAGCAGAATTTCGCAAAGCTGAACGAATTCATCGGCACCATGACCGAGACGGAGCTTAATACGCCCTTTGACTTTTCCACACTCAACAAAAAGGAAGCCCACTGGGCACGGGACAAAAATCTGCGGGACGTGCTTGCGCATCTGTACGAATGGCATCAGCTGCTGCTGAAATGGGTGAAAGCAAACACGGGCGGCAGGGCTATCACATTTCTGCCCGCGCCCTACAACTGGAAGACCTACGGGGGTATGAACGCCGTATTCTATGAGCAGCACCAAAGCACCTCCCTCGGGGATATCACCGAAAAGCTGAACAGCTCACACAAGGAGGTCATGAAGCTACTGGAGGGCTTCTCCGACGAACAGCTTTTCACAAAGAGCTACTACAAATGGACAGGCACCACCTCGCTGGGAGCGTACTTCATCAGCAATACGTCGAGCCATTACGACTGGGCGCTGAAAAAGCTCCGCACTCACAGAAAGCTGCTTGCGGGAAAGGCGGGGAAATAATGGACAAGCTGGACTACAAAAAGGAATACAAGGACTTATATCAGCCCTCATCAAAGCCGTCGCTCATCGACGTGCCCGAGATGTTATTCATCGCCGTGGACGGCAGGGGCGACCCCAACAATTCCGAGGAATACAAGACCGCCATGGAACTGCTCTACGGCTTATCCTTCACGATAAAGATGTCAAAAATGAACGGCACACAGCCCGAGGGCTATTTCGAATACACAGTCCCTCCGCTGGAGGGGCTGTGGCATCAGGAGGACACCTGCGGGATAGACTATTCCCGTAAGGAGGACTTCATCTGGACGTCCATGATACGTCAGCCGGAGTTTGTCACCGAAGAGGTATTTGAGCGCGCAAAGGCTGCCTTATCGAAGAAAAAGCCGGGGCTTGACACGAGCCGCGCGCGGTACATGAAAATGACGGAGGGCTTATGCGTGCAGATAATGCACAAGGGTCCCTATGATGACGAGCCCGCAAGCATTGAAAAGCTGGAGCGCTTCATCGCGGAGAATGGCTATACGGAGGACTTTTCCGACGAACGCCGTCATCACGAGATATACCTGTCCGACCCCAGAAGATGCGCCCCCGAACGCCTCAGAACAGTTATCAGGCACCCCGTTATCCAATTGACGTTTGAGAATTGATAATTATAAAAAATCAGCGGTATCCTGCACGGTAACCGCTGATTTTTAATTATCATTATGAATCGTCAATCAAGCTGTCAGGCTTTTAACCTTTCGATCTGCTGCCTTAAAAGACGGGACTGACCGTTGAGCTCCTCGCAGGATGCCGCAGTCTCTTCGGCTGTGGCGCTGTTCTGCTGAACTACCACCGATATCTGGGAAAGTCCCTGCATTATCTGCTTTATGGACTCCGCCTGCTCCTCGGAGGCAGCGGATATCTCGTCGATAAGACGGCTGGTCTCCTTTGCCTTTTCGGTTATGCTCTTCATGGAAACAGCGGCGGAATTCACCTTCGCGGAGCCGTCGTTTATGGCGTCTACCGTGGACGTGATGAGCGCCGACGTCAGATTTACCGCCTCCGCACTCTTGGACGCAAGATTCCTTACCTCGTCCGCTACCACTGCAAAGCCCTTGCCCGCTTCGCCTGCTCTTGCAGCTTCCACTGCCGCATTAAGAGCAAGGATATTGGTCTGGAAGGCAATATCGCTGATAGTATTTATGATGCCGTTTATCTCTGCGGATTTAGCCTCTATCTCCTTCATGGCAGTCATAACGCCGTTCATTTCCTCGTTTTCGGTAACAGCTCCCGCTTCCATATCTGCGGAAAGCTCCTTTGCATGCACGGCATTGCGCGCGTTTGCCGATACCTTTCCGGAGATGGCTTCCACCGTTGAGTTAAGCTCTTCGATAGCATTTGCCTGCGTGGTAGTGCCGTTGGCGAGTATCTGCGAACCGTCCGCCATCTGTGCGGAGCCTGCCATTACCTGCTCGGAGGAGATATTTATCCCGCGGACAAGTCCCGAAAGTCTTTCCCGTATCTCGCCGAAGGAGCGCTCTATCTTCTCGAAATCGCCGTGATATTCGATGGAGGGCTTGACGGTAAAGTCGCCTCCCGCCATAGCTTCAAGCACTGCGGAGATATCCTCTATGTAGTTGGAGAGTGTGTGCTTGGTCTCCTGAAGGACCAGCGTCAGATCGCCGACCTCGTTTTCGATAGCCTTGCCCTCGAAATCGGGAATATTCAGTATACCCGCGTTCATGCTTTCGCTGAGGGAACGGGAATCCATAACGGGCTTGACGATTATCGCCTTCATGATCTTGCTGATAAGGAAGCTGGACGCGCCCATTATCACTATAGCCGCAATAACTGCGATGATTATGACGCTCACAAATGCCGCGTCGCTTTCGGCGGTAGGCTGTCCTGCGAAGAGGGCGCCTGCGGTATTGCCGTAGATATCCTTGATAGGCTCATAGGTCACGAAGTACTTGTCTCCGAGGATATCCGCCTGACCTCTGTAGGTCTCATTATCCTCAAGGACAGCCTTCCTTATCTTATCGCTCATCTGAGTACCCACTGCCTTAGTACCGTCATGATTCACTACTGTGGTGGCATGGCGTGTATCTCCCACGAAGAGGGTAACATCGTTATTGGTCTGTTTCTTTATATCGGTGAGATAATCGTCGGCGGAAAGATCGTAGCCCAGCAGACATGCTCCTGCAAGAGAGCCGTCTCCCGACTGCACAGGCACAGCATATATACAGCTAAGCGGCAGACTCTCGTCGGCATATATGCCGCAAACGGTGTTCTTCCCGTCAAGCACCTGAGACACGTCGAAAGAGGACAGCTTATAATTGCCGCTGCTCCATATTTTGTTTCCGCTGCTGTCGGTGAACATGCAGAAGGTGTACTCGTCTATGGGCGCATTTTTGTAAAACTCTTCGAGAGCGCCGCTGTCAGCCGACGCGACCGTATCGGACAAGCCCTCTATGCTCCAGAAGGAGTACACGTCCTCCAGATGGACAACCTGATCGGATATACGCTCCTCAAAGACGTTCACGCCGATATCCGCCATATCGTTAAAATTCTGATTGTTGTGCCTGGTACACAGCACAAGCGAGATGATAAGAGTAGCCGCAACGCTTATAGCAATAATACCTCCCACAACCAAAGTTATGCCAATTTCCACCCTTGTTTTTTTCATTTTTTGTTCTCCCTTCATTATAGATGATCATGAAGCTCATATATAAATGTCGTCCCGAAAAGACTCTCCCATTTTCATTTATAAAACGTTTTCGAATTATTCATCTTTTTCGGTATATAAATTATATCAAAAAAACCCACCCATGTCAATTGTTATTTTGTTCATTTTACACGTAAAAAATAATACATATTAACTAATAATAATTTATATCATTAAAGCAAAATTATATATAAAACGTTTAAAATGTTGTAAAATTTCCTGTTTTGCCGAAAAAGGAAAAAGCCCTTAGGATCGTTAAGATCTTAAAGGCTCCGCTTTATATTCCCAGCCGTCTTCCGGCATTTGCAATTCTCTCCTCGGAGGGAGGCTCCACGCCGTCCAGCGGATAATTTATCCCCATTTCATCCCACTTGAATTTCCCAAGCGTATGATAAGGCAGTATCTCCACCCGCTCCACATTCTTAAGGGTATCGAGAAATCCCCGCAGTCCGTCGATATCCTCGTCAAAATCGGAGAGGGTCGGCACAAGGACATGTCTTATCCACACAGGCTTGCCGATATCGCTTAAATACCGTGCCATATCGAGGATATTTTCGTTTGTGTGACCGGTAATGAGCCTATGCCGTTCGGGGGATATCTCCTTGATATCCAGCAGAAGCAGGTCGGTATACTTCATCAGCTCATTGAACTTTGAGAAGAACGGCTCCTCGCGTGTAAAGGGCTGACCTGCGGTGTCGATGCAGGTGCTGACATTTTCTGCCTTTGCGAGTCTGAAAAGCTCGGTAAGGAAATCTGTCTGGAGCAGAGGCTCGCCGCCGCTGACGGTGATACCGCCGCCCTTTTTCCAGTAGGACTTGTATCGGAGCGCCTGTCTGAGTACCTGTTCTGCGGTCATTTCGGTACCGCAGGACTTATCCCACGTATCGGGATTATGGCAGTATCTGCACCGCATATCGCAGCCCTGCATAAAGATGATATACCTGACCCCGGGGCCGTCCGCAGCGCCGAAGCTTTCGGTTGAGTGTATCCGTCCCACAGCGGATGTATTTTCCATATATCTCACAGCCTTTCGCTTTTTAGTATTTGTTATGCATGTATGATTATTCGCTATAAAGCAAAAGCCCCCAATTTGTTTTGAGGACTTTTGCGGAGTTTTATTCTTAGATTTGTTGTTTGGTTTCGGGATTAGATTTTCCGACTATTTGATGTGCGCTTTCGGCGGAGCTTCGCTCCGCGCCTTTGATTCGCTTCGCTGTCAAATGCACGCCGCC
>JBJESJ010000107.1:0-33086 GCA_051882725.1 Oscillospiraceae bacterium
GAAGTATATCTTCACGGTGGTCATGCTGTCGCCCGAATTGGAGATGACTCTGATAGTTTTTTCTTCGGGAGCAGCTGCCTTATCGGGAGCTGTCTCGGTCTTTTCGGGAGCAGCGGGAGCAGCGCTGCCGCCGTCCTTAAGAGCCTTTGCGAAGGCTTCGATCTTGCTCATATGCTCCGAGAAATCGGTAGGAGAATACTCGTCCTCCTGAAGAAGCTCGATCTCGGTCTTAAGGAGATCGGAAGCGGTGAACACCAGATCGAAAAGGGTCTTTTTATCGGTTATCTCGGGATTGTCCTCACGGATAATGAAGAACATGTCCTCCACAGCGTGAGCGAGGTGAGACATATTTTCCAGTCCCATCATTGACGAAGAGCCCTTTATAGTGTGCATCGTGCGGAAGATCTCGTTGATATCCTCCGAACCGAAGCTGCTTTCGTTCTCGGTCTTCATAAGTATCTGGTCAAGCTGTTCAAGGAGCGAGGTGGTCTCGAATATGTACATATCCACCATATTTTCCATGCCTGCCTCAAATTTTGCCATATCTTCCATTCCTTTCCGTAACCGCCGCAAAGCCGAAGCGGTACTGCTGCGATTTAATTCAGCGCCGTATAAAAAATGAGTAATGCCGATATCCGCAAGCGGACATCAGGATAAAAATACGCAGTATTACTTAATATTAGTTATATTATACCACAAAGATTTTTTTTCTTCAAGGGATATTTAACAACAAATTGACTATATCACTTAAAAATTTTTGGTTACTTTTTCGGTAAAATTATACAAAAGCCGATAAATTACGTCATTTGTACATAGTTACTTAATATTTTGATGAAGAAATTGTTGTATAAATTAATGAATTGTTCACAAAACAAATTGTAAATTGGATTATAATTAAAGTCAAAGGGAAAACAAATATACTTTATTAATTTTAACAGGAAAACAGTGTCGATCATCATCGGTCATAAAATGCAGACCGTCAATTGAAAAGGGGGTGAGCGGAAATGGCAAATATACTTAATATAACGACTCCGGTAACGCCGAAGGATTACCAGATGCCGAAATATAATCAGAATCAGCAGACAAGCGCTTCGGGCGAGGTGTTCGATCTCGGTGACCAGACCAAGGTCATCAAGACCAACAGCCGCACCGAGGAATATGCCGAACAGGATCTTAAGGATATGGAGCTTTCCACGCCCTCATCTGCGGGCGGGGCGGGAGGTGTTTCCGATACCCTCGACGCGGTGAAGGAGCTTCTCGGCAAGGCGGCATTCTCCGCTCTGGCGGAAAAGGGGGATATCTCCGCTCTCAATAAGCTTACCGAGTTTGCTCAGGAGGTGATTCTTTCTCCCGACGAGCTTGAGGCAGACCTTAACAATCAGCAGCAGAATGCCACTATTTTCAGCGGAAAGCTCTGGGATACGCTGCGTCTGCTGGCAAAGGGCAGCGGCTCCGAGGATATGTTCTCCGCCGTGCTGGACTTCGCAAAGGCGGCTGCCAACAATGCACAGAAAAATGAGATACTGTCTTCCCTGTCCGCGAACTTTAAATTTCTCGCCGAGGAGCTTGCGCCCAGCAAGGCGGTCTCCGAGGAGCTTATGAAAGCCTCCGAGGCTCTTGCCGCTCCCGACGCCGCAAGGAATTATCAGGCGCTCAAGTCCACCCTCGTACAGCTTATCAACTATACGGGCGAAAGCCTTCTTCTGGACAACAAGACCCAGAACCTGCTGCCGCTCATAATTCATAATATGTCCCGATACAGCGACGACCCCTCCGCTCTGCGGCAGAGCTTCGATACGCTGCTCAACATCTTCGACAATGTCAATTTCGGGGAGAATACCTTGTCTGCGCTGGCTTCGGCTTCGGGAGCGGAAAATGCCGACCCGTCGTCGATACGCTCCGCGCTGGAAAAGCTCTTCGATAGTTTTATACTCCGCTCCGAGCTTCCTGCCGATGTGAAGGCGTCGTCGGTCATAGACAGCGCCGCTATCGCCGAGCAGAACCGTCTGGATAATACCGCGAATCTGCTGGCTATGGGCATCAGGAACATGGCTGCGCGGCTGGATACGGTCAGACTGAAAAACACTCTCAGCGGCATCGACCCCGAGAACGGCTCCGCTTCCATAAAGCTTGCGCTGGCTTCGGTCACGCCAAATACTCCCGCAATGGCGGACGCTCTCGATTCGCTGATCGCCAATTACGACAAGACTAAGGACCTTGCGGGACTTATCGACCGTCTGGGAACCATATTGAACGGCATCGAGGACGCGGATAAGAAGATACCTCTTGCACAGGTGCTCAATCAGGCGCTGTCAAAGCTTGCGCAGGACGAGGGCAGCAACTATTCGCCGCCTACATCTCTGGACACGCTGGCGGATTTTCTGGTGAAGAATATCAACGATGCGGCGCTGCAGTCGCTGGTCTCCATGAATCAGAACGATATCGCACGGACCATGCTGACAAATCCCGGAGTGTTCAATCCGCTGATGCATTTCTTTGTTCCGCTGGACGCATACGGCATGCGCGCTTTCGCGGAGCTTTGGGTGGACAAGAACGCGGACCGTCAGGAGGTGCCGCTGACAGGCGAGGACGGCGATGAGGATACAAACCACATATTCATGTGCTTTGATATGGAGAACGTGGGCTATTTTGAAATGGAGATGTTCGCTAAGGGCAGCAATTTGAGCGTAATGCTGCTCTGCCCCGAGGGCACCGAGCAGACCTTCGAGCCATTGAAGCAGTCTGTTCCGAGGATAGCTGCTGCTTCGGGCTATACCGTGGGGACTACCATAATCGACACGCTGTACCGCAAAAGAGACCTGAACGCAGTATTCCCGTCTCTTCGGAAGAACAGGGGGAGTTTTGATGCAAAAGCATGACAAGAACACAAAGGCGGCAGTTGCTCTGAAATATAATCCCGACAAGGATTACAGCCCCGTTGTTGTGGCGACAGGCCACGGAAGAGCTGCCGAGAGGATAATTTCGCTGGCGGACGACAGCGGAGTTCCTATCTACCGCGATGACAGCGCCGCTGCACTGCTGTCCATGCTGGACGTGGGGCAGGGAATACCCCCCGAGCTTTACTCGGTGGTGGCGGGTATTTATGTGGAGATAATGAAGCTTGCGGCGGGGAAATGATATTATCATAGTATGATATGCCGGCAGCCCGTGCGGCTCTGACGAGGAAAAGATCATAAAAGGCTTGCGCCATAGTATTTCCGATCTCGTGTCGGAGATGCTGTGGCTTTTTTGTCGGCAGAGCGTCAGCTCGGATGTATTCATGGATATCATGGGTGCATTATCGCTGCAGATAACAGTGCTTGACGCTGTGGAGGTCATTCCCGGAAATCTCCCGCCGGAGCATGTTAATATTCATATTATCAGACGCAGTATCGGCGGAACGGCATGCCCGCTATGTGCAGATTCAATTTTTCGGGAATACCGAACGCAGATGCGTGCATTTTTTTGACCTTTTTCCGAAAAAACAATGTTCAAATTATCAATATCCTATAAAAAGTTGTTGATAATATTGTTGAATTTGGATATTGATTCGATGTTCAAATTGTGATATAATCAAATCATAAACAAGGACATACAGTCTATAATGTATCGGAGGAATTTTATATGAAGCTCAGAAAAATCGCGGCTGCTATCGTGACAGCAGCTATCGCACTTTCCGCTGCAGCTTTCGGAGCAGCTGCGGAATCCACAACAATTGAACTTGACAGCGAGTATGCAGGCAACTGGGGCGCAGGCGAATATATCCCCAAGGAGGACCTCCTCGCCATTGGCGGAGATGTTAAGATCACACTGGAGATCGAGACTATCGAGCCCGAGGGCGAAAAGCAGTTCCTCGTTACTCCCATGGACTACAAGACCCCCGCATGGAGCCGTATCACCAACAAGTGCACCAGTGATACCATCGTTGCTAAGGAGGATCAGTTCATCGTTCTCGTTCAGGGTGAAAAGTCCGTTGAATTCGTTGTTCCCCGCGATGTTATCGAGGGTCTCACCGAGGTAGACGGCGAGGGCGGTATCGGCTTCCAGGTATGCAGCGTTATCGTAAAGTCCGCAACTCTTGAGCCCGGCACTCCCGAGGCAGAGTACAGGATAATCGACGAGGATAACGTTATCCCTTACTGCTTCGGCGAATATCAGATGCCCGAGGCTGAGGAAGCTGCAGAAGCACCCGCAGAAGCAGAGACAGCGTCTGCAGATACGTCGGCAGAAAGCACAGAGTCTGATTTCCCCGCAACAGGAAATGCTCCCATAGCAGCTGTTGTTTCGGTAGTCATCACAGCAGGCGCTGTAATGGCTCTTACCCGCAAGAGAAAGTAATTAACAATATTTTCTTCCTTAAAACAAGCAATCTCCTAAACCGTTTGGATAATGCCTATAACAATTCCGCCGCTGAAGGTTCAGCGGCGGTTTTGTTTATTATAATACTAATCTCGATAAAAGTGCGGACAAAAATCATCGCAAGCTCCATATATGCAAGATTTTTTTGATCGGGGGATCAGTATATGGCGTTCCTGCCCTTTTCATAGTCCAGATATTCATTGCTGAGAGCGGAGGCGTCCTCGCCGATGACCTTTGCCATTTCTCTTATGCGCACCACATCTTCGGGCTGACCCAGTTTTTTCTGTTCGTATCTTATGTTGAAAAAGCCCATTTTGTACACAAGCCCCGGCTCTATCCCCGAATTTTCCGCTTCCGATGCGTATTTCCCGAAATCGGAGATGTCCACACAGGAGGACAGAAAGGCTGATATTTTTTCGTCCTTAACGAATGTCATGCGGTCATCCCATTCAACGGTGCTGACCATGCCGTTGTAGCGTGCAGCTTTTATCTCCGCCGCGGACAGCCCCAGCCACGTCAGATATATGTAAGCCTTTGCCCCTTTGGAGAGACCCTCCTTTTCGGCGAGCTTTTCTTCAAGCATATCGGAATCATAAATATAGTCCATAAGATCACGCTTCCTTTCAGATATTACTGTTATTTTACCATTTTTTTAAATAAACGTCAATAGCATTTCACCGAAAAAATCTGTCGTATCGTATAAAAGCGGGGATATTTTTTGTGGGATATACAGTTGATTTTTTCGGAACAATATGGTAAAATAATTATAAGTATTTTTGAAAGGATAACGCTTATGTTTAACGGTTATCGGGTCATTGCGCTTTGTATCTCAAAGGCCGGGAATGAACGGCACTTTGATTTTATCAAGGCTCTGAACAGCGCTGCCGTGACAGAAGGATACAGACTTTTTATCTACCAGACCTGCTCCGACCTGTACTGGAAGACCCGCAGCGAGGAGGGCGACAAGTCGGTATTTGACCTTATGGACTTCGATATCATAGACGGAGTCGTTATATTCGACGAGGCTTTCCGTGATAAGAGCATAATTGACGTTATTATATCGCGGGCGGCTGCACGGGATATCCCCGTTATCTCGGTGGGCGCTGAAGGAGAGGGCTGCACAGGCTTTCTGTTCGGCTACGAGGAGGGCTTTGAACAGGTCGTAAGACATGTGGTGGAGTTTCACGGCGCAAGGGATGTCTGCTTTATCGCGGGCAGAAAGGACGATCTCTGCTCCGATCAGCGCATTGCCGTGTATAAGCGGGTGCTTGCGGATAACGGCATAGAATTTGACCCCGACAAGCTCTTTTACGGTGATTACTGGTGGGGTCCCACTCAGACTGCCGTCGAGGATATCATCGCTTCGGGAAATATCCCGCAGGCTATCGTCTGCGCCAACGATATGATGGCGGTCACCGTCTGCGGAACGCTGAAAAAGCATGGGTTTGCCGTCCCCGACGATGTTATCGTCACAGGCTTCGACGGCACCCGTGAGGCTGCCAGCTGCATCCCGCCCATAACTACTTGTAAATGCAGTATGGATAATGCTGCGGCACAGGTCGTTTCCGCACTGAAAAATATCTTCGTGGGGGGCTCTGCGGAGCATACGGGCATTATCGGCTTTACCCTCGATATCTTCCGCTCCTGCGGCTGCAGCATTGATCGGGAACAGATCAATATGGGCGATCTGCTGAAACGGGCAGAGGACAGGTTCATAAGATATCAGGACGACGAGCTCACTCTCTACGAAATGTCCGAAAGGATAATGGAAAGCGGCTCTCCCAAGGAGCTGACAGATTTCCTGAAGGGCTATAATTTCTACGATACGGCCATTATCCTTAACAACGACTGTCTGGACGAAAGGATAAATCCTGCGAAAAATGTCCGTGAAAAAAGCTTCGACGATGTTATGCAGGTCATATACGGACACTGGGAGAAGGAACTTCCGCAGCCCTTTGAACGGAAAAAGATCGTCCCCAATATCGACTATATCATACAGCAGCCGACCCCTGTGGTATTTGCGGCGCTCAGCTTTTTCGGCACTCCTGCGGGATATGTGTGCTTCAGCTTTACCATGGATTCCGACAATTACTGCAAGATACTCCAGAATGTGACTGCATTGAACAATTCCATCGGCAGCTTCCGCTCTCTGCGGCATTTGAAATATACCGCGGAAAGCGTGGAGAGAATGTCCAAGCAGGACTTTATGACGGGACTTTCCAACCGTAAGGGATTCTATAAAATGCTGCCCTCGGTGGTGGAAAGCGCCGCTGACGGGGAGAAGATACTGGTGGCAACGGTGGATATCGACGGGCTTAAGAACATCAACGATAAGTTCGGTCACGATAACGGCGATTTCGCCATAAAGGCGGTCTCCGACGCGGTGAAGGAGCTTCCGCTGAAAAATAAGATATGCGGGCGCTTCGGCGGCGATGAGATAGTTATCTGCGCCCTGTCCTCGGAGGAAAATGCCGATGGGAAGCTTATCTCCGATATCAAGGAAAGGCTTGCCCGTGTGAACGAGGTCTCGGGGAAGTCCTTCGCAGTATCTGCCAGCATAGGCGTGTGCGTGTCCGGGAAGGAGGACTTCGATTTTGAGAACGCCCTCAAGCAGTCGGACGACAAAATGTACATAATGAAGATAGGTCACCCTAACAGAAGACGAAGCTGAAAAAATATGCGGACAGTTCATATACTGCCCGCATTTTTGCGTGGTCTATCATTATTTTTCAGGTCTTATATCCTGATAGAGAAGCCCGCATTTTGTACAGTACCATACCAGCCGTCCGCTGTTGTAGGGCGGAAGAGCTGCCTGTAAATTCCATTCGGGATACTGCTTGCAGACGATAGCTGTGCTGTCGCCCACGTATGCCACAAAGGAGATGTAGTGCTCCTTTGTCATGGGGTGGTCGGAGGAAACGTACAGCTCGCCGTCGATATGCTCCGCGGAAAGCATTTCATTTTCCTCCGCCCTGCGTGCTTCAAGCGGGGAAAGCCTGTTCCCGCAGCATGAAACGGAAGCCTCCGATGAGGAAAAAATAATATTCCCGCAGTCGGGGCAGATATAGAATCTCATTTTTTTCATATTGCCTATCTCACTTTCGTTTTGGTTTATTTCTCCTGCCAGCAGAGAGTCTGCGTCGGTGCCGAAAAGCTCCGCCAGTGCGGAAAGCACCGAGATATCGGGACAGCCGCCGCCTGTTTCCCATTTCGACACCGCTTTGTCGGTGACGTTCAGTCTGTCTGCCAGCTGCTTCTGTGTAAGTCCCGCCCTTGTCCGCAGAGTGCGGATAAGTCTGCCTGTTTTGACACTGTCCATTTTTATCTTCTCCCTTCATATGTATTATACAGCCTATCGGGGAGATAGTCAACCTACGGAAAGTAGAGTTTCTGTTAATCGAAAAAAGATTTCGGTCGGGAAACGGTTGAATGATCGTTCGGCTTATGGTATACTTATAAAGGCGGCACCGCTTAAAAACTATAGAAAAGAGGCTTTATCATGAACAGGATATTATGCTCCACGGGGGCATTGCTGGGACGTCCTAACGGCAGGGATTTTACGCTGCTGAAAAGCTGCTCTGAAAAGCTTGACTGTGACGGCTTTGAGCTTCTCATGTACGATACATGGTATGATAGAACAGACGAGCTGCGGCAGTATATGGCTGAGCTTTCCGTGCCTGTGCCCGTGTTCCATATCGAAAAGCAGGTGGGGGAGCTTATCAGCCGAAACAGCCCCGGAGACACCGAAAAGGCTTCGGAGCTTTTTGAGATGAACTGTGGTCTTGCAAAGGATATCGGCTCAGATATGCTGGTGCTTCATATGTGGAACGGGCTTGACTCCGACAGGGATATGCCTCATAACATTGAATGCTTTGAGCTTCTTCGCAGCATTTCGGAAAGATACGGACTGCTGCTCACCGTTGAAAATGTGGTCTGCAATCATGCCGACCCTATGACTCATATGAAGACACTGGCAGAGCTTTTCCCCGATATCGGATTTACCTTCGATACAAAGATGGCTGCGTTCCACAGTCAGCTTGAGCAGCTGTACACCGACGAAAACAAGCACCTTTTCAGGCATATCCGACACCTGCACATCAACGATTACGGCGGCGGACATATGGACTGGGCAAATCTCAGGACCCTTCACATCGGAGACGGTCATATCGACTTCGGAAAATTTTTCGGCTTTATCAGAAGCATGGGCTACAGCGGAGATCTTACCGTTGAGGCGACCTCCTTTGACAAAAGCGGGACAATTGATTTCGAGGCACTGAACAGCGATCTCCGCAGGATAAGGGGATATCTCGCATAAAGGAGCTGATAACATGTGGAATGAGATAAACGATACCGACGACATCGGAAAGCTCATGGACGAATACAGCGGCTTTCACGACAGCTGCATAGTTTCGGTGAACTACACAAGCGGAATGTATGTCAATGAAAGAAACGCCGTTGTCGGAAGCGATCTGTCCGGCAAAAAGCTGTCCCTGATACTGAACAGCCCCTGGGGCAAGCCCATAGAGCTGTTCTTTGAGGGCGTGTGGAAATTCAGCGTGACAGCGTGGAACGAGAGACTTTTCGGCGATATTTACAGTGCGCACCTGGACTTTCACACCGATCTGCTTGGCAGAACACGGGACGACAGACTTATCGTCTGGGCAGACGACGACGGCTTCTCGCCGAAGGACTATACCGAAGAGCAGGTCATCTCACGATCGGGACGAAACGTCACCTATGTCATAGCGGAAAAGCTGAAATGGCGGTATATATGATACTGAGCTCCGATAATAAAGTGCACAAAAAATCAAGCAAAAACTTGCATATATGGTTTTTGTGCAGATTTTTTGTCTGCACTTTGATCGGAGATCAGTATGAAAAAATCCCCTGCCGAAGCCGACAGGGGATTTTTTTATCAATGATGATATAATGCCTGATCAGGCACCTGTGGGGATATAGGGACGTACCGCATTTGCAAGAGCGGATACGGGCATGGTCTGGAGCCAGATATTGCCGGGGCCTGTTACCTTTGTATTGAAGAAGCCTTCGCCTCCGAAGAGGGTATTTCCTACGCCGCCCACGGTCTCGATGCTGATGGAGCAGGTAGAATCCATAGCTGCAAGATAGCCTGTATCAATGAGCATAGACTGTCCCGCAGCAAGGCTGTACTGAACAACGCTTCCGTCTATCTCAACGAAAACGGTGCCGTTGCCTGTGTACTGCTGCATGATAAAGCCCTCGCCGCCGAAGAAGCCTGCGGATACTTTCTTCTGGAAGAAAATGCTCATATCAACGCCGGGCTCGGAAGCCAGATATGCGGATTTCTGTGCAACGATGCTGTTGGAGCCGTTAAGCTTGAATGCGAGGATATCGCCGGGGAAAGTAGAAGCGAAGCCTATCTCTCCGGGACCACCCAGTGATGTATATGTATTGGTAAAGATTGACTCGCCGGAAAGAGCCTTGGTAGCTGCCTTTCCGAGAGCGCCGAGGAATCCGCCCGTGCTGTTTCCAACGCTGGTATTCATCTGCATATTGGGAGTCATCCATGCCATTGCGCCCTTCTGGCAGTTGATAGACTCGCCGCCCTCCATTTTACAAATAAGCACCGGCATAGGTGCGCCTTTGATCTCATACTGCATAATTTTTACCTCTTTTCATTTTTTGGGAGCTTTCCGCTCCTCCCATGCTCACATTATATCATAACTTTTAAGAAATGTAAAGTATTTTATTAAAATTGAATCGCTTTTTAATGAAGAATTAATATTTCTAAGGGAATATGAAGAAAAACATCAGGTCATTACCGAATAAATGACCTGATGTTTTTTCACATTACAATTAATTTTACTATATACAAAATAATATTGATATAAAGGCTGAACAGCCCATAACCGCCAAGTATTCCCGTGATAAGACGTCTTACATTTGTTGACTCGCGTATTTTCAGGAACTGTACGAACCAGTCGGCAAACATTATCCCGCAGAATAATATGCATGATTTCACAGACAGAAGATAAAACGGCAAAACGATAAGCGCAAGCAGATAGCCTATAAAAACTCCGGTACATCTTGCACAGACCGGCAACTGACAGCCATGTATAAAAAAGCTTCGTTCGGGCATTTGGTGACAGCCGCTTTTTGCGCCGACTATCATAAGCTTCACCCATATTTCCGTCCGCTTTTCCTCGGATAATCTACAGTATCTTATTTTGGATAAGAACATCTTTGGCTTCCTTTATTTTGTTGAGCTGTTTTAGGTCAGCATTTACTTTGTTGATTTCATCGTTCTGAGCATTTGTTTTATTATTCAATGCTTTTTTTCTCCTGATAAAATCAGGACTGCAAATCTTATCTTCCACCTTATCATCAACAAAATACTCGCAGATTAGAAGTCCGACAACCCATACTGCCGTAACTATCAAACCTAAAATTAAGCTATATTTTGAAGATAAGAATATCAATAAAAAGATACCAACAACTATGATCAGAATTAGTGTGATTGCAAAACTTACATTTGAATAATTTTTGTACGAAGGATTCTTTTGATTTTCTTCCTCTATCAAATCAGAAAGGATTTTATTAATTGACTCTTTGTTCTCATTCATTCTTGTCAAATCACGATTTAAAGTATCAATAATGCTGCCGACATTTTCAATAGTCTCATCGGGAGTCGAAAATAAGAACTGTGCCTTTCTTTTTATATCGTCCACCTGACTTAAATTATCGTTTTTATCAAATCTTGCTCCGCATTTTTTGCATACCCAAAATTCAGTTATTTCTTTTTTATTTGCACCGCAAAAACCACAAAGCCATCCAAAAGGTGAGAAAATTAAACCACAACAGCCTTTCTCGGCGCTGAAACCTTTTTTATCGGTTTCGTAAACATACTGTATATTATCGGAGCCGCACTTAGGACATCTTATCGAATCTATATCGGCAAATTCCTTGTTTTCCTGTATCTTCTGTCTGTATATGACCGAACCTCCCGACAGATTCGGATTTATACTTGCCTTGATTATTTTTATGTCGCCGTATATTTCATCGGCAGCATTGTTTTCTGCATAGGAATCATCCCCTATACTCACATCAGTCAGATCTGCTCCGCAGTGAACACATACCTCACTGTCATCCGAATTGTATTTTCCGCATTTTGGACAGTACATATTATTCCCCCGTTATTTAATTCTTTCACTCAGCCCAATAGATATATTGGGCTATATCTAATATTATAATGAAATAAATTGGATTTGTCAATGCTATCTAATGAAATATGTTATAATTTTACGAAAATACATCACAATAACCAATGTTTTCTAATGGAAAATGTTGCATATCGACGAAATGGAGGTATACCATGGGCTATTACAGAAGAATACGTGATCTGCGGGAAGATAACGACAAGACCCAGAAAGAGATAGCCGATTACCTCGGCACCTGCTATCAGTATTACGCCGTTTACGAAAAGGGTAAAAGCGAGATATCCTTTGAACGGGCGATAATGCTCGCGAAATACTATAATGTAAGTCTTGACTACATCGCCGAGCTGACCGACTGCAAGCAGATAGGCGGCAATAAAAGCCCTCTTGACGAAAAATACGATAAGCTCTCACCCAGAGGAAAGCTTATCGTTGATAATCTTATAGACGAGCTGCTTGAAAATAAATGACCGTTCATTATTACTGCTTGCAAAATCCCTCCGAATGGAGTATAATATAATCATAACACCGAAAGGAGCAATCACATGAAATTTTCCGAAATGAAATACACCCGCCCCGACGTTGACAAGATAAGGGAGGCTGCCGACAGAACGGTGGATGCTCTCAAAAACGCTTCGTCCGCCGAAGAGGCAAGACATGCCTTCGACGACTT
Organism: Oscillospiraceae bacterium; assembly: GCA_051882725.1. GTDB lineage: Bacteria > Bacillota > Clostridia > Oscillospirales > Ruminococcaceae > RGIG4694. The sequence continues at coordinate 12,226 of JBJESJ010000107.1, forward strand.
CAATACCTGCGCGGACACCTACGCTACTATGAATACACTCGTCCTTATCCGCCACAGCATCAATACCGAGGACGAATTCTACGACAAGGAAAACGAGTTCTTCGACGAGGAGAACCCTAAGTATTCCGAATATATCCAGAACGTTAACCGCGCTCTGGCGGAAAGCCCCTTCCGTAAGGAGCTGGAGGATATCTTCGGGGAGCTGATGTTCAGGAATATCGACATCGGCTTGAAGGCGTTCTCTCCCGCGATAATCCCCGAAATGCAGGAGGACAACAAGCTCACTACCGAGTATCAGAAGCTTATCGCTTCCGCACAGATAGACTTCAACGGCGAAAAGCTGACCCTCTCCCAGCTGACTCCCTTCAAGCAGTCCACCGATGATGAGGTCCGCCATGCTGCATGGGCGGCGGAAAGCGGCTTCTACAGCTCGAAGGGCGCTGAGCTTGATGATATTTACGATAAAATGGTCGCTCTGCGCACGAAAATGGCTGAAAAAATGGGGTACGAAAATTATGTCACCCTCGGCTATTACAATATGCTCCGCAACGACTACTCCAAGGAGGATATCGCCAAGTTCAGGGGATCGGTGGTGAAATACTGCGTTCCCGTGGCAGAGCGCATCTATAAGGCTCAGGCGGAGCGCACGGGCTGTCCTTATCCGCTGAAATACTCCGATACGCCGCTGAACTTCCGCTCGGGAAATGCCGTTCCCAAGGGCACTGCGGAGGATATCCTCGCTGCGGGAAAGAAGTTCTATCACGAGCTTTCTCCCGAGACTTCCGAGTTCATCGACTTCATGTTCGACAATGAGCTCATGGACGTTCTCAGCCGCAAGGGCAAGGCTGCGGGAGGCTACTGCACCGATATCCCCGACTACAAGGCGGAGTTCATTTTTGCCAACTTCAACGGCACCTCGGGGGACGTGGAGGTCATCACCCACGAGGCAGGACATGCCTTCGCAGGCTATACTGCACGGGATATATATCCTTCCGACCTGCGCTCTCCCACTATGGAAAGCTGCGAGATACACTCCATGAGCATGGAGTTCTTCGCATGGAAATGGGCGGAGGATTTCTTCGGCGAACAGGCGGACAAGTACCGTTATCAGCACCTCTGCGAAGCGCTGAAATTCATTCCCTACGGCACTATGGTGGACCATTTCCAGCACATCATGTACGAAGATCCCACGCTTACTCCTGCCGAAAGACATGCCGAGTGGAGAAAGCTCACCGCGATATATATGCCTTGGATAGACTTGGACGGCTCGCCCTTCTACGGCGAGGGCAGGGCTTGGCAGAGACAGATACACATCTATGAAAATCCCTTCTATTATATAGATTACGTCCTTGCGCAGACCGCGTCGCTGCAGTTCTGGGCGCTCATGCAGGAGGACTACTCCGAGGCATGGAAACGCTACATGAAGCTTGTCCGCTGCGGCGGCACTAAGACCTACAGCGGACTTCTCGCTGAAGCGGGCTTTGACTTACCCTTCGGAGAAAATGCTCTTAAGACCGTTGCCGACGCTGCCGAGAAGTGGCTGGATGATCATAAGATATGCGAGTGATAAAGACCGTACCGCTGCTGCTTTCCGCGGCGATATTATGCTCCTGCAGCTCCCTCGGCAGGGACAATGAAGACGCCGAGCCTGTGCTGCTGACGGGAGTTTCCGCGGAAATAACCGAGGAAACTCCGGATATGCTTTCTCCGCAAAGAGCGGTGGTGCTTTCCCCTGCGGCGGCGGAAATTGTCTGCGAGCTGGGCTTCGGCGATAAGATAGCTGCGCGGGGCGAATACTGTGACTATCCCGAGGAGATATCGTCTCTTCCGACTGCAGGCTCCGCCGCTAATCCCGATGTGACAAAGATACTTGAATATTCTCCCGACATCGTTATAACGGAAAGTCCCATATCCAAAGCGGACAGGACAGACCTTGCCGACAGCGGCGCAGAGGTGCTGTGCATTACAGCCCCCGACAGTCTTGCGGCACTTCGGGAGGAGTATATCACCCTTGCCGCGCTGTGGAGCGGCTCTCCCGAAGAGCTTGCGGACAATGCCCTGTCGGAGCTTGTGAGAGCCTCCGAGGAAGCGCCGCAGATAGACGGCAGGCTCATGCTTTTCCTGTCGGAGGAGGACCCTGCCACTCCCGACACCCTTTCTGGCGACCTTGTGGGCACCTTCGGAGCAAACGCCGCAAGGGGCTACAAGAACTACTTCATGCCCTATGACAAGATAATCATGACCGATCCCGATGTGATATTCCTTTCGGACAGGGCAGACTACTATGACTTCATCGAGAAATATGCGGAGCTATCCGCCGTAAAAAAGGGTAATATCATCATAATAGACGGCAGTCTCCTTGAACGTCCCACGTCGCGGCTTGCGGAGCTTATTGATTTCATTTCGGACAATATCCCGCTGCTCCGAATGTCCGACGGCGAATAATACAAATCGTCCGCGAAAAAGTTTGTGCAAAATAACGAAAATATAGTTTCCGCTTTACAAACCGAGCCTTGTGTGATATAATAGATATGTTACAGACAGCGAGGTGTGGCTCAGTTTGGTAGAGCGCTTCGTTCGGGACGAAGAGGCCGTGGGTTCGAATCCCGTCACCTCGACCAGATAAAAAAACCTCTCCAAAGGCTCAGATATGCCTTTGGAGAGGTTTTTTCATACTGATATTCAGGGCAGCGATGCTCTGCACTTCTGCGGCAGCACCTTTATTGCTGATTCAGCACAGCCAGCAATTCCGAGCGATTGGCGCAGCCTGTCTTTTTTAAGATGTTGCGGACATGAAACTTTACTGTGTTTTCGGAGATAAATAATTTACCGGATATTTCACCGTTAGAAGCACCCTCAATAATTAAGTTAAGCACTTCTGTTTCCCGTGAAGACAGTTCGTATTTTTGGATAAATGCGGTAAGCTGTTCTTCACGGCTGGGCAATGGGCTGGTATCGGGCATAAACAGTTTGTTATACAGCATGAAGAAAATGATAAATGCTGCAACGAAGCAGACGCTGCATACTGTTACAAGAAGAATAAGCTTGTCATTAAGCATGATGCCTGTGAAATTGCCTATTGCATCGCCAATTCTGCCAAACATCAGACCATATCCTGCAAGATATAAATATTTACTGTCCGTTACGGAAATATCCGAAAATATAACTATACGAAATACAGACAGAAATCCAAAGAACAGGTATCCGAGGATCCATAACACGATACTTACGCCCACTTCATCTGACAGGGCGATCATTGCGAAGGGGAAAAACAGCGCCGCAAGGCAGCTTATAGCTCCGAATTTTCTGCTCCTGTCTCCGATGATCCCTGCAGCTATCAGACCAACTGCATAGAATATTCTGGAAAACTCAAGGCTGATGCCTGCGGAAATATCTGCCATAGGGAAATAGAACCCTATCCCTCGGGTAAGGCTTACCAGTAAAACGGTAAGTCCTGCTAAAATTATAGTATCCTTGGGCATATCCGTTCCTGTAAATATATCATTTTCCGGGTTCAGGAAATCCTTTTCGGTGACAATGATTCCGATAGTAATGCAGATGAATATGCCATAAATGATAAGGGCATATCCGGAGCGCAGAAAATTGGAACTATTCAGCAAAGAAAGCAGCCATGTGAATATACTGGACGCAGCATAAGCTCCGCCGAATACGATCGAACGGTATTTCGGCTCCACCTTTACCGCCAGCAATGTGAGATAAAACCCGGCGACGATCCCATGAAAAAGGTTCATCAGATATCCCCCAATCAATGTAAACAGCAGATCAGGTGATAAAGCCGACAGGATAATAAACAGGAAATCTGCCGCTATACAAGCAATAAAAACGGTTTTTTCCGACAAATTATCCCTTTTGCGTTTTATAAAAAGTCCGAATAAAAATAACCCTGCTGCCTGAAAAAAGTAACCTATAACTTCTGTAAGCCAGTCCACAGAGGAAGGTTCTGTGATATCCAATAAATGGTAAAGCCATGTCAGATAACCGGTCGATGTCCAGAGAAAACACAGCGCAATAATAAGGCTGCACCTAAGGGTAGTTTTCAGGGTAGTATGTGATTTTTCCGGGCTGTTCACTTCAATGGTATTATTCATCAGGTTTACTCCAATTTTTATATTTGAGTATATTATACAGCTTTTTCTGTCGGATTTCAATAGGTTTTCGGCAGGTTTAGGCTCACCTACACCAAAACTACCCCTCCTTTTTCGGCACTTTTGGCATTTTTACCCTTCGGGGTAGTAGAAAATCAAAACAAAAAGATGTATAATCTGAAGGAAAGCTGATGTTCATGACAGGATAATGCAGGCAATTACTTATCTTGCCTTTCATAACTGACCTTGAACCTATTTTCACATTATTTCAAAAATATGGAGGGTAAAAAGAGAAATATGAAAAATCATTGCAGAAAAATACTAAGCCTGCTGCTTGCTTTATGTATGTCGGTCACCTTGTGTCAGATAACGGCTTTTGCGGATGATTGGCCGACCCAATCGAATCATGAAGATGATTTTTGGGTAAAATCTATGGTTATCGGAGTTCCCGATACTACGAATACTTCGATCGGCGGAAGTATTATTTGCGACGAAAGCACCGGTTATACCGAATCATCAATAAATAATTCACTCGGAACAGTGAAAGGCTCATTTTATTTGCCGATCAAAGAAGAGGGTTATAATCCGACATTTACATTTCTTCCTGCTCCCGGAATGAAGCTTGCCGGTTTTGCAATTTCGTTATACAGCGGAACTCTTAATATTTATGGTGACATAGATGCAGGAGATATTCCCTCAGATGTATATGTATACGGTCCGAATTATATGGGGCTTGAAACTGTATCTGCTGACGGCAGCTACACTACAAGCCTTGTTAATATTCCAAAGAAAAGCTTTTTGGAAGAGAACCCTTCAGATAATGTTCCTCATTTCGTAGCTGCAAAGTTCGTAAAAGCTGATGCGAATGATATCCCTGCCAAACCGACAAACTTACAATGGACGATGAACGCAGACCATAACTGGGTTTTAAGCTGGGATAATGTCGCTGGTGCAGACCAATACAGATGTGAAATAAATGCTGAAATGGGCACTCCGCTGGATGTCAAAATAACCGATACAAACAAACTGGTATTATCGGCTGATGATACGACAGGCGGTATTTTGTATGCTTACGCTCCTTGCCTTACAAAAGTAATTGTTTCTGCCGTAAAGAACAAGGTGCGCTCCGAAGAGGCTGTTTCCGATAATCTTCATAATTTGCACCAGGAATTAACAAATGATGACACACACCACTGGTATGCGTGCGGAATATGCGGATACAGCTACGATCCCGTTAAGGAAGCTCACTCCTTCGGAGAATGGATGATCGATACTGAAGCGACAGAAACAGCTGACGGCACAAAATACAGAGAATGTACAGTCTGCGGATATGTGCAGTACGCTGATATCGACCCGACTGATCCTGCACATACTCATAATTTGGATACAGAATATTCATCTGATGCAGCGGGACATTGGCATGCTTGCTCAGGCTGTGATGAAAAGGCAGATCTTGCAGCACACAGCTATGGTGATTGGCAGATAACAGTTCCTGCCACCGCCGAAGCAAACGGCAAAAAGGAACGTGTATGCAGCGTTTGCGGCTATGTTCAGGAAGGCACTGTGATCTACGAAGAAGAAGATAATACGCCGGGAGATATCTTCAATGCCACAAAGCCCGAGAATAACGCTCTTTGCGCAGATCTTGAGCTTACCGATGAGGACATCAAAAATAAGATACCTCTCACACCCGAGGAGCTTGAAGCAATAGAAAACGGCGCAGATCTGACCGTATATATGGTAGTTATAGACTATTCGGGAAATGTTGCCGACGAGGACAAGGCTCTTGCCGAATCGGTCCTTACGGGCGGTATGCAGATGGGAATGTACATTGATGTATCTCTGTACAAGAAGGTCGGAGATGACGCTCCCAAGCCTGTCACGAAGACAAACAGCGATCTGAAGATCACCTTTGAAATGCCCGGAAAGCTCATTAATTCCGACAATAACGTGACAAGAAAGTATTCGATAATTCGTGTTCACGGCGGAAATGCGGCAATACTTGACTGCGCATACGACGATCAGACGGCAAAGGGCAGCTTCAATACCTCCCGATTCTCGACCTATGCGATAGCCTACACCGATACTGCCCTTGAAGCACCCGTGACGAAATATCCTATCAATAATCCGACAAACGGCATTGTAAAAACAGATAAGACAGAAGCCGCACAGGGCGAAAGAGTTTCGGTCTCCGTAATGCCCGGCTATATCGCTCACATCTTCGGCAATAATGGCAATGAGACAGCGGTAATAAGCGGCACAGGCTCGTTCATTATGCCCGTGGGCGGCGTGAAGATAACTGTGGAATATCCGATAAATCTTGCGCTGACATGGCAGAATTCATACATCTATTCCTACGACAGCGATATGGATTACATCACCGTGAACCGCACGAGAAAGCAGGGTACGATCAATGTTGACCTCGGCAAAAAGTACGCAGGCAGGTCCTTCGTAATCTACGAGGGCAAAAAGAGCACAAAGGTAAAGGTCACCGAGGGCGTGCTCGATGCAAACGGAAAGATCACCCTTGACACAGAGGACGGAATGAATTATACACTTGTTGTTGAAGATTAATTCTATTTGAGATTTAAGGAACCGCTGATCTCCGATAAAAGTGCAGAAAAAACTGCGCAAAAGCTATAAACAAAAGCTTTTGCGCAGTTTTTTGTCTGCACTTTTATCAGAGGATCGGTATCAGTCCTCTTCGGGCTCCTCGGGCATATCCCAGTTGTGATATACGTTCTGTACGTCGTCGTTGTCCTCCAGAGCGTCCAGGAGCAGGTTCATCTTCTTGATAGCGTCCTCGTCGGTGAGGGTGGTGTAGGTAGAGGGTATCCTGTCTACCTCTGCAGAGAGTATCTTGTAGCCCTTTGCTTCCAGTCCCTCTCTTACGTTATGGAGGTCGTTGGGTTCGGTCTCTATCTCGGCTGTATCGCCTTCCATGGTGAAGTCGGAGGCTCCCATATCGAAAATATCGTCCATGAGAGCGTCCTCGTCCACGCCCTCTGCGTCAACGACGATGATTCCCTTTGTGGTGAACATAAAGGATACGCAGCCCGATGTTCCCAGATTTCCGCCGAACTTGTCGAAATAATGACGAACATCACCTGCAGTTCTGTTCTTGTTGTCGGTGAGGGTCTCGACGATGACTGCAACGCCGCAGGGACCATATCCCTCGTAAATGTTGGACTCGTAGCTTGTCTTGTCGGAGTCGCCCATAGCCTTCTTGATGATCCTGTCGATGTTGTCGTTGGGCACGTTGTTGGACTTTGCCTTTGCGATAAGGTCGCGGAGCTTGGAGTTATTGTTGGGGTCTCCGCCGCCCTCCTTAACGCACACTGCTATCTCACGGCCTATCTTTGTGAAGATCTTAGCCTTTGCGCCGTCGGTAGCTTCCTTTTTTCTTTTGATGTTATTCCACTTGGAATGTCCTGACATAATTAACCTCTCCTTGATTATATAGATAATATGTACCGGAACCTGTCTTTACAAGCGTATGTGCACGTCTTTTCGGCAGATTTTGCCGCAAACTGCGTTAAAAATGCGTGCCGGGCGATAGCCCGCCTGCACATTTATGCCTTGTCTGCAACAAAATTGTGCTCGGAAATCCGCATACATATCTTGTGAAGACAGGTCCTTATTTATTCAAAGAAAACTCTTTGATAAATTTCTCGTATTTCGGCTCGCCCATGATAAGCGGGTCGTCGCTGTGACAGGGGAATATCCTGTCGGGTGCAAGAGCGGCTATCCTCTCCATGGTGTATTTTGCCGCCTTGGGGCTTTCCGCGGTGGTGCTCCAGAATGAACTGCCCAGACTTGTCAGCGCGTCGCCGCAGTACAGGTCGCCGCCGTTAAGTATGCCCATGGAGCCTCTTGTATGGCCGTCCAGAGCAACTATCCTTGCGTCCATGCAGATGCCCTCCGCATCCAGATCGCACAGCCGCATTCCGTCCTCCACGAAATAGTCGGGGGTGAAGCAGTCTATGGGCGTATCCATTGCGGTATGTATCCTTGTTTCGCAGAGCCTTCCCCGCAGGCTAGTCATATAGTGAGTGCGGCAGAGATTGTCGTGGATAAGCGGATAGTCGTATCTGCTCATGGCGATGGGCGCATGATACAGTTCGGAGAAATATCTCGCATTTTCCGCCGCGTCGATATGTCCGTGCGTCAGGAAGATGAGCTTGATATCATAATAGGACGAGAGCCATGTTTCTATCTCGTCCCGGGCGCTTTTCCGTCCCGTGTCTATGAGGACGTCGCCGCCTATGCAGCGTATCACATAGCAGCTCACATGGTCCTTGCAGAGCATATTGACATTCCGCAGCCGTTTTGCATTTTTCAGCTCATCGTCATAGTTTTTCATTGCAGGTCGTTCCTTTCCCAGATATATTCAAAAAGCTGTGTTATACGTTCCCTGTCCCCCAGCAGATGCAGCCACCCGAACAGCGCTTCCAGAGAAGTTGCTCTGCTGTACTCGGCGCGGTCGGAGCTTTTCGGCACATGCCAGCCGTTGCCTGTGGCATTCCGTCCGCGGCGCATGATGTTCGCCTCGTCCTCGGTGACTATATCGGCGATAAGCTCTGCCGCCTTTGCCTGATATGCGGCTCTTACCCGTCTGACCGCCTCGTCGTGGAGATTCTTCGCGGAGGTGTTTGCAGTCAGCAGCAGCTTTTCCCGTACCAGCTGTTCATAGACTGCGTCGCCCATGAATGCGAGGGCAAGGGGACTGTACTGATTCGCACGGTGCTTGTCTATAATATCACTTCCCTTGTCGTATGGTGCCTGTGTGATGTCTGAACCTGAACAGCAGACCTATCATTTCCTTTTCGTAGGGGATGAATTCGCCGCTGTCTATCATGTCACATATCTGCTCACAGTCAGCCCATTTCACCGCTCTGACCTCCTCGGGCTGAAGAGTGAGCGCGGTAATATCAACATCCTTTTCGATGATATAGAAATCGTCGAAGCCCCGTTCAAAATTGACGGTCATCACGGGGCGCACACCGTCAAGGCTGATGTCCAGACCTATCTCCTCGCTGACCTCGCGGACTGCGGCGGTGCGGCTCGTATCGCCCGAAACGGCGCTGCCGCCCACGGTCACGTCCCATCTGCCGCCCCAGCCCTCCTTAAAGGGCTGCCTTTGCTGTATCAGCATTCTCCCGTCGGAGCCGAAGATGCAGACATGCACCACCAGATGATAGTCGCCCTGCTTTATCTTATCGCCCCGAACCATTGTCCGTCCTGTTTTAACGCGGTCCTCGTCATATATGTCCCAAAGCTCCATAGTTCCTCCTATCAGAATACAAAGTCGAACTCAAAGCCGAAAATGTTGACGGTATCGCCTTCCTTGATGCCCTTTTCCTCAAGAGCGTCGATAATGCCCGTATTGCGGAGCACTCTCTGGAAATACTGGAGGGACTCGTAATCGTCCATGTCCACGGTGCGCATGATGTGCTCCAGCCAGGGCGCTTCCACGTAGAATACCGCGTCGTCGCCCCGTGTTATCTCGAAGCGCTCGCCCATGCCCGCATTCTCGTCCAGTACGGCAGCGGCAGGCTCTGCCTCGTACACCTTTATGGGAGGAAGCTTGTCCAGTTCGGCTGCCACGCAGTCCATAAGCTCCTTGGTGCCCATGGTGGTGGCTGCGGATATCTCGAAGCATTGATAGCCCTTTTCGGCGATAAATGCCTTGAATTCGGCTATTTTTTCGGGGTCTGCCATGTCGCACTTGTTGGCAGCCACTATCTGAGGACGCTCTGCCAGCTCCTCGCTGAAATTGGACAGCTCACGGTTGATTATCTCGAAATCCTCCTTAGGATCGCGGCCCTCGCTGCCCGAAACGTCCACTACATGGATTATCAGTCGGCACCTGTCCACATGGCGCAGGAACTCATGACCGAGACCTATACCCTCGGAAGCGCCCTCGATAAGTCCGGGGATATCCGCCATAACGAAGGACTTGCCCTCGCCTGCGCTGACAACTCCCAGCACGGGGGTGAGCGTGGTGAAATGATAATTTGCTATCTTGGGCTTAGCCGCGGACACCACCGATATGAGCGTGGATTTGCCCACATTCGGAAATCCCACAAGACCCACGTCCGCAAGGAGCTTGAGCTCCAGAGAAGCTTCTATCTCCTCTCCGAGGAAGCCCGGCTTTGAAAATTTCGGTATCTGACGGGTAGGGGTCGCAAAGCGTGCATTGCCCTTGCCGCCCTTTCCGCCGTTTGCGATTATCTGCGGCTCGTCGGAGGACATATCTGCGATGATGCGTCCCGTCTTGTTATCGCGGACGAGAGTGCCGCGGGGCACCTTGACGATAAGATCGGGAGCATTTTTTCCCGTCCGTCTGCCGCCGCTGCCGTTCTGACCCTTTTCCGCGGCGTATTTGCGCTTATAGCGGAAATCCAGCAGAGTAGACATGCTGTCGTCGGCGACGAAAACGACATTTCCGCCCTTGCCGCCGTCTCCGCCGTCGGGACCGCCCGCCGCCACATATTTTTCACGGTGAAAGGACACAGCTCCGTCTCCGCCGTCGCCTGCCTTCACGTATATCACTGCCTTGTCAACAAACATAATATTCTCCTGTGACCGCACATTTTACTGAAATATGCGGAAATATCTTTTCGTATAGTAACACACTTTTATTATACCACATTTAATACGGATTTGTCAAATTTTTTTATTTTCAGCCTTGGAGCTTTTCTCCATCAAAAGAAAACGCTCTGTACTGTGACAGAGCGTAAGCTTATCTATCGTTATGCCTGATCGGGTTTTCCTTCGGGAAGAGCGTCTGCGAATTTTATCATAATGAACATGGAAACGGCAGATACGGCAAGTCCTGCGATAAAGCCGATATTCAGTATCTTTTCCGGCTCGGTGACCAGGTAGGTGATCAGGGAATTTGTGAGGTTCATCGCTAAGCGTATCACGATGCAGAGCCTGATATCGCCGAATCTGAACATAATAAGGAAAAGCAGGATATTGTACAGTATCGCATATGCCCATGCGCTGATATCACGGAAGGAAATGAACTCGATCGAGATGATGATCACCGAAAATATCAGCGAGAAATGCTTTTTGAAATTCTGCAGCAGCAGTCCGCGGGAGATAAGCTCCTGCGTGAACGACGTGGACAGATCCAGCATGAAATATAATATGATAGCCAGGGAGGAGAATTCCGTGAGATCGATATCGGGGGAAAGCCCAGTCAGCCCGCAGTACAGATCGTTCATGAACCTGAGAATAAAGCATAAGCCTATTCCGAAAAAGATACCTGCTGCCCAGACCTTAGCGTTCTGTTTAACGGGGGAAATGTCGCTGAATTTGTATGAATGGAACTTCATCTGTGAAAGGAACGCGATAAAGCCGATGACGTCCATTAAGACCTGTCCTGCGAATATCATCTCATGGGATATGTCATAATCGTTGTCGAAGGAACCGTTCGACATTTTTATAATAAGAGTCAATATCATCTCTAAAATGGCAATGCACAATCTTATCAGCAGATAGGTAAAGAATGGTGCAGATGCCGAAAAAAAGTTTCGTATCTTGTTCCATGCCTTCTTAAGCATATGCTGTTTTCTCCTTTTTTACATTTTTCTTCCTTTTTCGTGTCATATTTATTTAATACCATATTCCTTTGGCTTTGTCAATATGGTTTTTACATGTTTATGCAGTTTGCATAAAAAATAGGCAGTTTACTCTTTTTGGGATATAAAAATCCCCGTCGTGTGACGGGGGATCTGTTGTGTGTTTGTCAGCTCATACATCAAATATCCCCGTGACAATGCTGTCGCCGACGATCTCAATGGTGCCGAAGGAGGGCTTGTTTCCGTCTCTGGGACAGGAACAGCTTCCGGGATTCATGATGTGGAGCCCCTCCTCAAAGCGGCAGTCGCGGGCATGAGTGTGACCGTACAGCGCTATCTTACAGCCTGCCAGCCGCGCTGCAAGACACAGTCTGTCGGGAGTGAGACTTACAGTGTATCTGTGACCGTGGGCGCAGAATATCTTCACGCCGTCCGCTTCGATTATCTCGCTGTCGGGGAGCATCTCATCGCTGTCGCAGTTCCCTCTGACATTGCGGATATCCGCTTCGGGATACAGCGACTTTATATGAGCTATGTCCTTTTCGCCGTCTCCGAGATGTATGAACATATCCGCAAACCCGAGATTTTTCTCGACTATAGATCTTACTGCACTGAAATTTCCGTGTGAATCGGACATTACAATAATACGCACAGCTTTCACTCCATATCATATAATAAAATGTATAGGCTTTCTGACTAATACTAATTTTACTTATTATAGCATACAATTAATAAGAATAAAAGTCTATATATGTAATTTTTTTATAAACAATTGGAAGGTGCTGTCTTATGAAGATGAATAACGTTGATCCTCAGAAAATGAACGCTCTGCTGAACGTGGTGGGCAGTAAGCTGAACATGTCCCCCGAACAGCTTAAAAAAGAGCTTGAAGCGGGCAAATTCGACAATGCCATCAGCAATATGAAGCCCGACGAAGCGGAGAAATTCAACGCGGTCATGAAAAACCCCAAGCTCCTCGACTCCATAATGAGCACCCCGCAGGCAAAGGAGCTCTACCGAAAGCTCACTTCAAAAAGCTGACAGTTGACAGTTGACAGTGACAAATCAACAGTGTGCAGTGGATCAACTGTTAAGGAAGCGCTGATCAAGCCGCAGGCATCGTTTCCGACGCTCGAAAAACCGTCACTGAGAGTGTCGTGAAACGATTTGAACAGCGGTTCATTAACTATTCACTGTTAACTGTTAATTGAAAGGAGGACTGCCTGTGGATGATCTGTCCGAGAAGATCGGCGAGATACTCAGCGATGAGGAAAGCATGAAGCAGATTCGGGAGCTGGCGGATATGCTCACGGGCAGTATGTCCTCCGCGGGGACGGGTAATGCTTCCTCGGACGCTGCCGAAAGCTTCGACCCAGATTATGAGAAGGAGTCCGACGGCTCGGCGGATAATGGATTTCCCGACCTGTCCGCACTGATGGGCATGCTGGGCGGCATGTCGGGGAGCGGCGCCGACAGCGGAGGACATTCGGGCGGTATCGATATGGGGACGGTCATGAAGCTTATCTCCATTATCCAAAGCACCGGCGAAAACGACAAGAACCGCAATTTCCTCATGGCACTGAAGCCGCTGCTCAGTGCGGACAAACAGGAAAGAATTGACAAGGCGATAAAGCTTCTGCGGATATATTCCATATTCCTCGCACTGAAGGACAGCGGGCTTGCAATTGATCTTGAGAATCTTCTTTAGGCGGTGATACTCCTGTGGATAATATGAATAACGACCCCTTCGGCAGCCGCGGGGTGGCAGCCGCCGAACAAAGGGTCAGAAACAGAAACAATATGGCAAGACAGTATACCCGTATGAGCAACGGCAGTTATGCTCCGATGATGGCTCCGCCGCCCGCACGTGATAATTCGGCTCCCCAGTCTGCCGCGCCGCCTCCTGCGCCCGAGCCGCCTCCCGAAAAGCCCGTTCAGTGTGAGAATAAGCCCGAAACACAGCTGTTAAGGCTCCCCTTCGGGAATATCGACACAGAGCGGCTGCTGCTTATCCTGCTGATAGCGATGCTTTCCTCGGAGGGAGCAGACTTTGTGCTTATAGCAGCCCTTGTGTACGTGATGATGTAGGAGATAATATGATATACATTGCAGCAATAGTGGTACTCGGCTTTCTTATCTTCTGCCGAAGGAACGAGGAGCCCGAAAAAACGGCGGTAACAGGCTTTCTCACGGGGGGAGCTGCACTGCTGGCAGCATACTTCGCATGCGGATATTTCGGGATTATTATCCCCGTGAACCTGTTCACCGCAGCACTTTCTCTCTGCGGGGGAGTGCCTTTCGTCCTGTTTCTGGTGGTGTATGCTATACTTTAGCGCGGAGCTTTTTCCGCACCTCGTCGGCGCTTATGCCGAACTTATCGAAGATGACCGAAGCGAAGCTGGTCTCTCCGGGCATGCCGCGGCGTATCTTATATAGCCGCTCGCCTGTGGATTCATCTACAGTAGTCACTATGCTGTCCACCTTGGAGCGGTTGTCGGGGTCGGAGTTTATGCTGTCCATGCGCTGCGCAAGCTCAGCAAGATGTGTAGCGAATATCCCCTTTGCACCCAGCATGGTGAATATCTGCACGAACTCTCCTGCGATATCGAGGCACTCCCTCGGAGTGGTGCTCTGGATGGACTCGTTCATCAGCAGCAGGGAATTGTCGGTTATGCTGTCGGCGATCTTTTTCAGGTCCTTGACCTCCTCGGTGAAGCGGGAGGAGTTTATGCCCACCTCTTCCTCCTTGGGGAAGTGGGTGTAGATGAAGTCCACGGGGGAAATGCTGCACTCTGCGGCGGGGACGAATATCCCGCACTGTGCGAACAGCTGACATATGCCCACGGCGCGGACAAAGGTGGTCTTGCCGCCGTTGTTTGCTCCGCTCAACAGCCAGAAACGGGCAGTATCGTCCATGTCGATGTCATTGCCCACCACGAGGGAATCTCCCTTTTTGTAGGGGTCGGCTGCGGCAGCGCTTCTGAAAAAGCTGATATCGAAGGCGCCTTTCAGATGAAGCTCTCTGCGCTCCATGGGGAGTATCTGAGGACGGCACATGGCGATATCACGGGACTTGGCAGTCTCCACCAGAGCGGCTGCCTTATCGAGGAAGGACAGCTGCTCGTCCAGGATAGCTATCTCGCGGTAGTCGATGCAGCGGTAATCGTCCAGAGCGCGGGCAAGCCTTCCCATGTAGTCGGAGGTGACCTTTTCCAGCTCCTCGAAAAGCTTGCGGTCTATCTCGTTGGGGTCCTTGGAATCGCCCATATAGCGTGCATGGAGATTCTTCACGTTCACATCGGCATACTTGGCGCTGCGGTAGAATATCCTGTCGAAAACGGAGGGCTTTTCTGTTGCCTGATTTTCGGACAAGCCCACTATCCCTGCGGAAACGGGGCGCATTTCCTCATTGAAATTGATAGCCACGGTAACGCAGCGTATCTTCTTTGAGAATGCCTCTTTCAGCTCGGACATGTCGGCTTTCAGGTCGGAGAAGCTCTTCGATGCTTTGATATCGAGGAAATACTCAAACACCCGTTTAAACGCCGCAGATGAAACGTTTCTGCCCTCTTTTTCGTAATACTCACAGAAGCTCTCCACGGAATCTATGAACACGTCCAGCGAGGATATCTTTGCGCTTAAAGCCGCAAAGGTATCGGGAGCGGACTTGTCGCTTAATTCCTCACGGTGATTGTCGAGGATAGTCGTCACCGTCTTATGGAGATTCGCGGACAGCTTCGGGAAGCGCAGCAGGTCCTCCACGGCGTCAAGGCGGTAGTTTATGACCTCGGGATCGGTGCACATCTCGCGGAAGATATTCATGGAGAACTGCGAATTTTCGGGCGAGAAATATCGTGCCAGCTTATCGAGCTGCAGGTCTGCGGCATATGTATCGGGCAGCGCTGCCAGATCATTGCGGCGCTGTTTCAGTCTTTGTCTTACATTCTCGGCAGGATAGAGAAGATCGACAGGATCGCGTAAGATTTCCATAAACGTAGAACCTCCCTTTGTTAAATTAGTGAATAGTGAAGAGTGAATAGTGAAAAGTTTTGAGTGACCGTCCATTTCTGCAAGACGGCTTCTTTTATCGGGATCTCCCTTATCACTCTTCACCATTCACTATATCACAAAAGCGGTCCGCAAATGAATGAGAACCGCTTTTATGTAAATCAGATATTATAAGACTGTCAACGCTGTTCCATAAATTCCCTTCGGCAGTTACTTACTTCCGCGGGAAAAACCGTCCTAAGCGGAAAACGAACAACGCGGCAATCGCTGTCGGGCGGACCCGACCGCCGGGTCATCCCGCTTAGTTATTGATGAGCTTGTCTTCGCCGTTCCAGCTGTAGAGCTTTCTGATCTCTTCGCCAACCTTCTCGGAGGGGTGCTCTGCGTGGAGCTTTCTCATTGCCTTGAAGTGTACCTGCTTGCCTGCGGGAGACATGTCGAGGAGGAACTCCTTCGCAAAGGAACCGTCCTGAATGTCGGAGAGTATCTTCTTCATGGTCTTCTTGGTCTCCTCGGTGATGAGCTTGGGTCCTGTTATGTAGTCGCCGTACTCAGCTGTGTTGGAGATGGAGTATCTCATGCCTGCAAAGCCGGACTGGTAGATGAGGTCAACGATGAGCTTCATCTCGTGAATGCACTCAAAGTATGCATTTCTGGGATCGTAGCCTGCCTCGCAGAGGGTCTCGAAGCCTGCCTGCATCAGTGCGCATACACCGCCGCAGAGAACTGCCTGCTCGCCGAAGAGGTCGGTCTCTGTCTCGGTTCTGAATGTAGTCTCGAGAACGCCTGCGCGTGCGCCGCCGATACCCAGTGCATATGCAAGACCGAGATCTGTTGCGTCGCCTGTTGCGTCCTGCTCAACAGCGATAAGACAGGGAACACCCTTGCCTGCCTGATATTCGCTTCTTACTGTATGACCGGGGCCCTTGGGAGCGATCATGATAACATTAACGTCCTTGGGAGGAACGATGCAGCCGAAGTGGATATTGAAGCCGTGTGCAAATGCGAGGGTCTTGCCTGCTGTGAGATTGGGAGCGATGTCCTTCTCGTAAAGGTCAGCCTGCTTCTCGTCGGGGATAAGTATCATGATGATGTCAGCCATCTTTGTAGCTTCCGCAACGGAAACTACCTTCAGACCCTGAGACTCAGCCTTAGCTGCGCTCTTGGAGCCCTCGTACAGTCCGACAACAACGTTAACGCCGCTGTCCTTAAGGTTCAGCGCATGAGCGTGACCCTGCGAGCCGTAGCCGATGATAGCAACGGTTTTTCCGTCCAGTCTGCTTAAGTCGCAGTCCTGCTGATAGTAGATCTTATTCTCTGTTGTATTCATTTGTAGTTCCTCCAATAAAATTTATATATCAAGAATTGACGATAAAGTCATTCTCAATTTACTTTTTGATAGTGTCCGCGCCCTTCTGAATGGCGATGGTGCCTGTTCTTACTATCTCCTTGATGCCGTAGCCCGAGATAAGCTCTCTGAAATGGCGGAGATGATTTGTTGTGTCGGATATCTCTATCGTCATGGTAGTGGGGGTGATATCTGCTATTTTCGCGCCCATTATCTCGCAGATGGTGAGTATCTCGTTGCGCTGATTGGGCTGAGCGTTTATCTTAATGAGCTGCAGCTCTCTTGCGAGAAGCTCGTCCGAAGCGAGAGTCTTTACCTTTAACGTATCCACCAGCTTGTTGAGCTGCTTTTCAAGCTGCTGAGCGGTATGCTCGTCGCCGTCGGCAACTATGGTGATACGGGAGATAGTGGGGTCGTCGGTCTCTCCCACGGCAAGGCTGTCGATATTGAAGCCTCTTCGGGAGAAAAGTCCCGAAACGCGTGAAAGCACGCCCGCATGGTTTTCTACTAAAATTGAGATGGTATGTTTCATAGCGATCATTCCTTACTCTTAATATTATATCCTTGATTCTTCGGGATTTCTTTATAAAGAAGTTTCATATTTGTAAACGTTGCATTCGATGAAATAGGGACCCTTTGCGTCCTTCATGCGCTTAGCTGCCTCTGCCGCTTCGGACATGGTCTCCACCCGCTCGGCGGGTATGCCGTAGGACTGCACCAGCTTTACAAAATCGGGATCGCCCTTTAAGCGCACCGCAGCCTGTCTGTCCTGATATTTATTTGTCTGAAGCTCTCTTACCATGCCCAGACGATTGTTTCTCATAAGTATCATCTTGACGGACAGCTTTTCCTGCATGATAGTGGCAAGCTCCATCATTTCCATCTGGAAAGCGCCGTCGCCGCATATCGCCACGACTTCATTTTCGGGAGCTGCCATTTTTGCGCCCACAGCCGCAGGGATAGCATAGCCCATGGTGCCCATGCCGCCGTTTACGAGAAGTCTGCCGCCCTTCATCTCGAAGTTGTTGCAGGTCCATATCTGATTTTGTCCCACGTCCGCAACGCAGACAGTGTTCTCCGGCATCTCCGCGGAGAGCCGCTTCAAAAACAGCTTGGGATTTAAGAAGCCTTCGTTTTCCTCCTCGGTGGGAACGCGGTTCTGGATATCGGACAGCATTGCCTTCCACTCGGAATAGTCGCCCTTGGGAGTTATCTGTGCAAGCTCGGAGAGGATAGTCCTGCAGTCGCCCACAAGGGGATAGTCCACTGCGATATTCTTGCCTATCTCGGCGGGGTCGATGTCTATATGTATTATCTTCGCAGATTTTGCGAGGAATTTCGGAGAAGTTACCGCACGGTCGCCTGCTCTTGCGCCTATGAGAATGAACGTGTCGCACTGTGAGACCGCTTCATTTGCGGTATTTACGCCGTGCATGCCCATCATGCCGTAGTACAGCGGGTGCGCTGTGGGATAGAGAGAAAGTCCCATCATCGTTGAAACGGCGGGTATGCCCGTTTTCTCGGTGAATTTAAGGAGCTCGTCCCGCGCGTCGGAGAGGAAAACTCCGCCTCCTGCGCAGATAAGAGGTCTCTTCGCCGCAGCGATTGCTTCGCTTATCTTTTTCAGCTGCATGGGATTGCCCTTGACGGTGGGCTTGTATGTACGAAGCGAGATAGTTTCGGGATAATCGAAATCTATCATTTTAGTCTGAATGTCGGAGGGGACGTCGATAAGTACGGGACCCTTTCTGCCTGTGCCTGCGATGTAGAATGCCTCCTTGAATATCCTCGGGATATCGGCAGCGTTCTTCACAAGATAGCTGTGCTTTACAAAGGGCATGGCAGCGCCTGTGATATCGGCTTCCTGAAACACGTCGGAGCCTATCTGGTCGGTGGAGACCTGTCCCGTGATGAAGATGACGGGCACGCTGTCCATGTAAGCGGTAGCGATAGCCGTTATAAGATTTGTAGCGCCCGGACCCGACGTAGCTACGCATACGGCGGGCTTATTGGAAATTCGCGCATAGCCGTTTGCGGCATGACCTGCGTTGACCTCGTGACGGACAAGCACATGGTGGATATCGGAATCGTAAAGCTTATCGTAAAAAGGGCAGATGGCGGCGCCCGGATAGCCGTACACGACCTTTATACCCTCGTTTTCAAGACACTTGACCATTGCTTCGGCGGCAGATATCATCGCCCTCACGTCCTTTCGTTTTAACATAATTTATCATAATCACCGACAAAACGCCGATATACAGTTACATTATATAACATTTTACCAAATAAGTCAAGAGACTGGGTGTGGTAGATGAAAATTAATAGAAAGTTTTTGAAAAATTAATAGTTAACAGTTAAGAGTTAATAGCCCCCCGCCAACCTTCGGGAGCAGCCCCCGCCCGCGGGAAAAAGTAACCTAAGCTGAAAAACAAACAACGCGGCAATAGCAGCGGATCATCCCGCTCATTTATGATATTTTTTCCCCGAATTTATCATGAAGCCGCGGTATATCTGCTCCATGACCATTACCCTTGCCAGTTGGTGAGGGAAGGTCATTTTCGACATGGACAGCCGCAGGTCTGCCTGCTTTTTCAGACTGTCTGCGATGCCGTAGGAGCTGCCTATGATGATATTTATCGTGCTTTTGCCCTCGGTGGGGACTCTTTCAAGCACTTCGGCAAGCTCCTCGGAGGGAAGCTCCTTACCCTCGATGCACATGGCGATATTATAGCTCCCATTCCCGAGCTTTCCGCGTATCTGCTCGGCTTCGGCTTCAAGAGCCTTTGCAATTTCCTTGTCGGAGGGGTCGTCGCTCAGACGGCTCTCGGGCAGCTCGATAACGGAAAAATGGCAAAAGGCGGAAAGTCTCTTGCCGTACTCTGCGCATGCCGCGCGGAGGTATTCTTCCTTCAGTTTTCCTGTGGCAATGATGTTTACATTCATTTATTTATCAGTCCTTTGTGGAGTAGTAGCTATTAGCGATTAGCGGCGGTTACTTTTGGCATGAGGGTATTTTTCCTCTCATCGGGGCTATTATATGTTTTCATCGGAAGATTTCATCTTCCGACGCGGAGCGAGAGGGACACCTCCGGGGGAAAGACAAGCGGCTTACTCGGACCTGCTGCGAAAGATTTACTTCAAGTGTAGCGCCGCTTTTCTCTCCCCCTACGTTTTCCCTCTCGCGCTCACCTTTCCCTCACCCTCTCTCTTTTGCCCTGCTCAAATGCGAAAGATTTACCAGTGCTCCGCTTACTTATAGTTTGGCGCCGACACCGGGAGGGTCGGCGCAGGGGGAGTTTCATCGTTTCCGCAATTCTGGAAACAGAAAAACTAACAACAGGCGGCTGACGGTGCCGCCGCCCAATCGTATCCCCACGGAACACCCGGTCACCGATGGCATTCAGTAACATGCAAAAGATAGGGTCGAGGGAAGAGAGGGCGTGGTGGCGACTAACGCAGTTAGTCAGCCAGATTAGCCGTGACTAAAAAACAATTACAGACAAAGCCCAAAACAAAACGCAGCTAATTACGTCAATTGATAACCGTCAACTGTTAACTGTAGTAGTGGTGAACGTTATAGACTGCATAGTCTGCGGCTCGGTGGTGGTGGTCTCCGCTGCGGTGGTGGTCTCAAGGGATATTGTTACGGTCTCGGTCTCGGGAACAGTCGTTGTGACGGTGGTCTCTTCAAGGGTCTCGGGAGCGGTCGTTTCCGATACTGTCTCCGACGGAGCAGACTCCGGAGCTTCTCCCGTTACCGTAAAGTTCACCATTATAACAGTTATCTTTCCGATGTTCAGCCCGCAGGGG
>JBJESJ010000108.1:0-7634 GCA_051882725.1 Oscillospiraceae bacterium
CTCCTCAAGGGGAGTATCGGGGTCATAGATATGATGATAGAAGATGTCCACATAATCGAGACCCATTCTCTTAAGGCTCTGATCGAGACTTGCGGTCAGATATTTTCTCGAACCGTTCTTGTCGCCGTAGGGACCCGGCCACATATCGTAGCCCGCCTTGGTGGAGATGATAAGTTCGTCACGGTAGCTCCGCAGTCCCCTGTCCAGTATCTTCCCGAAGTTTTCCTCCGCGGAGCCGTTGTAGGGATTGCCGTAGTTGTTTGCCAGATCGAAGTATGTTATTCCCAGATCGAAGGCTGTGCGGCACATTTTCTCCATATTCTCAAAATTGTCGGTGTAGCCGAAATTCTGCCACAGTCCCAGCGATATCACGGGGAGCTTAAGTCCGCTCCTGCCCGTTCTTCGGTAGACCATGCTGTCGTATCTTTTTTCGTTTGCAATGTACATGACCGTCCTCCTATATACTGCTTTTTATTATATCGACCAGTTTGTTCAGCGACTGTTCCGGGTCAAGCTCCGATGTGTCCAGCAGAACGGCGTCCTCCGCCTGTTTAAGGGGAGCAGTCTCACGGTGCATATCATTATAGTCTCTGCGGCGGATATCCTCCAGAACTGTCTCAAAGTCCGCATTTTCGCCCTTTGCGATAAGCTCGGCGCAGCGTCTTTCGGCGCGCACCTTATCGGACGCGGTGAGATATATCTTCACCTGAGCGTCGGGCAGCACCACAGTGCCGATGTCCCGTCCGTCCATGATGATATCATTGTTTGCGGCGATGTTCTTCTGAATATCGAAGAGGAACTGTCTCACCTCGGGTATCGCAGAAACCGCCGATGCGTTCATGGATACCTCCGATGTGCGGATATGCTCCGAAACATCCTCACCGTTGATAAAAACGTGCTGTACTCCGTCAATATATTTCAGCTCGGGTCTTATCTCGGGCAGAAGACCGATGACCTCTCCGCTGTTTTTGGGGTCCTTCCCCGTTTTAAGAACATAGTACGCCACCGAACGGTAAAGCGCTCCCGTGTCCACGTAAATATAACCCAGCTTCCCTGCCGCAGCCCTTGCAAGAGTGGATTTGCCCGCTCCCGCAGGACCGTCGATAGCTACATTTATAGGCATGATAAATACCTCCCAAATATTATTTACAACTTTAAACTTTCAACCAAAAACTGTCAACTGTTCACTGAAATGAGCCCATAGCAAGCCCCGCAGAATAAGCCGTCGAGAATGCTATCTGCAGATTGAATCCTCCCGTGTAGCCGTCCGCGTCGATGACCTCTCCCGCAAAGTAAAGTCCCTTTACAAGCTTGGACTCCATAGTTTTCGGGTTTATCTCGGAAACGTCCACGCCGCCGCTTGTGATTATAGCCTCGTCAATGGGACGAAAATCCTTCACCGTCACGGGGAAATTCTTTATGATATTCATCAATTTAAAGCGTTCCTCGCGGGTTATCTGATTTACCTTCTTTTCGGGCGCTATCCCCGACAGCTTAACTATAACGGGTATCATCTTCGCAGGGAGCAGCTTTCCCAGCGAGTTGACAAAATCCCTGTTCTTCTCCTCGGAGAAATCCCGCTGTATGCGGTTATCGAGGGTCTTCTCGTCCAGCGCGGGCTTCAGGTCGATAAGCAGCTTATACCTTCCCCGCTCCATTTTGCGGATATGGCTCGAAGCACTTAAAACAAGAGGTCCCGATACGCCGAAATGTGTGAAGAGCATCTCTCCCATTTCCGAGTAAAGCTCCTTGTTGGTCTTGGTGTCGGACAGCTTCAATGTGACGTTTTTCAGCGACAGTCCCATCATATCCGCACAGTATTTTTCCTCGGAAATAATGGGCACCAGCGAGGGCTTAATGGGCGTTATCCTGTGCCCCGCCTTTTTCGCGAAGATATATCCGTCTCCGTCCGAGCCCGTCACAGGATAGGACTTTCCGCCCGTGGCGATAAGCACGCTTTCTCCGCAGATATCATTCCCGTTGAGGACAACTCCTTTAGCGGTGCCGTCCTCGATGATGATATCGGTGACCTTGCCCTTTTTGACGGTTATCCCCCTTTCGGATACGGCGTCCTTGAGCGCATTGACGATATCCTCTGCCTTGTCGCTGACAGGGAAAACGCGGTTCCCTCTTTCGGTCTTGAGGGGCACTCCCAGTCTCTCGAAAAAGTCCATGGTATCCTCGGAGGAAAACTTTGAATATGAGGAAAAAAGAAACCTTGAATTAACGGGGATATTCGCCATGAAGGTGTCCCTGTCACAGTTGTTGGTGACGTTGCAGCGTCCCTTTCCCGTAATGCGGAGCTTTCTCCCGAGATGATCGTTCTTCTCGATGATAAGCACATTTTTCCCGCAGTCGGCGGCAGTTATGGCAGCCATTGTTCCTGCGGCTCCTCCGCCGATGATAATGCAGTCGTACATAATTTATCCTTTCGATCTATAAAACAGGCAGACAGCTTTCATGGATATCACGGATATCCTCCCTGCTGCGGAAAAAATCCAGCATTTTACCATATGCGGACAGACAGAATTTCCAGTGAGGTTCCGCAAATACTTTTATATTCTCCTTACGCTGCAGAAACGGATAGTAACCATTGCAGAGTCTGCGATAATGCTCCTCCTGAAAATTTTCGCTCACCCAATCCCGCCACTTCGGACTGCCCACCTTTTCAAGGGCTATATTGTCACCGTATCTCTGCCAGTCCTCATCGGAATAGCTTTCGGTGTACGATATCCCATATGCTCTGTCATCTAAAGACCAATAATTGCCTGTCACAAAGCCTATTTCGTCCCAGTATGCATAGCTTTCATCAAAGCGCATTTTTGCGGTAACGGTAGTGCAGGTAAAGTCCATGTCGCCGTCGCAGAGCAGTATCGGGATAACAGCTTCCCTGTGCTCGGCGAGTATCTTCTCCATGAAACGGTCACAGTACTCAAAATCAAGTCCCGGAGAAAATGTCAGCGCAAGCAGCTTGCTGTCATAATCGTATTGCAGCTTTTCCTTTCTGACGGCTGAATCGATATAGTCCCCCAGAAACACTCCGTCGATGACTATCTGCGCTTCGTGGCACAGATATCTTCCGTCCCAGTAATTAAACAGGGCAGCATTTTTTATTTCAAGCCTGTTCACACACACGGAAAAGCCCTCCCGTCAGATCACTTGCTGTAATCCTGATCGTCCGATTTTTCGTAGACCTCGTACTCGTCCCAGATGCGTTCAAGGCGCTCGTAACTGGCGGAAACATAGTCTCTCTTGCGCATGCTCACCGCCGTGATGAGCGCGTTGATAAGGCTCATGGGCGCAACAAGAGAATCCGCAAAGGAAGCCATATCGCTCCGCGCCAGCAGCAGATAATCCGCATTCTCCGCAATAGGAGACATGGGGCTGTCGGTGATGGCGATTACCTTTGCACCGTTCTCCTTCGCATATCGGAACGCCTTCACCGTGTGCTTGGAATAGCGGGGGAAGCTGACTCCTATCATGATATCATGCTCGCCAATGTTGAGTATCTGCTCGAACATTTCGCTGGTACTTGTGGTGTGGATTATCTTCACATTCTCAAACATGACATTGAAATAGAACACGATAAATCTCGCCAGCACAGACGCAGACCTTGCGCCTATGACATAGATGCTCTTAGCCTCGCAGAGAGCGTCGATGGTGCGATAAAACTCGTCCTTGTCAAGGCTGTCAAGGGTGTGGCGTATCTGGTCGATGTCGAAGTTCATGACCTTGGACAGCACGTCCTCGCCTGCCAGCTGGTCGGTCATAACGTCCATTCTCTGGACAGTTGTGAGCTTGTTGCTGGTGAACTCCTTGAGTGCCTTCTGCAGCTCGGGATAGCCCTCGTAGCCCAGCTCGGTAGCGAATCTCACAACGGTGGATTCGCTGACCCCCACGATAGCGCCCAGCTTTGAAGCTGTCATAAACGCCGCCTTGTCGTAGTGTCCGATAATATACTCCGCGATTTTTTTATGTCCCTTTGACAGGGTAGGTATAAGCTCGTTTAATCTTCCGATAATTTCATTAGGCATTTTTTATTCCCACTTTCTTTTTTTGAGTATATAGTAACGGTTATTACTCCCAAAGGCTGTCCTGCTTTCGGATAATTTCCTGTTTGCGGTTTTCGGCGGCTTTTCTGTCGATATTGTACCTGCTGCCGCATTTTACGAGAATATCTCCCTCGCGCACATTTCCTATGATATCCGACAAGAGAATGTCCGTCTTTATTCTGTCCTCATAGCAGACTGCATATCCGCCCTCTATCCTGTCAACGCAGAGCATTATATCACCTTGCTTCCTTATTTGTCAGTTTTTATATAAAGCTTTTCGCCCTCGGTAAATATGGCTATATTGCCGTTGAGATCGGTGCGGTAGATGTTCTCGGTATGTTTTTCCAGCCGTGATAACGCCTCCTGCGTGGGGTGACCGTAGTCGTTGCCGCTGCCGCAGGATATCACGCAGACCGAAGGCGTGACCTCCGCAAGGAATGCATTCGTGGAGGCTGTCTTGCTGCCGTGATGTCCTACTTTCAGAACATCTGCATACAAGTCCCCGCCGCTTTCGGTCATATCCGCTTCGGACGCCTTAGAAGCGTCTCCCGTGAACATGAAGGATATATCTCCCTTAGTGACCCTGCAGACCACCGAAAAATCGTTCAGGTCGGTATAATCGTCAGAAAGAGGCGCCAGTATTTCAAGCTCCGCTCCGTCAAGGGAGTATGTATTCCCCGCCTTTGCAGCGGTGAGCTTCATCCCCTTTGCCCTGACCGCATCAAGGAAGCCCTCGTACACCGATGTTGTGGGAGTAAGCTCATCGGACACCCTCGGAGCGATCACCTTCCCCACCTCAAAGCTTTCGATGACCTCAGCAAGTCCGCCGATATGGTCCGCATGCGGGTGAGTCGCTATGATATAGTCAAGCTTTTCAATGCCCAGAGCCTTGATATTCTTCACCACGGTCTTTCCGTACTCGGCTTCTCCCGCGTCGATAAGCACAGCGGTATCTCCCGAAAGGATAAGCTCGCTGTCGCCCTGTCCCACGTCGAAGTAGTACACGCCGAAATCGAAGTTATCGTCGGGCTTCACCTTTGACGGCGTAATATCCGGGAGCTCTATCTTTTTTTGCAGAAGCTCCTCGCTGAACACGCCCTTTTCAATGCATACGCCCACAAGGCAGAGCACGCATACCGCAAACACTGCAGCCGCCGCAAGCACGCTCTTTATCAGCTTTTTCCCCGACCCGGGGGACTTTTTCTTTGCCATTATAAGACCTCATTTTTATTCATCATCTGATGAGAGCGATGGGGTGTTATCGTAATAGGTCACCGCCTCGTTAGTGCCCAGTCTGCGCTGTAGATAGGACTCCCTCGTCATAAGCACCTGTCTGGGCTTAGCGCCGTCCTGCGGACCCACCACGCCCATTTCTTCAAGCTCGTCCACGATGCGCGCGGCACGGGCATAGCCCAGCTTAAGCTTCCGCTGCAAATAAGACGTGGAGCACTGTCCGTTGTCCACAACACATTCGATGGCTCTCTCAATCAGATCTTCGTCGCCGCCCTCGTAGCTTTTGCCGTTATCGGCGGGCTTTTCACCCTTTGCGGCGGGGATATTGCTCTCTATCTCGTTCATGATGCTTTCATCGTACTCGACGTTGCCTGCGCCGTTCTTGATGTAGTCAACTACTGCGGATACTTCCTTATCCGAGGTAAAGCAGTTCTGCACTCGCACAGGTTTTGCAAAGCTTGTGGGGAAATACAGCATATCGCCCTGACCCAGAAGCTTTTCCGCGCCTATCTCGTTGATGATGGAGCGGGAGTCGATGCCCGACGCCACCTTAAGAGCAATTCTTGACGGGATATTCGCTTTGATAAGTCCCGTGATAACGTCCACGGTTGGTCTCTGCGTTGCGATGATAAGGTGCATTCCCGCAGCTCGTGCCATCTGTGCCAGACGGCAGATAGAATCCTCGACCTCGCCCGCAGCCGCCATCATAAGGTCGGCAAGCTCGTCTATGATGATGACTATCCTCGGCAGAGGTTCCATATCGTCACAGGTAAGCGCTTTCTCGTTGTATCCGCTGATATCGCGCACATTGCGGTCTGCGAAAAGCTTATACCGCTTGAGCATTTCCTGTACAGCCCATGCCAGCGCACCTGCCGCCTTTCTGGGGTCGGTGACAACGGGTATCAGCAGATGAGGTATGCCGTCGTATATCTTGAATTCGACCACCTTGGGGTCGATAAGCACCATGCGCACCTCGTCGGGAGTTGCGTTGTAGAGTATACTCATGATGATGCCGTTGGTGCAGACCGATTTACCCGAACCCGTAGTACCCGCAATGATGACATGGGGCAGCTTTGAGATATCTCCGAGGACAATTTCTCCGTCGATATTCTTTCCCACTGCGAAGGTAAGCTTGCTCTTGGCGTTCTTGAACTCGTCGGAGCCGATGATGTCACGCATTGTAACGGTATCCTTGACGCGGTTGGGTACCTCTATACCCACCGCCGCCTTGCCGGGGATGGGCGCTTCTATGCGGACTCCCTCCGCCGCCAAGTTAAGTGCGATATCGTCCGCAAGATTTGTTATCTTGGATATCTTCACGCCTGCGCTGGGCTGGAGCTCATATCTTGTTACGGTAGGTCCGCGGTGGATATCCACTATTCTTGTCATAACGCCGAAGCTTTTCAGCGTGTTCACGAGGATATCCGCATTTGCCTTCATTTCAGCCTCGGCATTTTCTGCGTTGATGTCGTTGTGGCTCTCACGGAGCAGCTCGATAGGCGGGAAATGGTACTCGATGACCTTCTTTTCCTCTGCATTTATCTCCTTCTGGATATCCTTTGCAGTCATTGCCTCGGGCATATCCAGATCTTCCTCGTCGGTTATCTTATTGGAAGCCAGCGTGGAGGATTTTCCGCCGAATATCCCCTTTCTGGGTTTTTCGCTCACAGGCTCGGCGGCAGGTGCGGGAGCAGCAGTTCTCTGCACAGCAGGCGCTTCGCTGCGTACTGTCTGCACGGGAGCAGCTTCCGACGAAGCCGCAGCCGTCACGGAAGAAACGCTTCCATTTCCGACAGGAGCCGTCCGCTCTTCCGGAACCGCAGGCTTTTCGTCTGTCCTGCTGCCCGAAACAGCCGCTTTTTCAGCCGACTGCTTTGCGCTTCTGCCCGAAAGCGCAGCCTTTCTGATGATATCGTCCAGCTCGCCCGAAGCGCTGTTCATATCCTGCTTTGCAGCAGCGGCGTTCTGCTTCTGCTCGGCTAAAGCAGCCTTTGCCTTGTTCTTGACGTTTTCATTGGCAGCAATAGTCTGTGCGATGATATCCGCTTCCTCATCGACCTGTGCCTTTTTCTTGTCCTTTTTCGTCTGTTTTGACGGGATAGCTATGTCGATGTCGAAATCATCGCGGGGGACGTCCTCCTCCGCAGGTCTGACATCGCGCATTTTCCTGCTTTTAGCGGCTCCGGGAGGCTCCTTGAAGCCCTCGGCTTCGGCACGCTTTTTCCGAACGGGCTCGGGGGTCTCCTCATACTCCTCCCTCGCGTCAAAGGCGGTGACGAACCAGCCCTTGATAACACGCAGGACATCGAATACCGTCTTGTTGAACAGCAGAAGTATCCACACAAATGC
>JBJESJ010000109.1:0-32513 GCA_051882725.1 Oscillospiraceae bacterium
GAGGCTGGGAACGACTCTCGAAAACTTCGACGATACTGCCCTTGACGGCATAGGCGGGCTCCATTTCCATACCATGTGCGAGCAGAACAGCGATACCCTCGAACGTACAGTCCACGCCGCCGAGGAAAAATTCGGTAAATATTTCTCACAGATGGAGTGGCTGAATTTCGGCGGAGGACATCACATCACCCGTCCCGATTACGATGTGTATCGGCTGATAAAGGTCATTGACTATGTACAGCAAAAGTACGGCGTTCAGGTCTATCTTGAACCGGGCGAAGCGATAGCGCTGAATGCGGGCTTTCTTGTGGCAGAGGTCCTCGATACCATGAAAAACGGCATGGATATCGCCATAATCGACGCGTCCGCAGCCTGTCATATGCCCGACGTTCTGGAAATGCCCTATCGTCCGAACATCATCGGCTCGGGCAAGGCGGGCGAAAAACCGTACACTTACCGTCTGGGCTCCGCCACCTGTCTGGCAGGGGACATTATCGGGGACTATTCCTTCGACGAGCCCCTTGAACCGGGCGACAGGCTGGTATTCTGCGACATGGCGATCTACTCCATGTGCAAGAACAACACCTTCAACGGGATAAATCTCCCCGACATATACTACAATACAAAAAGCGGCATGAAGCACCTGAAAGCTTTCGGCTACGAGGATTTCAAGAGCCGCCTGTAAGAATAAGCGAACAGCAGCCGGCAATAAGCCGAATGCTGTTCGCTTTTCACTTTATACTATCAACTATTCAATAAACAGTCTCACTCTGCTCTGAGACGGAATCCGGATACAAGGGTATCGAGCATCTGAGCCTGTCCGGAAAGCTCCTCCGAAGCCGCCGCAGACTGCTCTGCAGTAGCGGAGTTTGTCTGTACAACGCAGGATATCTGCTCTACGCCCACAGTGACCTGAGTGATGGAATCCGCAGCCTCCTTGGAAGCCTTGGATATCTTGTCGTTTATCTCAGCGACCTGTTCTGCCGCGGCAGATACCTGACCCATCATATCCGATACGTCGCCTACGAGCCTGCTTCCGTGATTTATCGCCTGAACTGTTCCCTCGATGCGGTTAGTGGTGGTCTGAGCAGCTTCCGCAGATTTTGCGGCAAGGTTCCTTACTTCATCTGCGACAACTGCAAAGCCCTTGCCCGCTTCGCCTGCCCGAGCCGCCTCAACAGCTGCGTTAAGGGCGAGGATATTGGTCTGGAATGCGATATCCTCGATAGTCTGGGTGATATTCCTGATCTCCTCGGAGGAATTGCTTATCTCCGTCATAGCGGAAACAAGACTTTCCATCATGTGATTTGCCTCCATCATCTTTTTGCCTGCCTGAACGGTCATCATGCTGGCATTTTCCGCGTCATTTGCGTTGCGGTTCACCATTTCGGAAATGGACACGATAGCCGCCGACAGCTCCTCAATGGAGGATGCCTGCTCGGTAGCGCCCTGTGAAAGTGCCTGTGCTCCCGAAGATACCTGATCCGCACCGCCGGACACCTGATCTGCCGATACATTTATCTGACGCAGAGTCCTGCTGAGCCGAGCAGTGATTGTCTCCACAGAAGCTCTGAGTTTACGGAAATCTCCCACATATATCTTGTCGGCGCTGTCAATATCAAAACTGAAATTACCGTTTGCCATGCTTGTCAGATTATTATCCATATCGCTGATTATCATATTGAAATCGTCAATAAGATCACGAGTCCCCTCAGCGAGCCTGCCCACCTCATCCTCGGAGCGCACCTCGGGAACAGGACTTGTAAGGTCGCCCTGAGCCAGCTTTGAAAGACGGTCTGTGCATTCCTTTATAGGGTCGCCGATGTGTTTTCCGACCAGTCCTGCAGTGAATACCGATGTCACCGCTGCGATCATCATAAGTATGACAGTAACTGCTATAGTGAGATATGTATCGCCGAGGAAATCATTTGCAGGAGCATATACT
Source organism: Oscillospiraceae bacterium (assembly GCA_051882725.1). Taxonomy (GTDB): domain Bacteria; phylum Bacillota; class Clostridia; order Oscillospirales; family Ruminococcaceae; genus RGIG4694. The sequence goes on from JBJESJ010000109.1 coordinate 1,946, forward strand.
GCAACAGCCCAGCCGTCTGTGCCGCTTATGGGAGCATAGCCTATGTATTTTTTCACGCCCTTGAGCTTGTACTCGCAGAAGCCTGTCTCACCGTTTTTCATTTTTACATGGGCAGCAGCAAGTGTAGCATAGCCCACCTGACCCGATGTATCCTCATCGGCAAGTGCTTCGATGTTCTCGCCGTTCCTTACGAGTTCCGAGTCAACGTCAGCGATAGTATTGCCGTACTTATCGATCATATAAGCGGCGCAGTTTTCGCTGAACTTCACGTTGCGCATGATATCGTTGAGAAATTCCTCTTCGGGCACAAAGAATACGCAGCCTACTGCTGTGGAGCCTTCTACACCGTTCTCCCACAGAGGAGCGGCAATGTAGGCCGTCAGCTTACCTGTTTCCTCGGAAACAGCAGGCTCTGAAACGTATGTATTACCCTTCATTGCTTCCGTGAAGAACGTTTCTCCCGAATAATCCTCACCGTCAAAGATGCATTTGCCGTCTGCGCCGATGATATCGCCTTGTGCCAGATCGTTCTCCCTGACTCTCAGGTCGAGGATCTCCTCCTTCTCATCATTGGAGACAGCAGGATCCGCAAGGTCACGGTTGCAGCCGGTTTCTCTTGCGATAGTCTTAAATGTCTGGAGCTCCCACTGAATATGATTTGCACAAAGAACAGCCATTTCCTCCATATTAGTCTGAGCCGAACTGATAGCTGAATAGTAGCTCATCGCCATAGCGACATCGCTGCATATCAGCAGCGGCAGCAGTACCATTACCAGCATCACGGTGATGATGTGCTTTTTGATCGGCATTTTCGATAAAAATGACATACAAATTACTCCTTTTTGGGCTTAATAGTCCCGATGTGCGGCGCAAAAGGTCATTACAGACGGATTATTCTGACGGATCACGCTTATATTTTCATTATATCACTAATATTGACAAATGTCAACAAGAAATGATTTATTTTAATAGCTGATTTGTCAATTATCGGCAGCTCGACGATTTTTTAAACCGTCAACCCATAAAACAGATCAGCCCATGCTTATGCGGGACAAAAAAGCTGCCGCAGCGTCGCCTCATACGACAGCTGTGACAGCCTGTTCATTGCCGTAACTATGTGAAAACTGTTTGCCGTACCGCAGCACGGATCATTTATTAGCTGCGCTTTCGTCGGAGGACTCGTCCTCGTCGGAGCCGCCCTTACCCTTTCAGAAGTTGGGGTAGTCCAGCATGTGAGACAGCACTGCGATATTTGCCGCCGCTTCCACCACGGGAACTGCGCGGACTGCGACGCAGGGGTCGTGTCTGCCCTTGATAACGAGAGTTTCGTTAGTCATTGCGCTGTAGTCGATGGTATCCTGCGGCTGTGCAATGGAGGGAGTGGGCTTGAACGCCACGCGGAAAATGATAGGCATGCCGCTTGAGATGCCGCCTAAGATACCGCCGTGATTGTTGGTCTTTGTGAGCACATGACCTCTTTCGTCCACGTAGAATTCGTCATTGTTCTGGCTTCCCAGCATTTTGGCTGCCTCGAAGCCCGCGCCGAATTCAATGCCCTTAACAGCGGGTATGCCGAACACAAGGCTTGAAATGGTGTTCTCCAGTCCGTCGAACATAGGCGAGCCTATTCCCGCAGGAACGTTTGTCACTGCGCACTCGACAACGCCGCCCACGCTGTCAAGGCTTTCCCTTGCCAGGAGGATATCGTCCCTCATGCGCTGACCCTTCCTGTCGCTGATCGCGGGGAATATCTTATGCCGCAGATTGATTATCAGATCGCGGTCGATATCGCAGGGATTGAACATGGTATCCTTAATGTTGTGGACCTGTGCGATATGAGTGCCCGTATAGATGCCGCGGCGCTCAAGTATCTGTCCGCAGACAGCTCCCGCAAACACGATAGGCGCAGTGAGCCGTCCCGAAAAATGACCGCCGCCGCGGACATCGTTGAAGCCCTTGTAGCGAAGCGCACCGGTATAATCGGCATGACCGGGTCTTGCAAGCTTTGAGATATTGCTGTAATCCTGCGAATGAGTGTCTGTATTGTTGATGAACGCCGCCAGCGGAGTGCCGGTGGTCCTGCCGTTGAGATAGCCCGACATGATATTGGGCATATCGGTCTCGCGGCGGGAGGTAGTGGTACCGTCCGACTTGGGAGCGCGGCGCGCCATGAACTCGCGGATAGCGTCCACGTCAAGGGGCTCTCCGGGAGGAAGATTGTCGATCACCACTCCGATAGCGGGACCGTGAGACTCACCGAAAACAGATATCGAAATATTGTGATTCCAGAATGATGACATATATTTTACATTCCTTTCTTATTCGCTGAAAATGACTTCTCCGCCTAAGCTTCTGAAATCGTCAAAGAAGGACGGGTAGCTTTTGTTTACTGCTTCACAGCCGATAATTGTAACGGGATTCATCGAACGGGTAGCCGCAATAGCTGCCGCCATAACGATGCGGTGATCGTTGCAGGCATCAACGGTGCCTCCCGTAAAATGCTTGATAGGATATATAGTAAGGCTGTCCTCGCCCGCCTCGACCTGTCCGCCGATGTTGTTGAGCGCGTCGGCGATGGCTGTAAGACGGTCGCTCTCCTTAATGCGGAGACGTGCGGCGTTAACTATCCTGCTGACGCCGTTGGTGAAGCTTCCGAGAACGGTCAGTATAGGCACCAGATCGGGTATATCCCCCGCGTCCACGGTAAAGGGATTCATTGCCAATCCGCAGTTTCTGATGATGTTCATTATCTCCTTATCGCCCTGAATACTGTCCTCGTTGAGATTGTTGACGGTTATCACCGAGCCCATGGCATTAGCAGTATAAAAAAACGCAGCCTGTGAATAATCGCCCTCGACAACAGCGTCGGAGGCTATGTATTTCTGATTGCCCTTTATGAGGAAGGCGGGATAATCTCCCAGCGAAAGCTCGCTTACCTCAATGCCGAAATGCTGGAGCACATCAATGGTCATATTGACGTAGGGAGCAGACTGAAGCGGAGATGTGAGCCTGATTATGCTGTCTTCGTCGCAGAGAGGAAGTGCAAAAAGCAGCCCCGTTATAAACTGTGAGGAGATATCCCCCTCCAGATTATATTCGCCGCCCGACAGCTTTCCCGAAATTGAAAAGGGCATGGTGTTATTGTAATCGAAGCTGACGTTCTTTCCCGAAAACTCGCGTACATAGGGAGTTATCGGTCTTTCGGGGAGCTTTCCTCTTCCGCGGAAGGAAGCCGCTGTTCCGAGAGCCGCCGCAATGGGGATAATGAACCGCAGAGTAGAACCGCTTTCGCAGCAGTCGATATCGGCGGCAGCGGAACGTTCATCGCCCGCAAAAATGCCCTTGACAGTTATCTCGGAGCCGTTTTTGGAAATATCCGCACCCAAAGCGGTCATAGCGTCGATAGTTGCCGAGATATCCTTTGAATCGGTAACGTTTCTGATGACCGACACGCCGTCCGAAAGAGCGGCAGCGATAACAAATCTGTGGGATAAGCTTTTGGAGGACGGAGCATTGACAATTCCTTGAAGTCGCGTGGGAATTATTTTTGCATTCATAAGATGATCCTTTCGGTCATGCGGTCAGACCGCATACTTTTTCTTTTTTTCACAGAGAAAGCTTCTTCCGCGTGAACGGAAGATATATCAGCCGATAAACTGCATAAATTCGTCTATCGACATTTTCACAGCGGAAGATCTTCCGCATTCTGAACAGATGATGACATGAATACTGCCGCCCGATCTTTTCTTGTCGTTAAGACATGCGTCCGCAAGCATGCACAAGGGGATATCGGTGCTGAAAGGCAGCTCATAGCGGTCAAGGCAGGCAGTGAGTTTTTCGAGAGTGCCCTCTGCGCACAAATCCTTTTTCACGGCGCACTCGGTGATAAGTGCCATTCCTACGGCAACAGCCCGTCCGTGGGAGATGCCCGTATAATTGTAGTGCTGTTCCACGGAATGACCCAGTGTATGTCCGAAATTCAGCAGCATTCTTTCGCCCTTGTCGAACTCGTCTGCCTCGACCACGTCACGCTTGATGGAAACGCAGCGGGTGATGATATCCTCAAGGATATTTTTAATGCTGTCGATGTCGTTATCGGCGAGAATGTCAAAAAGCTCGGCAGATCTTATCATGCCGTACTTCACGACCTCGCCCATGCCGTCGATAAAGAAATCTCTGGGCAGGGTATCAAGTGCGGAAATATCGCAGAGCACCAGCTTAGGCTGCTTGAAAGCTCCCACGAGATTCTTTCCGCAGGGCAGATCGATGGCAGTCTTTCCGCCCACCGAGGAATCCACCTGCGCCAGAAGCGAGGTAGGCACCTGAACATAGTCCAGACCTCTTAAATATGTAGCTGCGGCAAAGCCCGTGATATCTCCCACAACACCGCCGCCCAGAGCGATAAGGCAGTCGGAGCGGGTGATGTGGTTTTCTGAGAGGAACATGTAGATGTCGTTCAGCACTGCGGAGCATTTAGAAGCCTCGCCGTGAGGAAACACGAACCTGCACACCTCAAAGCCCTGTGCTTTCAGAGAGCTCTCCACGGTATCGCCGTAAAGCTTGTCAACGTTGTCGTCGGATATGACCGCAAAGGTCTTTGCGGCGGTAACTTTTCTTATGTATTCTCCGCAGGAAGCAATCAGACCCCGTCCTATAACGACGTCATAGCTTCCGGAAGCCTTTACGCTTACAATATTCATTTTCATCGCTCCAATCGGTTTCAGTATGTGATATTGCACTCGGGAAGAGCCTCGGCGAGACCCTCTGTTGACGCGCCCGTATCGGTTATCCAAAGCTTTTTCAGCACGGTAAGATCATACACGGGAGAAAGGTCCCCGATAGGATTTCCCGAAAGTTTGAGCCAGCCGAGATTTTTCATTTCGCTCACCACAGAGATATCGGAAATATTGTTGTTCTCGGCGTAAATCTCGGTAGTCTCGGTCATTCTCCACAGAGGATTTATATCGGAAATGCGGTTGTTCTGGATATGGAGCCTGTCCATGAGCGCCATATTGCCCAGTGCGGAGATATCCTCGATCTCGTTGTCGTTGAGCTTAAGGAGCCTTATGGACTTCATTCCCGAAAGAGCAGAGATATCCGAAATATGATTGTCCGACAGATCGAGATTTGTCATCTCTGTGAGCCCTGCAAGGGGAGATATATCGGAGATGTCGTTGCTGCGCAGATAAAGGGTCTGAAGATTCACCAGACCTTTAAGCGGTGTAAGATCGCTGATGTGGTTCTTGAAAACGGACAGCGAGGTAAGCTCGGTAAGCCCCATAAGCGGCGACAGGTCGGTGATGTCGTTCTCGTAGATCTGAAGCTCACGAAGATTTATCATATAGCGCAGATCGGCGATATCCTCGTCGGTAAGACCCTTTGCGTTAAGGGTAAGGCTGGTGATATCGGTAGAGAGCTCCACTCCCTTGATAGTTATGTAAGCAGGACGGTCGGCGATGCTTTCCTCCTTGACGGAAACAGCCGCCTGAACAGCGGGATCATCGCTGTTTTTAAAGAAATCCTCCTTCGACCTCGGAGTCATCTTAACGGAAAACTCGGTGACCTCTGCCCCCTCGGAAACAGAAGTCTCTCCGCCCTCTGCACCCTCATCGGAGGAGTCGTCCTTTCCTGCGCAGGACGTAAGCGAGAGCATCACGGCCGCCGCCATGATAAGTATGAGAAAGCTCCGCAGAAACGGGCTTTTTTTCGCACAAGCACTGTTTTCAACCATATTATCACATCCGGTAATATAAAATACACTGCCGATTTTCGGCAATACAAAATAATCTAACTTATATTATACACTATCCACAATAATATGTCAAGGGATTTGTCATCAAGTTTTTTTGATAAATCCTGAAAAAGCATGGCGAAATGCGTTGAATTGCTTTATAAAAAGTGAAATAATTGCGGAAATAAGCTATCGAAGCAAAGGAGATACCATGGAAAAAAGATATTTGTCACCCGCTGACGACAGGTACTCAGTCAGCCGCATATATGAGGAAAGCTGGCGGTACGCATATAAGGGGATATCATCACCCGGAGCTTTCTTGATCCTATCCCCGAGGGACGCTGGGCAGGTACTGTTGACAGAAATGGGCAGTATGACCTTGTAATGACGGAAAACGGCAGATCAATCGGCACTTCAAGCTGCAGTACAGGTGCCATATCAGCCAAAAATAAAACAGCACACAGCGATTGCCCGCCGTGCGCTGTTTTCAGCTCCGAAAAAAAGCTGTCATTTTATCATCTCCGCGATGATACCGAAAATATCAAAGATATCCTCCCCCGATGTGCCCAGCACCCTGACGGACAGTCCCCTTTCGGTTCGGGAGCAGGCGGCAGACAGCCTGTCTGCGTATTTTTCGCAGACGGAACAGATATCTCCGTACAGTCTGTCCCTGTCGGAGGAATAAATGTACAATATCCCCGTGTGAGTAAAGCCCTCGAAGAAGCCGAGCCCTTTCACGGGGAGTTTTTTCGGCTTGATAAGGGTGTTGTCAATGAAGTCTGCTTTTCCGTCAATACGTATCTCCGTGCGGGAGGAAAACCGCTCCAGTGCAAACTCCTCACCCATGGCAGTCCGTCCGCAGCAGTATATCTCTCCGAAAACAAGCTGCGAGTCGCTGCGGATTTCCGCATTATTCACCGCCCTGTGATCACAGCCGCCGAAGGTCATCACTGGGTGCGGAAGATATTTCAGCACAGCATTTGCTCCCACCGAGATATCCACCCTCTGGGATGAGCTCCCGCCATTCGTATCAAACAGCTTCTGATAGCCTTGGTCGGTGAAATGCACCCTGCAGCCCTCGCCGATGTCAATGCCGATATGATGACTGTCCCCCGCCAGAACGCCTGCCGCCGCGCACATGGAGATGAATCTCGCCGTATCGCCTTCGTAAAAGGGAGAATACAGCTTGAATGGCGGCGTAAAAAAGATATCCTCCGCCGCAGTCCTTCCGTGAGATAATATGGTCTTAAGTCTAAGCTCGCCGTTCATTTCAGGTCCTCGAACAGCACGGAGGTCTTTATCCAGTCAATGACTCTGTCCACGCCCTCGCGGCTCATAAGATCTGTAAATAAAAATGGTCTGTCTCCACGCATGCGGCGGGAATCATTCGCCATAACCTCAAGAGAAGCTCCCACCATAGGCGCAAGATCGGTCTTGTTTATCACCAGCAGGTCGGAGCGGGTCACTCCGGGTCCGCCCTTACGGGGTATCTTTTCGCCCTGTGCCACGTCGATGACATAGATGGACGCGTCCGCAAGATATGGCGAAAATGTGGCGGACAGATTATCTCCGCCGCTTTCAATGAAGATTATCTGAACATCGGGGAATTTCTCCGCCATTGCTTCCACTGCTTCAAGGTTCATGGAGCAGTCCTCGCGGATAGCCGTATGAGGACATCCTCCCGTTTCCACGCCCACTATCCTTTCGGGCGGCAGGCAGGAATTTTTAATAAGAAACTCCGCGTCCTCCTTGGTGTAGATATCGTTGGTGACCACGCAAATGCTGTACTCCGCGGACATTTCCCTTGTAAGTCTTTCAATGAGCGCGGTCTTTCCCGAGCCCACGGGACCTCCCACGCCGATCTTCACATAGCTCATTTTTTATTATTCCTTTCTGAGTTTTGTGGTTTGCGACAGCAAATCGAGGCGACAGCCGAAGAAACAAAACTCATAATTTGAAAATCTTTGATTTTCAAAATGTCCTCCTAACTCATGTACTGGCGGGAGTAGAGCCGTTCATGCTCCATAGCCCGCAGGTCGGAGCCTGCTCCGCATATGCCGATATCATCTGTTGTCACGGTCAGCGCAGCCTCTGCCGCCTGTTCTATCCCGTCAAAGCTTTCGGACAGGATACGCTGTCCCTCCAGCTGACTTAACGGCACCAGCTTCACGCAGTTGGTGACTATCGCCGAGCATATCGAATATCCGTACACCCGCAGCGCCTGTCCGATATCTGCCCCCGCGTCAGACATGTAAAGACCATAGGCAATGGGCTGATGCCCCATACATTCTCCGCTTTTCACAAGGCTGATATACTCATCGAGCCGTGGGGTCCCTCCGCCGATTTTTTCACGTACTCTGAAAAATCTGCCTGCCGTTTTTTCCGAGCCCGAGCGTATCTCCTCGGGGGCTTTGCAGGCAGAGTATATCTCGTCCAGCCGACGGATATCGCAGCCGCCGTATGCAAGGGCAGCCACTCCCAGTTCATTATAGGGAAGCACCGACAGATAATATCCGAGATATTCCGACAATCCGCAGGGAGATGTGATGATATCCTTCTGCACATAAGTCTCCAGCCCGTTTGACAGGGTAAATGCTCCCACGGGGAAAAGACTGTCGCATATCTGCAGAATGTTCAGCAGTCCCCCGCTATCCATGGTGATGATGCTCATGGCCGTGAGCCTTGCAGACGATATGACCCTCAAAGCTGCCGGTCACCCTGCTGCAGGAAAAGCCTAAGTTTTTCAGGTGCTGTTCGGTGGGAGCGTCGTAAGGGATAAGCACCCTGTCCGCCGATATTTTCAGCGGAAGATGACGGTTCCCTATCTCAAAGCATACCCTGCCCATTTCCTCCATGGACGAGACCTTGATTTCCGTAAGCTCGCACTCGGCGACCTTCACCGCAACGCAGACCTCACTGTCAAGGTAAAGTATATCCCCGTCCCGAAGTATTTCTCCTACGGCAATGCCGATGTCTCTGCCGCCCGATGTGGTCTTGCGCAGGCGCTTGCCGTCTGCCTCGAACCATTCCAGCCCCACGGTATCGACGGGAACAGCTATATTATCCCGATGAATATTTCCGAGTATTTTTTCCGCAATCATAAGCATTCCTCCGTTATCAGAACATGAAATATCTCTGTGCCAGCGCAAGCTCCGAGAAGGGCTCGCAGGTGATGAGCCCGCCGTCCACCGTGACGGTGTAGGTCTCGGGATCGACCCTGATATCGCCGCACCTGTCGTTGAATCGCATATCCGCCTTTGTGATGTTCCGGCAGTTCTTCACGGGCAGCACCTTTCTTTTCAGTCCCAGCGCTGCGCGGATATTGTTTTCAAAGGCGCTTTTCGAAACGAAGGTGATGCAGCTCGATGAAAGAGCCTTTCCGTGAGCCCCGAACATATCGGTGTAGACCACTGGCTGCGGCGTTGGAATTGACGCGTTGGCGTCCCCCATTTTTGAAGCGAAGATAAATCCGCTCTTGATTATCATTTCGGGCTTTGCGCCGAAGAATGCAGGGTTCCACAGCACAAGATCGGCGACCTTTCCCACTTCGACAGAGCCCACATACTCCGATATTCCATGAGTAATGGCAGGATTTATGGTGTATTTGGAGATGAATCTCTTTATACGGAAATTGTCGTTTCGTTCATTATCCTCAGGAAGAGCGCCCCTCTGCTTTTTCATCTTGTCGGCGGTCTGCCATGTGCGGGTGATGACCTCACCTACACGTCCCATAGCCTGGGAATCGCTGCTCATCATGGAAAAAATGCCCATGTCATGGAGCACGTCCTCGGCGGCGATAGTCTCGGGACGTATCCTCGAATCCGCAAAGGCGATGTCCTCGGGGACATTCTTGTCCAGGTGATGACATACCATGAGCATGTCAAGATGCTCGTCCAGAGTATTTCTCGTATAGGGCATGGTGGGATTCGTTGAGGAGGGCAGCACATTCGGAAAAGCTGCCGCCCTGATGATATCCGGAGCATGTCCGCCGCCTGCGCCCTCGGTGTGATAGGTGTGTATCGTCCTGCCCTTGAATGCGGCGATGGTGTCCTCCACGAAGCCGCCCTCGTTGAGGGTATCGGTGTGGATAGCCGTCTGAACGTCGTACTTGTCCGCAACGGTCAGCGCACAGTCGATAACATCGGGAGTAGCTCCCCAGTCCTCGTGTATTTTCAGTCCCATGCAGCCTGCCTGTATCTGTTCCTCGGCGGCATGGATATCGCTGCAGTTGCCCTTGCTTAAGAATCCCAGATTCATGGGCAGATCCTCCGCGGCTTCAAGCATTCTGTGAACGTTGAACTCGCCGGGAGTACAGGTGGTGGCATTGGTGCCGTCGGCAGGACCTGTGCCGCCGCCTATCATGGTAGTGACTCCGCTGTAAAGAGCAGTGCGTATCTGCGTGGGAGAAATGAAGTGGATATGCGTATCGATCCCTCCTGCAGTGAGGATAAGCCCCTCACCTGCGATAGCTTCGGTGGACGCGCCTATCACCATTCCGGGAGTGACTCCGTTCATGATATCGGGATTGCCTGCCTTGCCGATTCCCGCTATCATGCCGTCCTTTATGCCCACGTCAGCCTTGATTATACCTGTGCAGTCGATAATGAGCGCATTTGTGATGACCGTATCCAGACACTCGTCGTCAAGTGCCCTGCAGGACTGACCCATTCCGTCTCGGAGAGATTTTCCTCCGCCGAATTTAGCCTCGTCGCCGTGGACGGTCAGATCCTTTTCCACCTCGGCGATAAGGGCAGTATCTCCCAGCCGCACTCTGTCCCCAACGGTGGGGCCGTACATATCACAGTATGCCTTCTTTGATATCCTTATCATAAGTCACACTCCTTTAAAGCCCAGAGCCTTTGCCTTTTCAAAGGCTGCCGCCCTCACATCGGGGTCGTCCATTTTCCCGTTAACGAGCCCGTTCAGACCATATCCTGTGCGCTCCCCGCCAATGGGTATGAGCCGCACCGTCTTTTTCTCGCCGGGCTCAAATCGTACAGCCGTTCCTGCGGGAATATCCAATCTCATACCGTAGGCTGCCTTTCTGTCGAAATCCAGAGCCTTGTTCAGCTCAAAGAAATGGAAATGGGAGCCCGCCTGAATCGGACGGTCTCCCGTGTTTGCCACGGTGAGTTCAACAGGCTCCGTCCCCTCGTTCAGCAGGACATCGCCCTCGTCAATGAGAAATTCTCCGGGAACGAGCCTGCCGTTCCCCTTAATGGGCTCATGTACGGTGACGAGCTTCGTGCCGTCGGGCATGGTGGATTCTATCTGTATCTCATGTATCATTTCGGGAACGCCGTCCATCACGTCGTCGGCGGTGAGCAGCTTTGTGCCGTAGTTCATAAGCTCCGCGGCGGACATGCCCTCCCGTGCTTTTTCCATGACCTCCATGCTGATGTAAGCCACAGCCTCGGGATAGTTGAGCTTCAGTCCCCGTTCCTTTCTGTCCTTGGCAAGCAGTCCCGCATAGTGGAGCATAAGCTTGTCCTGTTCTCTCGGAACCAGTCGCATAATAATTCCTCCGATATATTTTACTCTATTCCCGCCCTGCTTTTCGGATAATATTGCGGGGATCCTTTATCAGCAGCACAGCCGTCCAGACGATAAGTCCCAGAACCACTGCGCACACTCCGAGAAAGCCGTCGTTGAGCATATCCGCCGAAGCCGGCAGGAAATATCCCGCTCCCAATTCGGCATACTCAAAGACAGCGTCCACAAGCCACATGAGAGAAGCTCCCCAGTACATATAGCACAGCAGACCCACCTTAAGCTTACGGGCTTTTTCGCAGGTGTACCATATGACAGCAGAAACTACTGCCGCAATTAATGTGATAAGTAAAGTCATACCGAACCCTCCTCTGCATTTTCAGCAGTGACGGAACGTCTGCGCAGGATATCCTCTCCTATCGTAAGTGCAGCCCAGAATGCCGTCACAAGCACAGCCATACAAACGCCCACCGTCCCCATTTCATGGAGCACGACCGTCATTTCCTCGGGATCGCCTGCCGCTGTCAGAAACGGGAATACCGGAGAGATCTCACCGTGCCAGAGATGCTCAAAGGCAAGAAGCCCCGAACCTCCCCAGAGAAAGCCCGACAGCCTGCTCAGCTTATGAGAGAGCGTTGTCTTATCGGTATTTACGGAGACCTTCTCCGTCTTTGCCTCATGATGCTTAACAGCCTTTGCGATAACGGTGGTCACCACAGCTTCCGCTGCGGGTACTAAAAAACAAGCCATATTTATCCTTCCTTTCAGAAAACACAAGGGCGCTCCTGCCATACGGTAAGAGCGCCCTTGCTTTTTATCACGCTGTCATTATACCACATCGGAGCGGATATTTCAAGAGCCCGCCGACTGAAAAAATCAGATATTTCCCATGAAATTTCAGATATTTTTCAGAAAAACAATCTTCGGATTTTGTTCATCAAATATTTATCCCAAATCATAGAAATCCTAAGCGGGTTATGATATCATGAAGAAAAAGCAACGGCGCTGTGTTCGGTCTGTACCGAACTGCGCCGCTGCTTTTTTCTTTTCGGGAGGGATATTCATGCCGAAGCATGCTTTGCATAAAAAGGAAAAGATATTCAACAGCCGCAGGATATATTCCGTTTCCGCGCTGATGTTCATCGCCGTTGCGGTTATAATGTTCATCAGCAGCCGCTATATGAACAGCTGCGTGGAGCGGGAAGCACAGGCGGAGCAGAATAGGACCGAGCTTTCCGCTCTGGGAGAAGCCCTTGCGGACGCGTCGGATCATCTCACCGACGAAGCGCGGAAATTCTCCGTCACGGGCAATATCGAGCATCTGTACAACTACTGGTTTGAAGTCAACGACAAAATGACACGGGATACCGTCATAGAAAAGCTGTCCTCCTACGACCCGCCCGAAAACGAGCAGAAGCTGCTGTCGGAGGCGAAAAGCTACTCCGACGAGCTTATCAAGACCGAGACCGTTTCCATGAAGCTCATGCTTCAGGCGCAGGATATCACCGCAGATGATCTCGCCTATGATGAAAAGCTATGTAAATATGTAAGGGCTGTGGAGGAATGTGAACTCCCCGAGGAATATGAGGGGCTGTCCCCCGAAGAAAAGTCCGCAAAGTCACGTGAGATACTCTACGACAGCTTCTACAGCAATTCCAAGGACCTTATCATGTCGCCCATTGAAGATTTCCAGACCGTACTCGCAAAACGGCTGGACGACGAGGTGCGTCAGGCTGCAAAGGGACGAAGCTTTGCGTCATATGTTCAGCTTGCCTGTTCTGCGGCGGTGCTTGCACTGATAGCGGTGCTGCTCATCGGGCTGAATACGCTGTACATCAAGCCGCTGAACAGGTACTCAAAGGAGCTTTCCCGCGCCGAAAAGGAAAAGGATTTCTCCGACAGCGACTTCTCGCAGATAAGGGTCACTCCCGAAGGAGCATATGAGCTTTACCGCTTCGGGGAGATATTCAACCGTCTTTCCCTGATTCTCAACCGGGAGCTGAAGCGCCGCACCGAAGCGGAGCAGGCAATGCGCACCGCAAGAGACGAGGCGGACAGCGCAAACGCCGCAAAAAGCATCTTCTTCGCCAATATGAGCCACGAGCTGCGCACTCCTCTGAACGCCATCACGGGCTATCTGTATCTGCTTGAAAAAACGCCCCTTGACAACAAGCAGAAAAAATACTGCAGCAGCATTGAGATATCCTCGGAAAATCTGCTGGGGCTCATCAATAATGTGCTTGATTTTTCAAAGATAGAGTCTGGAAAAATGCAGTTGGAGATCACCGACTTCGATCTGACAGAGCTTCTCGGCGATGTCTGCGGAATAATGGAAAACAATGCAGCACAGAAAGGGATAGCGCTTATCCCCGAGTTTTCGGGAGATATCCCGTTATATGTGAAGGGCGACCCGCTGCGGCTGCGGCAGGTGCTTATCAATCTTATCGGTAACGGACTGAAATTCACATCTCACGGGAGCGTGACCCTGTCGGCGGAATATCTGGGCGATACGGACGACGGAAACGCACTGATGAGCTTTTCCGTCGCAGATACGGGGATAGGCATCGCCACTGAGGATATCCCCAAGATATTCGAGCCCTTCGTCCAGACCGACGTGGGCGTTACCCGAAAATACGGCGGAACGGGACTGGGACTGCCCATCTCACAGAGCATAGTCAGAAACGCAAGCGGCGGGAAATACGGCATAGAAGTCACATCAGAGGAGGGAAAGGGCTCCCGTTTCAGCTTTAAAATGGAGTTCGGATACGGCAGCCGCGCCGAGGACAGCCCCGAAGCGGAAAGCTCCGTTCCCTTTGACAGTGATGTACATATCCTGCTGGTTGACGACAATGCCGTCAATCTGGATATCGAACAGGAGATACTGCGCATGTACGGAGCGGAGGTCATCACCGCAGACTGCGGCGCAAAGGCGGTGGAATATGCACAGCAGCTTACACCCGACCTGATATTCCTCGATCTGCATATGCCCGACATGGACGGTTACGAGACCGCCCGCCGCATAAGGCGGATAAAAGCCTGCCGTCTGACGCCGATTATCGCCCTGACTGCGGACGTGGTGTCGGGGGTCTCCGAAAAAGTACGCGCCGCGGGAATGAACGACTATATATCCAAGCCCTTCGACCCCGGACGGCTCCGTGAGATCATCGGGGAATATCTGGGCATCGCGGCAGAGTCTCCCGAACAGCTGTACACGGGGGTAAGCTCCGCCTTTGACAGCAGACGCTGCCTTGAAGAGCTGGGAGGGAATATGAATGTCCTCGTCAGGTCGGTCAGAAGATTTCTCCGCAGCAACGAGCACACCTGCGAACAGCTGAAAATACATATCGCCAACGGAAACTATGCCACTGCGCGGCGTATTCTCCACGACGTATCGGGAGTATCGGGGAATCTTCGGTGCATGCCGCTGTACGAAGCCTCGCAGGCGCTCCTTGCCGACCTTCATTCGGGCAGACAGGACAGCGCCGATGAGTTTTATCATGCATTTGAAGAAGCTGCCGACGAAATGCAGGAGTTTCTGAAGATCAACGATATCGGCTGCGGCACGTCCGATGATATCCCCTTTGAAGAGAAGCTGAAAAAGCTGCTTAGGCTGTGCGGCGATCTTGATATTTCGGCGGCGGAATATTTCGACGATAACCGCTCCGATTTCAAAAACAGCCTTGACAAGGAGAAATTCCGCCGTGTCGAAGAACTGGCGGGACGATATGATTTTGCAGGAATAGTCAAGGAATTTACTGAACAGGAGGAATGAATCATGTACGATATACTTCTTGTGGAGGACGATCCCGCAATGCGGTTCCTCTATTCTAAAATGAAGGTCTGGAGCGAATGCGGCTTCAGGATAGCAGCGGAGGTCTCCAACGGCAAGGACGCTCTTGAAGTGCTTGGCAAAGAAAAATTCGACCTGATAGTGACCGACATAAGAATGCCCTTCGTCGACGGCATAGAGCTGCTTCGGGAGATAAAAAAGCGTGGCATCGACGTGTGCGTCATCTTTGTCAGCTCCTACGACGAGTTTGAATACGCGCGGCAGGGGCTTGTACTGGGCGCCTTCGACTACATACTCAAGCCCGTGGACGACAAAAAGCTGGAAGAGGTGCTGGAGCGCACCCGTCAGTGCATTGCCGAAAAAGCGGCTGTCACGGGGATATCGCGGAGCGTTGCGGCAGCTCTGCATTATATCGGAAAGACCGAGAATGAAAACAGCTTTATCAGGCAGATATGCGAATACTTTTCGGAAAACCGCAGCACTGTCATAACCATGGACGAAGCGGCAGAGCATTTCCGCTTCAATAAGGACTATTTCGGCAAGCTTTTCAAGCAGAATATGGGCGTGACATTCAGTTATTTTTCCTCCGCGGTCAAGGTAGAGTATGCCAAGGAGCTCCTTGCCACGGGCAACTACAAGACCTATCAGATAAGCGAAAAGCTGGGCTATTCCTCCCCCGACTACTTCACACGCATCTTCAAAGAAATGACCGGCAAGACTCCGTCGCAATATCGGTAGAAGCGATCGGCAAATAGCTGTTTGCTGATATTTATAGGCTTTTCTCTGTTTTTTGGTGTGTTCATTTCCGAATTTGTACGGTATAATAAAAGCATGAAAACGGAGGTGAGAACCGATGGACAATTACGTTATCACTATCGCACGAGGCTTCGGCAGCGGCGGCAAGCAGATAGGTCTTGATCTGTCAAAACGGCTGGGTATCCCCTGCTATGAGAGCCAGATACTTAACATGGCTTCCAATTACAGCGGGATAAATAAGGATCTGTTCTTTCAGGTGGACGAAAAGCTGAGAGGCTATCATCTGATAAAGCGCCTTATGAAGGCCCCCGCCAGCGACGATATAGTCGAGCCTACCGAGCGCAGCTTTATTTCCGATGTGAACCTGTACAACATTCAGGCGAAGATAATCAGGGAGCTGGGAAAGAACCAGTCCTGCATAATCATCGGAAAATGTGCGAATCATCTGCTTCGGGACTATGACAATGTTGTCAGCGTGTATATCGAAGCTCCCCGCGCATACTGCGTGAAGTCGGTCATCGAACGGCTTGGAGTCACCGAGGACGAGGCTCACAAGATGATCTATCAGACCGACAAGTACCGTGCCGATTATTACAAGTATTACACGGGCGGCGAGATCTGGACAAATCCGGTGCTTTACGACATGACCCTCAATTCCGACAGGATAGGCAGAGATAAATGCGCCGAGCTGATAATCCAGTATCTTAAGATCAAACTGGGCGACGATATCCTCGAAAAAAAGGGTACTGCCGAAAATGATAAGGCTCTTGAACAGCTGGGCTTCAAATGATCAATGTGAAATACGACAATGGAGTCGGTCATGCCAAACTTATGGCATAGCCGATTTTTTTTGTGAAAAAGAGAAAAAGTAACGGAGGAAAAGTATATGAAAAAGTCAAAGATCAGAAGAGTTCTCGCAGTGCTGTCAGCAGCAGCGCTCACAGCCACCTTCACCGCAGGCTGCGGCAAGGAGGACGATTCCGCAGAAACAGTCAAGGTGGGACTGCTCCACTCGCTGACAGGCTCAATGGCGATCAGTGAGAAGTCTGTCCGCGACGCGGAGGTCCTCGCTATCGAGGAGATCAACGCGGCAGGCGGCGTTAACGGCAAGCAGATCGTCTACGTTGAGGAGGACGGCGCTTCCGAGCCCTCCACCTTCGCCACAAAGGCTGAAAAGCTGGTGGACAGCGAGGGCGTGGCAACTATCTTCGGCTGCTGGACATCATCGTCGAGAAAGGCTGTAAAGCCTATCGTAGAGGAATATGATTCCCTGCTGTGGTACCCCGTTCAGTACGAGGGCATGGAAAGCTCGTCCAATATCGTATATACAGGCGCCGCTCCCAATCAGCAGATCGTCCCCGCTATCGACTATCTCATCGAACAGGGCTACACGAAATTCTTCCTGTTAGGCTCCGACTACGTGTTCCCCAGAACTGCAAACATGATAATCAATGCGCAGATAGAAAATGCGGGACTTGAAGTGGTCGGCGAAGAATACGCCGATATGGACCAGACCGACTTCGCGGCTATCATCGCAAAAATTGAAGCTGCACAGCCCGATGTCATCATCAACACCCTCAACGGTACGGGCAACGTTTCCTTCTTCAAGCAGATGAGCGAGAAAAACTACACCAGCAAGGAATACATGACCATGTCCTTCTCCATCGCGGAAGAGGAAGTGGCAACGATCGGCTCGGATATCCTTCAGGGACATATGGTATCGTGGAACTACTATCAGACCACCGATACCGCTAAGAACTCCGAATTTGTAGCGGCATACAAGGAAAAGTACGGCGAGGACCGCGTGACCTCCGACCCTGCCGAGGCTGCATACGACGCAGTATATCTCTGGAAGGCAGCCTGTGAAAAGGCCGGCAGCTTCGAAGTGGACGATGTTATCGCAGCTATCGAATCAGGCGATATCTCCTATGACGCTCCCGAGGGCAAGGTAACTGTTCAGGGCGACAATCATCATCTTGTAAAGCCCGTAAGGATAGGTCAGGTTGGCGCAGACGGTCTTATCAATGAGATCTATTCCACCGACCCCGTTGATCCCGACCCATATCTTTCCACCTACGACTGGGCAGTCAAGGCAGGCATCCAGCCCCTTGAATGATCGGATAACTGATTAACGAATATTCCCCGTTATTGCGCGGCCGAAAAACCGCGCAATATTTGGGATAAAAGGAGTGTTTTTATGGCTCAGTTTGTAAATACGCTGTTCAACGGAATAAGTCTGAGCTCCATCATACTGCTGACCTCGCTGGGACTTGCCATAACCTTCGGACTTATGAGGGTCATCAATATGGCTCACGGCGAATTTGTAATGATAGGCGCTTACACCACCTACGTCGTGCAGGAAATATTCAAAAGCGTTTTTCCCGAAAGCATGCGTGACATATATTATTTCGCCGCTATCCCCGCTGCATTTGCAGTGACATTTCTGCTGGGGAGCCTTCTGGAGAGGTTTGTTATACAGAGGCTGTACGGCCGTGAGATAGACAGTCTCCTTGCCACATGGGGCATCAGCCTGATACTACAGCAGGCGGCAAGAAGCATCTTCGGCACACAGGGCGTAAACGTCACCGCTCCCTCATTTTTAAACGGCGGAGCAACTGTGGGCGGCTGCACCTTTTCCTATAACAGACTGTTCATCATCTTCATGGTAGCGCTCTGTCTGCTGCTGGTATGGTTCATCATGTACAAGTCGAACTTCGGCAAGCAGATGCGCGCAGTTATGCAGAACCGCACAATGGCACAGTGCATGGGCATCAACTCCCGCAGAGTGGACAACATCACCTTTGCCATAGGCTCGGGACTAGCAGGCATAGCAGGCTGCTCGGTAGCACTTTTGGGCTCCATTGATTCCACCGTGGGACAGAGCTATATCGTGAACTCGTTCATGGCAGTAGTCCTCGGCGGAGTAGGCAAGCTTTCCGGAACTGTCATCGGATCGGCTATAATCGGCTCGGCAAGCATTTTCACGGAAAACTACACCTCCTCTACAATTGCAAAGGCTATCGTGCTGCTTATCGTGATCGTATTCCTGCAGAAGCGTCCGCAGGGTCTGTTCGTGATAAAGAGCAGGAACCTCGACGAATGAGAAAGGAGATATCGCTATGAAATTATTGAAAAAACAGGGCGATAACATCTGCTTTGCTGTAATTGTGATAATACTTGCCCTGATGCCTGTTTTTCTGAAGGCGGGACTGCTCAGCGGCTCATCGACAGTGCTTTTCCTCGGCAAATGTATCTCCTTTGCCATCGTTGCCATAGGACTCGACCTTATCTGGGGATATACCGGCATACTTAGTCTCGGTCACGGACTGTATTTCGCGCTGGGCGGCTATGCCATGGCAATGTATCTTAAATTGCAGGAAACAGGCGGCAAGATCACCGACTTCATGCACGTAGGCGGTCTGGACGAGCTGCCACTTATCTGGAAGCCCTTCAATTCCTTCCCGCTGACCCTTATCATGATAGTCCTCATACCCGCACTGGCAGCGTACATCATCGGCTATTTCATCTTTAAGAACCGCGTCAAGGGAGTATATTTCTCGATCATTTCACAGGCGCTCACATGGGCGGCATATTCCATATTCATCGCACTTTCTCCCTACACCAACGGCAACGTTGGCATCACCGAGATAAAGACCGTTTTCGGCAGCATCAAGGGCGAAGCTCATCAGTCGGAGATGTTCAAGCTGTTCTATCTGGCGCTGATAATACTGGTGCTTATCTATGCACTGGCAAAGTTCCTTGTCAGCCGCAAGTTCGGCAGGCTGCTCATCGCCATCCGCGACGGCGAGAACAGAACATATTTTTCGGGCTATAAGGTAAGTGCATACAAAACATTTATCTACGTGCTTTCCGCAGTTATCGCAGGCATCGCGGGAGCGGTGTTCGTAAACTTCAACGGCAGCATAACTCCCTCTCAGATGACTATCTCCTATTCGATAACCATGGTCATCTGGGTAGCGGTCGGCGGAAGAGGAACTATCATCGGCGCAGTTATCGGCGCATTCCTCATCAACCTCTGCGAGTACAATTTAAGCTCGGGCAGTATGGTCGAGATATGGCAGTACATCATCGGCGCGGTATTCTGCGTAGTAATCATCTTCTTCAAGGGCGGCATCGTAGGTATCGTCAAGGATCAGCTCCCTGCCCTTTTCCGCAGGATAAAAGGCAAGCCCGCGGAAACAGCCGTAAAGGAGGTATCGTAAATGAGCATGGAAAATAGACCGGACGACTATGTTCTCGAAATAAACAATATCTCCGTATCATTTGACGGGTTTTACGCGCTGACCGACGTAAGAACAAAGGTCAGACGAAACACGGTACATTTCTTCATCGGACCCAACGGCGCAGGCAAGACCACGCTGCTTGATATCATCTGCGCAAAGACAAAGCCCACCGCAGGCACAGTGATGTTCTATCCCAAGGACAAGGAGCCTGTCCGTCTTACGGGCATGAAGGAGTACAAGATAGTACAGGCAGGCGTGGGACGGAAATTTCAGGTGCCGTCGGTGTTCGTGAATCTGACGGTCACGGAAAATATGATACTCTCCCTCAAGGGCCACAAGGGCATATTCGATTCCATATTCCACACCCCCACCAAGGAAGAAATGGACAGCATACACAGCACGCTGAAGCGTGTAGGTCTGGAAGACCGCGCAGATGTCCGTGCGGGCAGCCTTGCCCACGGTCAGAAGCAGTGGCTGGAAATTGCAATGCAGCTGCTGCAGAAACCCGAGATAATCATGCTGGACGAGCCCGCCGCAGGCATGGGCAAACCCGAGACCTTCAAAACGGGCGAGATACTTAAGGAAATAAAAAAGGAATGTACCATAATCGTCATCGAGCATGACATGGATTTCGTCAAGCAGGCGGCGGATATCGTGACCGTCCTCCACGAAGGTAAAATGCTCATGGAGGGCAGCATAAACGACGTTCTCGCCGATAAAACGGTTCAGGCGGTATATCTGGGAAGAGGAGGCGAATAAAATGCTCAGTCTGAAAAATGTGGATTCCTACTACGGCGAGAGCCGCGTAATCGAGGACCTTTCCTTTGATGTGCCGAAAGGCAAAATTGTGGGACTTATCGGCAGAAACGGCGTGGGAAAAAGCACTACCCTCAAAAGCATAATGGGCATCGTAAAAACTCCCAAAGGCGGGATAATCTTCGACGGAGAGGACATCATCGGAAAGCCCGTGTACGAACGGGTCAAGCTGGGTATCGGATATGTGCCCCAAGGACGTGATATCTTCCCGCAGATGACGGTGCAGGAAAACCTTGAGCTGGGACTGCAGCCCTTAGGCGGAAAGGGTAAGATACCCGATTATCTCTTCGACCTGTTCCCTATCCTGCCGAAGTTCGCAAAGCGCAGGGGCGGCGACCTTTCCGGCGGTCAGCAGCAGCAGCTCGCCATTGCACGCGCTCTTGCCGCCGACCCGAAGATACTCATTCTTGACGAGCCCACCGAGGGCATACAGCCCTCCATCATCAAGGACATCGGCGCAGCCATAAAGAAGATAAACGACTGGAAGGGCATCACCGTGCTGCTGGTGGAGCAGTACCTTGATTTCGTCATGGAAAATACCGATATAGTAAACGTCATGGAAAAGGGCAGCATAGTTTTCAGCAGCCCCACCGCCGAAGCGGACGCCGCCGAGGTGCAGAAGCTTATGACGGAATAGCTACGGAAAGGAGGATCCCAATGGCTCCGAAAGCAGATATCCTTATAGTTGACGACATTCCCGAGCATATCGCATTTTCGGGCGCAATACTGAAGGACGATGGCTATAAGATACACGCTGTCACAAGCGGCGAGGCGGCTCTTGAATTTCTCGGCAGCAGAAAGCCTGACCTTATCCTGCTGGATATAAAAATGGAGGGAATGGACGGGCTGGAGCTGTGCCGCAGGATAAAATCGGACAGCAGGCTTTCCGATATCCCCGTGATCTTCCTGACCGCCGAAACGAGCAGCGATATCATCAGACAGGGCTTTGAATACGGCTGCTGCGACTATGTGGTGAAACCCTTTATCCGCGAGGAATATCTGGCGAGGGTAAGGACTCACCTTGAAATATCACGGAAAACTCAGAGCCTTGAAGCCGCTAACAACGAGCTTAAGCTGTTCTGCTCCGCAGTGTCACACGATCTGCGTTCTCCGCTGAACGTGATAAGCATGCTCGTCGATACGCTGAAAAGCGAGCTGGGAGACCACCCCGACGATGAGGTCATACAGATAGCCGACATGATAAGCGACAAATCACGTAAGCTTACAGTCATGATAGAGCGGCTGCTGAATTTCTCGAAGATGTGCAACATCACTCCCGAATATGAAACTCTGGAGCTTGAATCCATGATAAAAAGCATATTCGACGAGCAGCGCACCTCCGAGCCCGACCGCAGCGTAAAGCTGATAATGGGCACGCTCCCGAGGATAACCGCCGACGGAGTGCTTATCGACATGCTTTTCCGCAACCTCATATCGAATGCCTTCAAATTCACCCGTCCCCGGAAAAATGCGGTGATAACCGTCACACATATCCCCGACGAGGAGTATCATATCATCTCTGTCAAGGATAACGGCGTAGGCTTTGACATGGCATACAGCGACAAGCTGTTCGGGATATTCCAGCGTCTCCACACGGCGGAGGAATTCGACGGCAGCGGCGTAGGGCTTGCACTCGTTGACAGGATAATGCGCCGCCACGGCGGAAGGACCGAAGCATTCGGCGAAGTGGACAAGGGCGCAGAGTTCAGATTATTCTTCCCTAAAATATAAAAAAACCGGAGGACCTCATGTTCTCCGGTTTTTTTATGTATTAAGATCATTCCAGCCGCCAGTCGATAGGCTCCATGCCATGAGCAGACAGAAACTCGTTGCACTTTGAAAAATGTCTGCAGCCGAAATATCCGTTATACGCAGACAGCGGACTCGGATGCGCCGCCATAAGCACCAGATGATCTGGATTTGTGATAAGCTCTCTTTTCCGCTTTGCGGGGGCTCCCCACAGCAGGAAAACCATAGGCTTTTCACGCTCGTTCAGCTTTTTTATCACATTGTCGGTGAATATCTCCCAGCCCATGCCCTTGTGGGAGTTAGCCTCTCCCCTGCGGACTGTGAGCACCGTGTTCAGAAGCAGCACGCCGTTTTCCGCCCATTTGGTCAGTTCACCGTGCTGTGCGGGAGGTATTCCCAGATCGTCGTAAAGCTCCTTGAAAATATTCCTCAGCGACGGCGGAGCCTCTGTCCCCTTCTTTACCGAAAAGCAGAGTCCGTGCGCCTGTCCCGGCTCATGGTAGGGATCCTGTCCCAAGATGACAGCCTTCACATCGCTGTAGGACGTGGTCTTCATGGCATTGAAGATATTATACATATCGGGATATATCTCACGGGAGAAATACTCGGTCTTGAGAAATTCGCGGAGCTTTATGTAGTATTCCTTGTCGAATTCTCCCTTCATTATCTCGTCCCATTCATTTCCGAACTGTACCATTTCATCATATCCTTTCGGTAATATTTTGCAGATAACGGTCATAAATTGTATAAATAATATATCATCGGGGTGATATTATGCTGTCGGCGCTTATTGATTCGATATTAAACGGTCTGCTGTTCTTTGCGCTGCATATTGAAAACGGCTCTGCCTTTCCGAAACCTCTTTCCGCCGCCGAGGAAAAGGAATGCTTTTTAAAAATGGCGGAGGGCGACAAGGAAGCGCGCAACAAGCTCATCGAACATAATATGCGCCTTGTGGCACATGTGGTCCGGAAATATTACGGCAGTTCTGCCGAGCAGGACGATCTTATCTCAATCGGCACTATAGGACTTATCAAGGCGGTATCCTCCTACAACTACAGCAGGAATATCCGCTTTGCCACATATGCTTCCAAATGCATCGACAATGAAGTGCTGATGTACTTCCGCAGCCTGCGCAAGACTGCCCTCGACGTCTACATGGACGATCCCATCGACACCGACAAGGACGGCAACACTATGACTCTCATGGACATCATCACCGTGGACGACTGCATGGTCGACAAGATAGACTCCCGCATAAAAGCAGGGAGCCTGTACGAATTTGTGGAGACCGTTCTCGATAAGCGGAAAGCTCAGATAATCAAGTACCGCTACGGGCTTTACGGAACAAAGCCCCTCACACAAAGAGAAGTCGCCAAAAAGCTGGACATTTCCCGTTCCTACGTCTCCCGCATAGAAAAGCGCGCCCTTGAAAAGCTTAAAGAAAAGTATGACAATACCAAGCTTTTGTGAATATTATTCGTCCTCGTCATCGTCGGAGCTGTCAGCCTTTTGTGCAAGGTCTCTTACCTCGTCGGAGGAGAAATTGTACTTCTTGTCGCAGAACTGACAGCATACCTCGGTGTTTTCGTCCTCGTCCGCCATTCTGCACAGCTCGGTCTTTCCCACGCTGATAAGCGCTTTCTCCACCTTTTCCCGCGAACAGTCACAGCGGTATTCGCAGTCGAAGCTGTCAAGGATATTCGGCTCCAGTCCCTCAAGAACTCTCATTGCCATTTCCTCTGCGGTCACGCCCGAATCCAGCATCTGCGTAACGCTGGGCAGACCGTTGATATTCTTTTCAAGGATATCTATGACCCTGTCCTCCGCAAAGGGCAGCAGCTGTATCAGAAAGCCTCCCGCTGCTCTTACGGTAAGGTCGGGATTGACCAGCACTCCCAGACCGCATACTGTGGGAGTCTGCTCGCTGACTGCGTAATAGTTAGCGATATCCTCGGCAATCTCGCCCGATACTATAGGCACCTGTCCGCAGTATGGCTCTTTGAGTCCCATATCCTTTACCACGGAAAGAGTGCCGTCACGGCCCACTGCGCCCGCAACGTCCAGCTTGCCGTACTTGTTCAGCGGTATTTCCACAACGGGATTGACCACATAGGATTTCACATTCCCCAGACCGTCCGCAACAGCAATAAGTGCGCCTGCAGGACCGTTTCCGTTCATGCGGAGAGTAAGGCTGTCCGAGGTGTTCTTCATGCCCATACCCATGAGCGAAGCAGCTATGGAAAGACGTCCCAGCGCGGCTGTCACCACTGCCGAGGTCTTGTGTATCTCTTCTATCCTGCTGACTATATCCTTTGCATCTATAGCAGTGGCAGTCACCGAAGCGTCTGCCGAAATGGTTCTTACGACCTTTGCCATTTGTGTAATATTCCTTTCGTTACTTTTTCTTTTTCACAACGTATACTATCTTTTCCGATATTTCCGTGGGAGGTTCTTCGCTGTCATAATCGTACTCGGCGAGCAGCTCAAAGCCCGCTTCTGCGAGGATATCCTCAATTATGAGCCTGTCGAAGGCTATCTCGGAAAAATCCTCGCTGCTGCGGGAATAGAGTTCATTTTTTCCCTCCGTCTTCTCGAAGAAATCAAGACAGATATCCACACGATTATCGCTGTCTCCGGTATACTCGTTCTGCCATACGCAGAAGACCTCCTCCATGTCATAAACATAGGTCTTGTCCGCAAGTATGTTTTTATGCTTGTAGGGGGTATTCATATCGAAGATGAAAAGTCCGTCCGGCTCGCAGAACAGGGAAACTCTTTCCACTGCACGCTTTATATCGGACAGGCTGCCAAGATGATTCAGACTGTCCAGAGCGCATATTGTCACGTCGATAGTGCCGAACATATCAAGCCTTGTCATATCCTGACAGAGATACTGTATGGGCAGACCGCTTTCAAACTTCTTATCCAGCGCCATATTGAGCATTTCCTCGGAATTATCCACGCCGATGACATCATAGCCAAGACGAGCCATCTCCTCGGAAAGGCTGCCCGTACCGCAGGCAAGGTCAAGGAGTATGCCCCCCTCTTTTCCTCCGAAACGGCGGATAAGCCTATGAAAATACTCCGCCCGTGCCCTGTAGTCTATATTTTCGGTAAGAACATCGTAATACCGTGAGAATGCCGAATAACCGCTCATTTTACTTATCCTTTTTCTTCTTGTCGCCGGGGACCTCGCCCATTCTCTCCAGAACGGTATGATAGCCCTTTCCGCCTATCTCCCTGCCGTCGTTGAGAGTGCGGTTCACGCGGCTGATAGTGGCGGTGCTTGCGCCCGTCTCGCTGACAATGTCGGTATACACATGATTGGTGTACAGCATACGCGCCACCTGCAGTCTCTGGCTTATCGCCCTTATCTCGGGGACTGTGCATATATCATCCAGAAATTCCGCAGCCTCCTCTGGAGTTTCAAGAGTAAGTATTGCTTTGTAAAGATATTCCAGAGCCTCATGGTCTTTGTTGTTGCTAATCATATCGTATCTTCCTTTCATAAATTTCGTCGGAATAAAGCCTTTATCTATATTTTAACACATTAAAATAAGGAAGTAAAGTCTTTTTTTAAAAAAATTCGGAAAACAGTTGCTTTTTTTTAATAAAAACGGTATAATATACTTATGTAAACTAAATGTAAAAGAATAGAACATTCGGAAAGGCAGCTATGAATAATAAGATCACAGCAATAGGTGACATTAAGCACAAAAAAGCATTCTTCGCCGCAGCATTGTGCATAGTTCTCATCGGCGCGGGGATATTTATTTTTTCCTCGCAGGACGGCTCGGAAAGCTCGGGGCTCAGCACCGAGATCACCCGCATGATAAGCGGCATTATCTTCCGCCGCTTCGGTTCCATGACTGCCGAACAACAAGGCTTCATCGTATCCGAGCTGAATCCGTTCGTGCGGAAGCTGGCGCATTTCACGGAATATACTCTTATGGGAGCGGCTATATATTCGCTGGTACTGTCCGCCGACCCTGCGTTCATACGAAAAAAGCGCACCGTCTCGCTGACGGCGGCAGCGGTGTTTGCTTTACTGGACGAGCTTCATCAGCTGTTTGTCGCCGGCCGTTCGGGAAAGATCACCGACGTGCTGATAGATTCCTGCGGCGCCGCTCTGGGGATACTCGCCGTTACGGTGATCGTTATTGTTGTGAAGTATGTCCGGGAGCACCTTCCTCGGAAGAATAAAGCCCAACAACATAAATAACGCTCTGCCGATGTATTTAATAATACCACAGAGCTCCGAAAAAGTCAACCTTGTTAGTAAAAAAGGCAGTGCCGAGACCCGTCGGCACTGCCTTTTTCGTCATCAGTTATTCCTGTCGTTAAAGCTCTTCTGAAAATCGCGGTAGCGCTTTTTCGCTTTCAGTCTGCCCGTCATATCCTTTCCGAAGAATATCAGTATCAGCACCGCGCAGGCAAGTATCGAACCTCTTGTGGACATTCCCCCGCTGATGAACTCAAAGGCTAAGAACACGCCGTCAAGCATCGCAAGGTATTTCGCCTTTATCGGTATCACGAAGAAGAACATGAACTGCTGATTCGGCGCCAGCAGCGCATATACGATGAACATGGAGAAATACAGATAATATGCATAAGAATATCCCGTGATAAAGCCCGATATTATCAGCAGCAGCGTGCCCAGCAGGAAATATCCCGTGAATTTGGTCTTTCCCCAGTATTGTTCAAGACTGTTTCCGATAAAGTAGTAAAAATACAGATTTATCAGCATCATAAACGGACTGCTGCTCTGCGGCATGAACAGAAAGGTTATCACCCTCCATACCTGCCCGTGCAGTATCGCGTTACGATCGAAATACAGATAGCTCGTTATCCCTGTTCCCGGGAAAAGATAGCTTACCGCCCACACAATGCCTATGGTGATTATCACATACAGCATAAGGCTTTCTATCCCGAAATTCCGCATTTTCCGTTTTATGTTGTCCAGCTTCCCCATATGTGTTTGTCCTTTCATACTTTCTGCATTTCGCTTATTATACCCGAAAATTGTTATATCCGTATTATGATAATGTGACAATTTAACGAAAATACCCGAAACGTCTCGTTCATAAAATGTTTACGAATTTTTGTTCTGCAGTCATTGACATTACGGAACATTTGTGCTATAATCATATTCAGAACAAAAGTTTTGCATTTTATGAAAGGATTGATCCATATGAGCGAAAAATATTACGCCTGCATTGATCTTAAAAGCTTCTTCGCCTCTGCGGAATGTGCCGAAAGAGGTCTTGATCCTTTCAAAACCAATCTCGCAGTGACCGATATCTCACGGGGAAACGGCGCTATCACCCTTGCCATAACTCCCGCTATGAAGGCTCTCGGCGTGAAAAACCGCTGCCGCGTTTTCGAGATACCAAAAAATATTGACTACATCGCCGCAAAGCCCCGCATGAAGCTTTACATGAAATATTCCGCCGATATCTACAGCGTCTATCTTCGGTATATCAGCGACGAAGATATACACATATACTCCATCGACGAGGTGTTCATCGACTTTACTCCTTACCTTAAGACCTACGGCATGACGCCGAAAGAGCTTGCCCGCAGGCTTATGGACGAGGTCTACAGGGAGACTCACATAACCGCTGCCGCAGGTATCGGGACAAACCTCTTTCTTGCGAAGATAGCCCTCGACATCACCGCAAAGCATGTCCCCGACAACATCGGCTTTCTCGACGAGGACGAGTTTAAACGCACTATATGGAATCATCGTCCCATAACCGACATCTGGCAGATAGGCAGACGCACTGCTCTTAGGCTCGAAAAGTACGGCATAAAGGATCTGTACGGCATTGCCTGCTGCGATGAAAAGCTGCTGTACCGTGAATTCGGCGTGAATGCGAGGTATCTCATCGACCACGCCAACGGTCGGGAAAGCTGCACTATCGCCGATATCAAGGCATATACTCCCAAAAGCACCTCCGTTTCAAACGGACAGATACTCTTCTCCGATTACGATTACGAGGACGCCCTGACCGTCTTAAAGGAAATGGCGGATTCTCTTGTGATGGAGCTGCTGGAGCGGCATATGTCCACCGATTCGGTCTCGCTGTACATCGGCTATTCAAGGGACATAATCCCGCCTGTGAGCGTGACCCGCAGACTGGAGGAGTACACCAATTCCTACAGCGTTATTTCCGCGGAATTTGTGAAGCTCTATCGGGAAAACGTGCGGAAGGATACTCCCATACGCAGGCTGAATATCGGCTTTAACCATCTTGCCGACGAGACTTCTGTTCTGCCGCAGCTCAGCTTCTTCCGCGACCGCTCCGCCGAGGAAAAGGAGCGCAGACGTCAGGACGCAGTCCTCGGTATCCGCAACAAATACGGAAAAAGTGCCGTTCTCCGCGGGATTAGCCTGCAGGAGAACGCTACCGCAAAAATAAGGAATACACTGGTAGGAGGTCATAACGGTGAATGATGAACGTGCCGCACAATTTGCGCCCTTTGCGGCGCTTCGGGGGTATTCCGATGTCACGGAGGAAAGACGTCGGATAACCGAACCCAAGCGGGAGCTTTCCGAGGACGAGGAAGCTCTGCTTTCCGAAAGGCTGAACGCTCTTAGACGCAGAATGACCGTAACGGTGACCTACTACCGAAACGGACAATACGTCACCGTTACGGGTACAGTTACCGAATGGGAGCCCGTTTTCAGAACGCTCTCGGTGGACGGTACTTTTATCCCTATGGAGAATATTTTTGAGATCTCTTTTTGAACTGCTGTATCTGTTTATATCCTTTCAATTTACTTGACACTGGCTGTTCGCTTTCGGCGGAGCTTCGCTCCGCGCATTTGATTCGCTTCGCTGTCAAATGCTGCGCCGCCCGGATTTTTCTTGCTTTTCTTTTTTATTGACTGTGCGTTTTTACCATCCACTTTTTTCAACGGGCGGCGCTTTATTGCTGTTTGCTGCTTTGGCTTAGGTCGGAGCATCGCTGTGTTACGTGCCGGTGGGGGTGTTTCGCCGCGTGCGCGCGGCGACCAAAGGACTCCGCCCTTTGGAAACTCGCAGCCTTTGGAAAAGGCTGGCGAAACTTTTTATGGCTGGGTGACTTCTCATTTGCACTTACTCTCAGCCTCGTACCTTACCAACTACTATTCACTCTTCACTATTCACTCTTCACTATTCACTCTTCACTGAATTCGTATACTTCCCTTTGGGGTCCGCGCCTCTGGCGAAAAATTCGTCCAGATTGGACAGCGTCACTTCCGCTATATTGTTCAGCGCTTCTTTCGTCAAATATGCCTGGTGCGACGTGATTATTACATTCGGCATGGATACTAACAGCGATAAGGTGTCGTCCGTGATGATGTCCGCCGAACAGTCCTCGTAGAATATGTCCGACTCCTCTTCGTATACGTCCAGACCTGCTCCGCCGATACGCTTCTCCCTTAACGCCTTCAACAGCTCGTCACTGTCGATGAGCTTCCCTCTTGACGTGTTTATCACGATACAGTCCTTTTTCATCAAGCGCAGGCTTTCATGATTGATGATATATTTCGTGTCCGAAGTCAGCGGACAGTGCAGCGATATGATGTCGCTTTCCGAAAATACTGCCGTTCTGTCGCCGTATCGGTAGCCTTTCTCCTGTGCAAGCTTTTCATTGGGATAAGGGTCGTAGGCTATCACCCGCATGCCGAAGCCTAAGCATATGTCTATGAACGCCTGCCCTATCTTGCCTGTGCCGATAACTCCCGCTGTTTTGCCGTGAAGGTCAAAGCCTGTCAGATTTACTATGCTGAAATTGAAGTCGCGGGTGCGAAGATATGCCTTGTGTATCTTTCGGTTCAGCATTAAAAGCAGCGCCATTGCATGCTCCGCTACCGCATAGGGCGAGTATGCGGGGACTCTTAAAACAGCCATTGTACGCTCCGCATAGCGGATATCTACGTTGTTATATCCCGCACAGCGCATGACTATCGCTTTTACGCCCATACTCGTCAGCATATCT
>JBJESJ010000110.1:0-1802 GCA_051882725.1 Oscillospiraceae bacterium
GGGTCGCCCCCCTGGAAATAATTCCACACAGGAGCGGAAACGGTAAATTCCCCCGCAAATACTGCGGCAATATCCGAAATAAGCTGTCCCACAGGCAATATATCATAAACTGTTGATGTGATATCCGCACGCAGCCCCAGCACCTTGCAGAAATCATTCCCCCCGATACGGACATTAAGTATCCTGTTTCTCATATCCATAAGCTCATCGTAAAGCCGTTCAAGCTTGTAATATCTCGCAGACAGCCGCAGAAATGAGGGGTTTTCGATTATGGGCATGATGTAAAGAGAGCTTTTTTTCTCAAATGCCGCATTAAGATATGGGATATATTCCGTAAATGTGACATCATCTATCTTCGGAAGAATAAAGCCTGTTATCAGCTCAAGGGAGCGATACGGCATTTCCGAAAGTCTTTTGAGCTGCTCCCCGCTGCGGACTCTGATAAATATCATGGGCAGCTTTTCGGGACGCTTTTTTGCAAGCAGATCAAGCTGTGAAAGCAGATTTTTCTCCGCCGCTTCGACCATATCGTCCCTGATGGTGTCCTCAAGGCAGACTGCCGCCGAGCGCAGTCCCTCTGTTCCTACCGAAAGCTTTTCGGCAATATCCGTTCTCAGTGCGGGCATATAGAGAAGCGGACCTACCGAATATTCAAGCCTGCGCCTTTCTCTTAATACTGTTATGCTGTCATTTTCTGCGATAATTTCCATTTCGTCTTATTGTTTCCTTTCAAACAAATCGGAGCGCCGATATATTAACGGCGCTCCGCGGTGAATTGGCTGTCAGATCAGTTATATCGTCTGATAAGAGCGCCGAGACCGTCATCGGCGGTTGCCTGTCCGATGGCGGAGAATTTCCATTCGCCGTTGTGGCGGTATATCTCGCCGAATATCATGGAGGTCATTCCGTTGTAGTTTTCCGAAAGATTATAGCGGCAAAGCTCCTGATGGTTGTCGGAGTTCACAAGCCTGATAAATGCATTCTGTATCATGCCGAAATCCTGTCGGCGCGCCTTTGCCTCGTAGATGTTTACCACGAAGATTATCTTGGAATAGTCGGCGGGAAGATTTGAGAGATCAACAAATATCTGCTCGTCGTCGCCGTCGCCCGCACCTGTGAGATTATCTCCCATGTGCTTGACCGCGCCCGATTTATGGGTAAGATTACCGAAGTAGATAAGGTCGTTCTTGGTTGCAAGCTTGCCTGTGCTTTCGGTGATAAGTATAGCCGAAGCGTCGCAGTCAATGTCCTGTCCGCCTCCGAAAAGTCCGCCGAGGATACCGCCCTTTTTGACCTCGTCCCAGCCGAGACCCACCATAACGTGCTTGAGTCCGGGATTGCCCTTTGTAAGGTCGATTTTCTGACCCTTCTGAAGATTTACTGCCATTGTTTTTTACCGTCCTTTCAGATATTATAATGCATAGCTTGAAAATTTATGTAGCGCTTGAGGAAGTTACCGTGCTGT
Organism: Oscillospiraceae bacterium; assembly: GCA_051882725.1. GTDB lineage: Bacteria > Bacillota > Clostridia > Oscillospirales > Ruminococcaceae > RGIG4694. The sequence goes on from JBJESJ010000110.1 coordinate 1,466, forward strand.
AAGGAGAACCGAGCATGGATTCATACACCTTAATTGTGGGCGCAAGCCACACCTGACCCGTTCCCCTGTAAACATTCACAAGTCCCTCGCCGCTGACCGCAGAGCCGATAAGGGTCTTTGCGGAGCGTTCGACGGTGAAGTCAATGCCGCCTGTTCTGAGAACTGCGAAATTGCCGTCAACCTTCAGGGTGTCATTTTCAAGGTCGATTATGTCAATTTCGCACATGGGAACGGCGCACTCCAGAATAACAAGCCCCGGTCCCTTGATGGAGGTCTGGAATATTCCCTCGCCGCCCAGAGCAGCAGAGGAAAGATTCCTCTGCATATATGCGCTGAC
>JBJESJ010000111.1:0-30849 GCA_051882725.1 Oscillospiraceae bacterium
CACGGGAAATCATCTCCATTTTGAGGTGCGCTCCGACGGCTATCTGCTTGACCCCGAGGAGTTTATCAGTCAGTAGCGATCGGTGAATAGTTTTTTAGCTGACAGCTGTCTGCTGTGACGTACCGATAAATATCCCGCATACATTTTGACATAATGAACGGTTGGCGGAAATGTAATAAATCTTTCAAAAATACTTGCAAAATGCGGAAAAGTATGTTACAATGTAAATACTTAGATAATAGTCCGCTGTCTATAGTCCCGAGAACTATGGACAAATGGCTGATGCTGACCGCTGTTAGCTGAGGACTGCGGACTACGGACTATACCAAAAAGGAGCATATGATCACAATGTCAGATACATCGACTTACGAATCCCCGTTCTGCACCAGATACGCAAGCAAGGAAATGCAGTATCTGTTCTCCGCAGACAAGAAATTTACCACATGGCGCAGACTCTGGGTCGCTCTCGCAAGGGCGGAAATGAAGCTGGGACTGCCCGTGACTCAGGAGCAGGTGGACGAGCTTGAGGCAAATGTGGACAATATTGACTACAAGACCGCCGCAGAACGCGAAAAGCTGGTACGTCATGACGTTATGGCTCATGTTTACACCTACGGTCTTGCCTGCCCCAAGGCGGAGAAGATAATCCACCTGGGTGCTACCTCCTGCTATGTGGGCGATAATACCGACGTTATCATCATGCGGGACGCTATGAATATCATCCGCCGCAAGCTGCTGACAGTCATCTCTCAGCTTGCCGATTTTGCGGATAAGTACAAGTCCATGCCCGCTCTGGCATACACTCACCTGCAGCCCGCACAGCTCACCACTGTCGGAAAGCGCGCAACTCTGTGGATAAATGAGCTTCTCATGGACGTGAGCGAGCTGGATTACAGGATAGCTAACCTCAAGCTGCTGGGCTCAAAGGGCACTACCGGCACACAGGCTTCCTTTATGGAGCTTTTCAACGGCGACAGCAAAAAGGTCAGAGAGCTTGAAACCATGATAGCCGAGGAAATGGGCTTCGACGCAGTTGTTCCCGTTTCCGGTCAGACCTATTCCAGAAAGGTGGATTCGCAGATACTTGCAACTCTGGGCGGTATCGCACAGTCTGCCATGAAGTTCGCAAACGATCTGAGAATACTCCAGAATTTCAAGGAGATGGAGGAACCTTTTGAAAAGAATCAGATAGGCTCTTCCGCAATGCCCTACAAGCGCAACCCCATGCGCTGCGAGAGAATATGCGCTCTTGCAAGATATCTTATGGTGGATACCCTCAACCCCTCCTTCACCGCAGGCACACAGTGGTTCGAGCGTACTCTTGACGATTCCGCTAACAAGCGTATCTCCGTTGCAGAGGGCTTCCTTGCCGCAGACGCTATCCTCAATATCATGATGAATGTCACCTCCAATCTGGTGGTATATCCCAAGATAATCAGACAGAGGATAATGAACGAGCTTCCCTTTATGGCTTCCGAGAATATCATGATGGACGCAGTCAAGAAGGGCGGCGACAGACAGGCACTCCACGAGAGGATACGCGAGCTCTCCATGAAGGCTGGCAAGAGAGTCAAGGAGGAGGGTCTCGACAACAATCTTATCGATCTTATCCTTGAGGACGACCTGTTCGACCTTACCCGCGAGGAGATAGAAAAGAATCTCGTTCCCGAAAACTATACCGGAAGATGCCCCGAACAGGTGGACGAATTCCTCAATGAATATGTAAGACCGCTTCTGGGAGCAAATCCCGACAGTACACATGAAACGGCGGAAATTTCCGTCTGACGCGAAAGGAAGAGCATTATGGACGAATTTAACAGCCAAAATAATGATTTTGAGCAGAAGGGCAGCGTGGACCTCTCTAAGAAGGATGATCCTCAGAGCACACAGAGCGCACCCCAGAACGATCAGCAGCCTTATCAGGATCAGAATCCGCAGAACAGCACGGGTCGGGTGGCTTACGGTCAGCCCGGCTACAATGGACAGAACAGCGGATATAATCCCTCTCAGTCGGGGTATACCGATCCTCAGACGGGATATAACAGCAACACCGTCAACGGCAGCGGTTACTATAATCAGAACGGCTATAATCAGAACGGCTACAACCAGAACGGCTACAACCAGAACAACTACGATATGAACAATCCCAACAATTATCAGTACAATCAGTACGGCGGCTATCAGGATCCCTATTTTCAGCGCCAGCCCTCACAGGGAATGGCTGTAGCTTCGCTGGTATGCGGTATCGTGGGACTTTCCGCAGGATTGTTGGGCTGGGTATTCCCGCTGCTGTTCCTTGTTCCGATAGTGGGACTTATCCTCGGAATCGTCTTCAAGGTGAAGTATCCCGGCTTTGCAAAGGGAATGTCCACTGCGGGCATTATCCTCAATGCGATAGGCATTGCGCTGCCCTTTGTGTTCATAATCATCGCGGTGGCAAGCCTGCCCGAGATAATGGAGTGGATGAAGCAGGTGGACCCCGAAGCCTATGAGGAGCTGTACGAGGAATATGCCGAGGAGCTTCCCGGTATGTTCTCTGCGGCGTTCGGAGCGATAAAGATGCTGTTCATCAAGTAATAATAAGCTGAAACGAAGCAAGAAGCGGGAAATATCCTGCCTCTTGCTTCTTGATTAATGGAGAAAACTTTTATGTCGGAAACTTTATACGAAATTGCGGAAGAGACCGTCACAAGGGCGTTCCTTATCTCCGCCGATACGGGGGAGTTCGACGCCGAGCGCTCCATGGACGAGCTGGAAGAGCTTGCCGGGACCGCAGGAGTCGAGGTCGTGGGAAGATGTATCCAGAAGCGCCCCGCCTATGACAGCGCTACCTGCATAGGCTCGGGAAGGCTCGCCGAGCTTGCCGAGGAGGCGCAGGGCTCAGAGATAGATATCCTCATCTTTGACTGCGAGCTGACCGCAAATCAGACCAAAAATATCGAAAATATCACCGATATCCGCGTTATCGACCGCACTACCCTTATCCTCGATATCTTTGCACAGAGAGCGGTCTCCGCGGAGGGACGCTTACAGGTGGAGCTGGCTCAGCAGAAATATCGCCTTGCTCATCTTGCGGGAAAGGGCGTGGCTCTGTCCAGACTTGGCGGCGGCATCGGCACAAGAGGTCCCGGAGAATCAAAGCTGGAGACCGACCGCCGTCATATCCGACGCAGGATAGAAGCTCTTAACAGCGAGCTTGCCGACCTTGAACGGAGAAGAGGTCTGCGCCGCAGCCGCCGCAAAAAGGATAACGTCCTCACTGCGGCGATAGTGGGATATACCAACGTCGGAAAATCCACTCTGCTGAACGCTCTGACCGACGCTGGCGTGCTTGCGGAGAACAAGCTGTTCGCCACGCTGGACATCACCTCCCGCTCGATAGAGCTGCCCGACGGCAGGAGCGTACTGCTGACCGATACCGTCGGACTTATCCGCCGGCTGCCCCACAATCTGGTGGAAGCCTTCAAAAGTACCCTCGAAGAGGCGGCAAATTCGGACATTATCATCAACGTGACCGACATCAGTGCCGACGACGCCCGCGAACAGGCGGAGGTCACCGAGGAGCTGCTGAAGGAACTGGGCTGCGACGGAATCCCGCGCATCAACGTGCTTAACAAGATAGACAAGCTCCCCGACCCCGACAATATCCCCGAGGATAATAACACCGTGAAGATATCCGCTAAGAATAAGACAGGCTTTGACCGTCTGCTGAAATGCATTGCGGACAATCTTCCCGCACAAAGCGTAAGGGGGAGATTCGTGATACCGTACGACAAGGGCGGACTTCTTAATCAGATACGCGCCGACGGGAAGATATTCAGCGAGGAATACACCGAAAACGGCACACTTATCGACGCGCTGGTGGATAACAGGATATACTATCTCACCGAGGAATACCGCGTGTGACGGGATAAATTAATTTTTAGGAAAAATAATATTAATAAATATGCTTAAATTTGCTATTGCAAATCATTGTGAAAGATGATATAATTAAATTATTGTACCCGAAAAGTGAAGAATCGAGAAAAACGGAGGTTTATCTGAATGAATATGAATTATTTAACTATTCTTGCAGCCACAGCGGCAACAACTGCTGCCGACGGCACAGCCGAAGAAGCAAGTGCGATGGGAAGTATCCTTTACATGGTATTTTCCCTCGGTCTCCTTGTTCTGGTTTTCTACTTCTGCATAATCAGACCCCAGAAGAAAAAGGAAAAGGAACAGAAGGCTATGAAGGATTCCCTGCAGATAGGCGATGAGGTTACCACTATCGGCGGTATCACAGGTATTGTTGTACGGATCAACAGAAATCCGCAGAACAGCCATGAGGATACCATCGTCATCGAGACAGGCGGCGACAGAAACAAGGTAAGAGTAAAGATGTGGGCGATCTCGGAGAACGCAACACAGCATGACGCCGTAGAAGAGGGAGTCAAGAAAAGTTAACAGTTGACAGTTAATAGTTAACAGCTGACAGCAATTAGCAATTAGCAATGAAGGTTCGAGGCTGAGAGTAAGCGCAGCTAAGCAGTGACCCCGCCATAAAAAGTTCGCCGGTCTTTCAAGGCTGCAGGTTTCCAAAGGGCGGCGCAGCATTTGACAGCGAAGCGAATCAAATGCACGGAGCCGAAGGCTCCGCGAAAGCGAACATCGAATAGTCGGTAAATCTAAAGAATATCCGCAAAAACAGCAAACCGCAAGTCATATCTCCAAAAATATGGACATATAATTAGTGAACAGGACAATGATCCACTGTTCACCGTGTCAAGGAGGAATGGCTATGGGAAGGCATATGAGCGATAAGAAAAGATCGGTCATTATTTCTGCGGGTGCGGCTCTCGGAGCTGTCCTTTTGTTTATTTTGCTGTTTTCGGGGATATCGCTGGTTCTGGACGTTTCCGATACCGCAGTGAAGATAATGTCCGGTATAGCTCTCTGCGCAGGCTGCTTCGCGGGCGCGTTCACAGCAGCCAATATCCGACGCAAACACGGCATCGCTGTGGGATTTGTTTTCGGTATCGCAGCTTTTGCGGCGGTTTTCGCTCTCGGAATGATATTCGTCAGAAGCTTCTCCGCCGACGGATTTTTTGCAAAAACGGTGCTTATTTTCTGCTCTGCGGCGGCGGGTGGTATAATAGGTGTAAATACTAAGCCTCTTTTTCGTTAAAATGACTATTGTATTTTATGATACATTATGTTATAATATAAGAAATTATTAAAAATGGAGGGAATTTTCCGATGAAGCACATCAGAACAATTAACAAGGCTAACCTCAGACAGACCGCTGAAAAGGGCGGCTGTGGCAAGTGTCAGGCTTCCTGTCAGTCTGCCTGCAAAACTTCCTGCACTGTTGCTAATCAGAAGTGCGAAAAGTAACTGCATAACCTTTGCAGCCGAGGGGATTAAAGCTTGTTTGCTTTTCCCCTTATTTTTTACCCGAAAGGAGAGAGTCTGCTCGGCAGACAAGTTTGCAAAATGATTCACAAGTATAAATTAAACGGTTATAATATCGTCCTTGACGTCCACAGCGGCGGAGTTCATCTGGTGGACGAGCTTACATATGATATGCTGGATAATGTATGTCCTCCCTTTGAAGAGAAATGTCCCGAAAGCGTTATAGAAAAGCTTTCCCGCTTCTATGACCGCGAGGAGATAATCTCCTGCTATGAGGAGGTCGTGCAGCTTTATAAGGAACAGACTCTCTTTACCGAGGACGACTATGAACAGTTCGCCAAAATGTCCGTGGCTGCTCCCGTCAAGGCTATGTGCCTGCTTATCTCCATGGACTGCAATCTCCGCTGCGAGTACTGCTTCGCTTCTACTGGCGATTACGGGCTCGGCAGAAAGGTCATGGATTTCGATACGGGCAGACGTGCTCTCGATTTCCTCCTCGAAAATTCCGCAAACAGAGAGAATCTTGAGGTGGATTTCTTCGGCGGCGAGCCCCTTCTCAACTTCGATACCGTGAAGAAACTCGTAGAGTACGGCCGCTCCAAGGAAAAGGAGTACAATAAGCACTTCCGCTTTACCATCACTACCAACGGTCTGCTCCTCGACGACGATAAGATAGATTTCATCAACAAGGAAATGTCCAACGTTGTCCTTTCTGTGGACGGCAGAAAGGAAGTCAATGACCGTATGCGGAAAACTCCCAACGGCAAGGGCTCCTATGACCTGTTCATGGACAAGTACAAGCGCCTTGTGGAAAAGCGCGGTCATGAGAATTATTACGTCCGCGGCACCTTTACAAAGTATAATCCCGACTTCACAAACGATGTGCTGAGCCTTTATGAGCAGGGCTTCGACCAGATATCCGTGGAGCCTGTGGTCAGCGACCCGAGCGAAAAGTACGCTATCACCCAGAAAGAGCTCCCTGCCATTTTCTCCGAGTATGAGCGCCTTGCACAGGTCATGCTCATCAACAAAAAAGAGGGAAGACACTTCAATTTCTTCCATTTTATGCTGGACCTCGATCAGGGTCCCTGCGCTATCAAGCGCCTCAGAGGCTGCGGCAGCGGAAACGAGTACGTGGCTGTTACTCCCGACGGCGATATCTATCCCTGTCATCAGTTCGTGGGCTATGACGACTACAAAATGGGCAATATCATCGAGGGTACCTTCAACTACGACATCAAGAAGGAATTTGCGGCGGCTCATATCTACACCAAGAATGACTGCAGGAACTGTTGGGCGAAATTCTACTGCAGCGGCGGCTGCAATGCCAATAACTACATCTATAACGGCGATATCCACTCCGCTCACAAGCTTTCCTGCGAGCTGGAAAAGAAGCGCCTTGAATGTGCTATCATGATAAAGGCAGCCGAAGCTGCCGAGGCTATGGAGGAGGACTGAAATATCAGATCCTTATGACAGATTTTGTTTGTGCAAAATCTATAGCGGTTTTGCGCGATTTACACAAAAATATCGAATAATTATATAAAACTATTGCTTTTTTGGACACACTGTGCTATAATATGTAATATATAAATTGTATTTTTACCCGCTTTTCGGCTGTCGGAAAACGGTGTTATTGGGAGGCTTTTATATGATTCCTGAAAAGCTTAAGGCTACTAAGGGCAGAAATATTGAGGTGATAATCACTGCGGGAATGGCTGCGATCATCTTTGTTACGATGCTGATAGTCCTTCTCCTTGCCGAGTTCGTACACAGCAATGTGCTTACGGTACTGGCGTTCATCGCTTCGCTGGCTGTGGCGGTAGTGGTCATCAATCGTGTGGTGCACGGTATGCTCAAATCGCTCACCGATTTCGGAACACGCCTGCTTGACCTTTCCGAAAAGGGCGACCTTACTTCCGAGGTCAAAAAGGATGACTATGGCACCGAGATAACCGCGCTCTCTCATGTTCTTGAGGAATCTATCACCGATATCAGGGATATTACCTTTGAGATAGGGAATGGTCTGAAAAATATCGCGGCGGGCAACCTCTCCTACGAGCTTAAGGGCGAGTGGAAGGGCGATTTCGCCTACATAAAGACTACCTACGATGAAGTTACTAAGGATTTCCGCGATATCTTCTCCGAGATAGCTTCCGCTTCCGGTCAGGTAAACAGCGGCTCTCAGCAGGTGGCACTGGGTGCGCAGACTCTTTCCGACGGCGCTACTCAGCAGGCTTCCTCCATTCAGGAGCTTTCAGCTCAGATCAACGACATCTCCACCAAGGTCAAGAACAATTCCGACGCCGCAAAGAATACCTCCGTTATAGTGGACAAGACCAAGGATCAGATAACTCTCTGCTACAAGGAAATGTCCAACATGCTCGAGGCTATCGACGGCATAAACAAGTCCTCCGAGGAAATTTCCAAGATAATCAAGGTCATCGACGATATCGCTTTCCAGACCAATATCCTCGCACTCAATGCGGCTGTTGAGGCTGCAAGGGCAGGCAGCGCAGGCAAGGGCTTTGCTGTTGTTGCCGATGAGGTGCGCAATCTGGCTGCCAAGAGCACCGAGGCTGCAAGCCAGACTACAGCTCTTATCGAAAGCTCCGTTGCAAGCGTTGAGCGCGGCTCCAAGATCGCAAAGCGCACCGCAGAGGTCCTCGACGGCATCGTTAAGTCTGCGGGCGAGATCGCCACGGAGATCGACAGCATTTCGGCGGCTTCCGTGGTACAGTCCGACGCTATTATCCAGATAACGAGCGGCGTGGACAACATCTCCGCTGTAGTTCAGAGCAATACCGCTACCGCAGAGGAATCTGCGGCTGCCAGCGAAGAGCTTTCCGGTCAGTCCGCTATGCTCAACGAGATGATAGGACGCTTCAAGTTCGATTCCACAGCTTCCGAGGTCTCCTATCCCGAGCCCGAGCCCGAGTATTCTCCCATACCCGAGCCTGCTCCCGAATATGTTCCCGAGCCTGTTTTTGGGTCTGTTCCCGAGCCTGTTCCCGAATATCATGCGGAAGAGCCCGCTCCGAAGCCTGTTATCTACGACAGCTCCGAGGACGAACCCTTTAAGCCCATTGATTTCAAGGCGGTAAGCGTTCCCAAGAAGATAGTTCTCGACGACGATGAAGACTTTGAAAACGTGGACAGCAAGTATTGATAATTGACAGTTGATTCGATAGTTATTTATAAAGCAAGAGGGTCAAAGCAGAATAGTTTTGCTTTTCCTCTTGCTTTTTAGGTTTGGTGATGATGATAAGAACGAGATCTTTTTTCAGGGTATTGATCTTTGCGGCAGCTGCCGCATTTCTTATTAATATCTGCGGTCTGCGGGTATTCTCCGAGGAAAGTACGGGGATAACCGCTGCCGATATCGCAGGCTGCTCCGTCGAGAGAAGTCTTGCCTTTCCCTCGCAGCTGCGGGGATTTTATGCTGTTCCGTCGGTGGATTTCCTCTGCGGCAAGCCCGATGGCACGGGATATACCGAGGAGGAGGTCTACGCCGATATCAATTCCATGCTGGACAGGGCGGCATCTCTTTCCATGAACACCCTCATACTGGGCATGTCCTACGAGGATACCCTCTTCTACGACGGCGAGATGAACAGCACAGTCAACCGCACCGCTGTTGATTATGCGGCGGAAACTGCGCTGTCACGGGGATTCTATCTCTATCTTGTATTTGATATAAACGCTGCCATGTCCCACATGGACAGGGATATGACCCTGAATCAGCGAATAGACCGCCTTGCGGTGGTGGTGCGGAATATTACCCTGCGATATTCGCCCGACGGCATCATTTTTGACGGCTATTACGGCGAAAAAACTCACGAAAGCTTCTCCGATTATATGAAATACGGCTCCGGCATCGGCTATGAACAGTGGATATATGAAAGCAATGCCTACATATTCAAGACCGCCTCAAACGCTGTGAAACGCACAAGCAATACCGCTGCTGTGGGCATCGCCGCAGACGGAGTGTGGGCAAACGGCTCCGAAATGACCGGAGGTTCCGATACTCATGCGGATCATCAGATGCTTTTCGACGGGTATGCGGACAGTCTCGCATATGTGAAAAACGGCTGGACCGACTTTATCCTGCTGCGCACCGAAGAGGGGATATCCTCCCAAAAGGTGCCCTATGAAAATATCACGTCATGGTGGAACGAAGCCGCTAAAGAAGCGGGGATAAGGCTGTTTATCCTCCATGAAAACGAGAATGTCTGCTCCGGCGAAAACGGCTGGGATTATCCCGATGAGCTGGTAAAACAGGTCATCTCCGCAGAGGGGCTCTCAAACTGCCGCGGCAGCGTGTTTTCCTCCCTGTCTGCACTGGAGGAGAACCGCGAACAGTCCACCGAGGTGCTGACCAAGCATTACAGCGGCAGTCTTAACGCCGAGGGGCTCAATATCGACCTTGAAATGACCCTCCCCGAACAGACCGATTTCCGTACCGACGAATCCTCCGTCATATTCGCAGGCTCCTTCGACCCTAATTTCGAGGTCTATTTTCAGGGCGAGCCTATCGAGCTTAACGAGGCGGGGCGGTTCTACTTCAATATGGAGCTGGATGTGGGCGAGAATGAATTTACCTTTGAAAACAAGGGACGTACCGTCACCTATCACATCACACGCACAGTCCGCGTGCTGAAAAGCGCTCAGCCGAGAGGCGACGATATCTATGCTGAGGGAGGAACGGTGCTGTCAGTCACTGCCGAGGCTTACCGAGGCACGAGCGTTATCGCATATATCAACGATGAAATAATTGAGCTTTCTCCTGCGGAGGGTCTCTCCGAGGATACCGACCCTAATTCAAACTATACCCTTTACCGAGGGACATATACTCTCCCCGATGGCTCGGAAAATATGACCGATCTCGGCGATCTAAAGGTCTACGCGGCATATCCCATGGGCGGAAAAAAGATACTTGAATGTATCACGGGCAGCCGTATCTATATAGTCCCCGTGGAAAAGCCCGAAAGCGGCAGCGTTTCCGAGCTGCCAAACGTTCCCTATACTCCCGATACGGGAACAGGCGGCGTTACAGGCGGAGATACTGCTGTGGCGCAGCTTGTGCAGGTGACCTCCGACAACACCATGACATGGAGCGGAAAGAATACCCTGACCGAGCCTGTGCCTGACTGTACAAGGCTTCCCGCAGGCACAAAGGACAGGCTGTCCCGCACCGTGACCTACGGCAGCACGTCCTACTATATCACCGAGAGCGGCAGGAGAATACGCACCTCGGACGCTTCTCTCATAAGTGACGCTATTGCGGAAAATATCACGCTTTCCCTGACAGGCGCGGAAATATCCGATGGAGATACCGTCCTTGTCCTCGGCACTATGGATAATATCCCCTTTGAGATAAGCTTCGGAGGATTCTCCTATTCGGACGGAAATAATGGCTATTTCTACGCGGCTGATTTCATGGCGGACAAGGTCTATATCGACTTCGACTATGCTGCGGGCTTCTTCGGAAGTGATATCATCCTCCCCGAGGGCGGGCTTTTCGGCGGATATGAGTGGACATATGCGCCCGACGGCAGAGTGCGGCTTGCGCTTACTCTCGCTTCAAAGGGGAAATATTTCGGTGTGAAGTCCCACTATGAGGGAAATACGCTTATCATGAGCTTCAACGGCGTGGCTTCGTCCCTTGAGGGAATGACAATAGTCATCGACCCGGGACACGGCTATGTGGGCGGAGGAAAATTTGACCCCGGAGCGGTGGGTCATATACAGGAACAGAGCGCAAATCTGGCGATAGCTGTCAAGCTGGAGGAAAAGCTGAAGGCTGCGGGAGCTAATGTGATACGGTTACAGACCGAGTCGCAGGACTATGTGACCGCTCAGAGGGCTGACTATGCACGAAGATATTCTCCCGATATGTACGTGGCTATCCACTGCAACAGCGGCAGCAGCACTGCCACGGGCGGCGAGGCTTACTATTTCACGCCCTTTTCCCAGCCCCTTGCAGACGAGATATCCGCCGAGCTTGGCAAGGTGCTGTCGGAGGTCCACGGCGACGGCGGCAGCTACGACCGCGGCGAAAAATACAACTATTTCTATGTGACCCAGCAGCAGGAGTTCCCGTCAGTGCTGACAGAATGCGGCTTTGTCAGCAATTATACCGAGGCAATGGCTTTGGCGGACGAGGGTTATCAGGACAAGTTCGCACAGGCTATATATAACGGAATTATGGGCTACATTTCGGAATAGCTCAAAAACAAACGGATAATGCGCAGTTTGTGCATTATCCGTTTTCTGTTCATATATTGCCTTTGATCTTTTCGATGATATTTTTCTCCAGACGGGACACCTGTGCCTGTGAGATGCCTATCTCCTCGGCGACCTCTATCTGGGTCTTGCCGCAGTAGAAACGCTTGTAGAGGATATCCTTTTCCCGTCCTTTGAGAGAGCTTATGGCTTCCTTGATGGACAGCTCGTCCAACCATGCTTCGTCGCTGCTGCTGTCCCCAAGCTGGTCGAGTACATACAGCGTATCCCCAGAATCGGAGTACACAGGGTCGTACAGCGACACAGGGTCGGTCACGCTTTCCAGTGCGAGGACCACCTCGCTCTTTTTCATGTCCATAGCTTTTGCAATCTCGTCCACGGTGGGCTCACGGTCGTATTCGGCGGTGAGCTGTTCCTTGGTCTGCATGGCGCGGTAGGCGAGGTCGCGGGTGCTGCGGCTCACACGTATGGGCGAGAAATCCCGGAGATACCGCCGAAGCTCGCCCGAGATCATCGGCACCGCATAGGTGGAAAATTTCACGTTCAGCTCGGTATTGAAGTTGTCGATGGCCTTCATAAGTCCGATACAGCCCACCTGAAACAGATCGTCGGGATTTTCTCCCCGTCCCATGTACTTCTGGATAACGCTCAGAACCAGCCGCAGATTGCCGCTGATAAGCCTGTCCCGAGCCGACTTGTCGCCCTGCTTGTACTTTTCCAGCAGCTCCATTTTTTCGCTTTCCTTCAGGATCGGCAGTCTGGAGGTATCCACGCCGCATATCTCAACCTTATTGTAATACATCTTAATATTCTCCGTTTATCCGTAATGGAACTTTGCATATTAAGATTATTGGCATTTTAAGTCGGGGATATTCTTTTGAGCGGCATGTAAATTATGGAATGAAATTATTCGGAAAGTATTCTTTTGAAGGTATCGTAATTATTCGTATCCTTTGGAGTGCAGTACACTGCGAAGACTATCTCGCCGAATATCCCGTCAAACTCTGCGATAAGCTCCCTGTACGCTCTTGCGACGACCTGCGGGGCGTTTCGGAAGGCTCCGCAGCCGAATGCGCCCAGCACGAGGATATCATCTCCGTTTTCGGCGGCAATGCCGAGGATATGCCTTCCGCGGCTTATGTGGAGGGCAAGCAGCTCGCTGTCGGTCATTTTAACGGGCGCGCCTCTGCCGGGGTTCATGGAGTTGTAGGGCTCCGAACGGAGATTGGGCGCGGCACAGGTGATTATATCCACGGAAAACCACTTGCTTTCGGGCATAAGCTCGGGAAATGCGGTATCGGTCTTGAATACGGTGACATCGGGGGTATAGATGCAGGCGTCGGTGTAGCGGACATCGCCCCGCTTTCTGTGCATGGAGTAGTATTCTCCGAGCAGCTTGTCTGTGTTCAGACAGGGGTATAATGTGGAACAGCGGCAGAGAGCTTCCTCCTGTGCGGAGCTGCCCCGTGTTACGCCGCCGCCGGGATTTGTCGCCGAAGCAAAATTATGGACGGCTATCTTTTTGCCGACGTGCTTTTCGGTGAGCCTTCCCGCCGCTTCAAAGGAGCGCTCGGCGGTGACGGATATTTCCGTGCTGCGGGTTTTTCCGACAGATGCTGTCTGCAGCGTACAGTCGGGAGCGTAAAGCTTTGTTCCGCCGATCGAATCGCTGACAGCTTTGGCAAGGCGTGGGTCGGCTTTGCAGAGCCTCATTGTATCCCGGAATATTTCTATCCTTTTTTCTCTTGTATCGTTTGTGAACATAATATCGCCTCCGACTACATTGTAACAGATACGGTAAGCTATGTCAATACGTGAAATGGGCTGAAAACGGGACTTGAAAAGCCGCGGGAGATATGCTATAATTAAGGCATATCATACAGAAACGAGGGATAACCGTGCCGAAAAGAAAATCATTCAGCGCACTTGATATTATAAAACGGGCAATATCCGAAAACGTCCGCGAGGGGGATATATGCATAGACGCCACCGCGGGACGGGGAAATGATACTCTGTTCATGGCTTCCTTAGTGGGGGACAGCGGTCATGTTACGGCATTCGATATCCAGTCCGAAGCAGTGGAGAGCACGAAGGCTCTTTTAGAAGAGGCGGGGCTTTCTTACCGCGCAGATGTGAGATTGCAGAGCCATGCGGAAATGGACGGGCTGTTTGAAGAGGGGACGGTCAGCTGTATCACCTTCAATTTCGGCTGGCTGCCTAAGGGCGACCACAGCATCTCCACTAAAAAGGAAAGCTCCCTCGAAGCCATCGAAAAGGGGCTGCGCCTGCTGAAAAAGGACGGGATAATGACCCTTATCATCTACTACGGCAGGGACACCGGTTTTGAGGAAAAGGACGCGATACTTGAATATCTGCCTACCATAGACAGCGAAAAATATACCGTGCTGGAAATGCCCTTTGTGAATCGTCCGAACTGTCCGCCGATACCGATAATTATTTTTCGGGACGAGTGAAAAATATTGACATTTCGTTAAGACTGTTGTATAATTTACTATGAAATCAGCTGTTGTACGGCAGAATGAATCGGGGGATATTTATGAAAATAAAAAAATTTGCATGCACCGCTGCAGCAATTGCGGTGGTCCTGACTATGTGGGGAGGATATGCTCCCCATGAAAATGCAGAAAACGGCATATCCGTCACTGCTTCGGCAGCTTCGGCGGCGGCGCTTCCCGCTCCGGGATATGTGTATCATCAGTGCTATGGGTATGGTCCGTCGGCGTATTTAAGCTGGGCCGAGGTCAAGGGTGCCGATTTCTACTATGTTTACAGATATGACAGCACAAAGAAAAAATATGTTATCGCCTCTAAGACTACGGATAATTACTACTATGCGGAAAATCTGACGTCGGGAAAGAAGTATATTTACAAAATAGCCGCTGTGAAAAAATCCGGAGGAAAGAATGTTGTCGGAAATAAATCGAAGATGATCTCATTTACTGCCGAAAAATACGACGAGGGAAGGAAGGTCAGCGTTTCCAAAAGCTGCAAATTCTACGACTTCAAGATACGCGACCTTGACGGAAAGGCTGTTTCCGTAAGCTCGTCAGCGGCAAAAAAGGCTGTGAGCCTCGTGAAAAAAAGCGCCTACTATTCCGAATCTATGATAGATGTTGATTCCTACATAAGCTCGGACAGCGCCGAAATAAAGAAGTATCTGAACTCCGCAGGAACAGTCGAGCCCAAGGCTTCAAAGGCGTATACCTATGACTATGACGGCGACGGCAAAAAGGAAAGCTTTATCCTCGTTGAGCTGCCATTTCTTTCTGCACCCAATCCTGTGGTTGGAACAGTCCTCGTATATTGTGACAGCGAGGGGAAAATGACCGTTATGGACAGATTTTACTTTATCGAGGACGGCTCCTTCGAGGGCGAATATTACGGTCCGAAGCTCATTGATTACGGCGATTTCAAGCAGCTTTTCATCGGCGGAGGAACTATGGGCGCCAATGAATTTTACGGCATATACGGCGAGAGGAACGGAAAGGTGAAATGCTATGCCGAAAGCCGCTGCATGATAAGCAAGAACGGATGCCTGCTCAATATAGACGCTTTTCAGGGGATGGGAGGCACCTATTATTTCGATACCGCCGCAGATGAATACAGAGGTATCAAGGGCGTTCCCATCGATACCGAAAAGGTCAGAAAAATGGATACTGCAGGCGAGCTGCCCGATTATGGAGAAGGCTATTACTTTACCCTTATCGGCGGAAAATATTATATCTATAACGGTATGTTCGGCGTTTACGGCTACATATATAAGAACGGAAAATTCGTTTACGATGAAAACGGTCCCAGAAGCTTTAACGGCGGAGTGATCTTTGCGGAAAACTATGTTGAGGATATCGACCTTGATCATGCGCTGAAAAATATGATAAAGGTCAAGTAAACCGAGCATTATATAGAAAAGCAGTCCTGCGGGGCTGCTTTTTTGAAAACAGCAAAATATCTTCCCCAATTTCATAAAAAATCTTGATTTTTTTGTTAAGATGTGGTATGATAAAAGGAGAATGATTTTTCAAATGAAAACGGAGGTATACATATGCGTATTCTGGTACTCGGAGGAGCAGGCTATATCGGCTCTCATACCGCGCTGGAGCTTGTACGCGCAGGGGAAGAGGTAATTGTTGCCGATAATCTGGCTACAGGTCATGTCGAGGCTGTTCCCGAAGGAGCGGTATTCTGTAAGGGAGATATCCACGACAGAGCTTTTCTTGACAAGCTTTTTGAAGAACATGAAATAGACGCTGTTATCCATTTCTGCGCTTATTCGCTGGTGGGCGAGAGCGTTACGAACCCTCTGAAATATTATAATAACAATCTCTGCGGCACAGAGGTGCTGCTGGAGTCTATGGTGGCTCACGGCATCGACAAGATAGTATTTTCATCTACAGCCGCTACCTACGGCGAGCCCGAAAATATCCCTATCCTCGAAACCGACCGCACCTGCCCCACAAATCCTTACGGCGAGACTAAGCTCGCTATGGAAAAGATGTTCCACTGGACAAGCCTTGCTCACGGTATGAGATATGTTTCGCTCCGCTACTTCAATGCATGCGGCGCCGACGAAAGCGGAAATATCGGCGAGGACCACAATCCCGAAAGCCATCTTATCCCGCTTATCCTGCAGGTGCCAAACGGCAAACGCGAGAGCGTGTCCATCTTCGGCACGGACTACGATACCCCCGACGGCACATGTATCCGCGATTATATCCACGTTACCGACCTTGCACAGGCGCATATCCTCGCTGTTAAGTATCTTGCTGACGGCGGAGACAGCAATATATTCAATCTCGGAAACGGAATTGGCTACTCCGTTAGAGAGGTTATCGAGACCGCAAGAAAGGTGACCGGTCACCCCATTCCCGCTGTGGAGACTCCCCGCCGTGCAGGAGATCCTGCCCGTCTGGTGGCGTCCAGCGAAAAGGCAAAGTCCGTCCTCGGCTGGGATCCCGAGCATGCAAGTCTGGAAGAGATAATCGCCAGCGCTTGGAAATGGCATAAGGGTCACCCGAACGGCTATAACAGTTAACAGCTTACAGTTAACTGTTAACAGTGAGGTCGTCCGATACGACATTCCTTTTCAGCTGTTAACTGTTTACTGTCAATTGAAAACCGAAAGTCGGATATTTTGCTGAATAACTTATTTTTTGAGGGGAGGAATTGATTCTTTTGAAGATCCGTAAAATTTTTGCGCTGTTATGCACTGCTGTGATCTGCATGTTTTCACTTGCCGCCTGCGGCAGCGAGGAGGAGGTCCCCGAGTCCGAATATGCGGGCGTTCTTACAAAGATACGCTTGGGCATGCCCCAGAGCAAGGTCCTTGCACTGAATAATCAGAACGAGGTCTATTATGAAAGCGATACCGAAATATGGTGCATCAACGCCGATACCGATATAATGGAAATGAAGGACCTTATTCCGTCGGACAGTCAGTATTTTTACTGCGACGATTCTGTCATAACCTACCGCTTTGCTTTTGATAAGTCTAAAAATGATTATCTCCTTGACGGCTACAGCGAGGAGGCTGTCTGCCTTATCGACAGGGATACCGCTGAGGATTATTACGAGAAAAAGCTTAGGGAACTGGCAGGAAAATACGGCGTTTCCGATTATGTGACCACCCAGCGCGGCACTGAGAACGTCGATATGGTACTGGAGCTTGAAACTCCTATGACTCTTTCAAGCTTTACCGTTAAAACCATAATGACCTATACATATGATACCGTGGACGGTGTGGATGGCTATTACTGCACTCATTTCAAGATCGACATCGAGGAGCTTGCCAATAAGGCGGCAGTTGCAGTGGGAGGAGTTACCGAGACCGCAGCAGCGGAGGAATGACCTGAACGATATACAGTAAAAAAACCGTGTCCGACAGATACATCTGAGTATCTGTCGGGCACGGATATTTTTATCAGTTCACAGTCAGCTTTCCGTCGGAAACGTCCACCTTAAGGGTGGTGAAGGGCTCAAGGTCTTCGGCGATTATCTTCTTTGCAATGAGGGTCTCCAGCTTGCTCTGGATAAATCTCTTAAGAGGTCTTGCGCCGTAAATGGGGTCGTAGCCGTTCTCGGCGATGTATTCCTTCGCCTCGTCGGTGACTTCAAGGTCAAGCTGCTTGCCCTTCAGGCGGCCCTTCAGGTCCTTCAGCATAAGGTCGATGATAGGATATATCTCCTTCTTGGACAGCGGCTTGTAGAACACTATCTCGTCTAAGCGGTTCAAAAACTCGGGACGGAACTTGCTCTTGAGCAGCTTCTGGACATTCTCCCTTGCTTCCTCGGATATCTCGCCGCTTTCGTCGATGCCCTCGAGGATATAATCCGAGCCCAGATTGGATGTGAGGATGATTATGGTGTTCTTGAAATCCACCGTTCTGCCCTGCGAATCGGTGATGCGTCCGTCGTCCAGCACCTGCAGCAGCACGTTGAAGATATCGGGATGAGCCTTCTCCACCTCGTCGAAGAGCACGACAGCATAGGGCTTGCGGCGCACTGCTTCGGTGAGCTGTCCGCCTTCCTCATAGCCCACATATCCCGGAGGCGCTCCTATCAGACGGCTGACGGAGTGCTTTTCCATATACTCGGTCATATCTATGCGGACGATGTTCTTTTCATCGTCGAAAAGCGCCTGTGCAAGAGCCTTTGCAAGCTCTGTCTTGCCGACGCCCGTGGGTCCCATGAACAGGAAAGAGCCTAAGGGACGGTTAGGATTCTGAATGCCCGCACGGCTGCGGAGGATAGACTCCGTGACCTTGGTAACGGCTTCGTCCTGACCGATGACTCTCTCGTGGAGGATATTTTCCAGCGACATGAGCTTCTCACGTTCGCCCTCCATGAGCTTTGTAACGGGGATACCCGTCCATCTGCCTACGATGCGGGCTATCTCCTCATCGGTGACCTTGTCGCGGAGCAGACTGTTTCCCTTGCTCTTCTCGGCGGCGTCCTCGGCTTCCTCCAGCTCCTTGCGCAGCTGGGGCAGTCTGCCGTATTTCAGCTCTGCCAGCTTGTCAAGGTCGTAGCCGCGCTCTGCGGAGGCTATCTCGCCGTTGGTCTTTTCTATTTCCTCGCGGAGGGTCTGTATCCTTGCGATAGCTGATTTCTCTGCTTCCCAGCCTGCCTTCATCTCGCTGAATTCCGCCCGAAGGTCTGCGAGCTCCTTCTGAGTTTCCGCAAGGCTTTCCTTGGAAAGCTTGTCGTCCTCCTTTTTGAGTGCAGTTTCCTCTATCTCCTTCTGCATTATCCTGCGGGAGATATCGTCCAGCTCGGTGGGCATGGAGTTCATCTCGGTGCGTATCAGCGCGCATGCCTCGTCCACAAGGTCGATAGCCTTATCGGGCAGGAAACGGTCGGATATATAGCGGTTAGACAGCACAGCCGCAGTGATAAGTGCGCTGTCCTGTATCTTAACGCCGTGGAAGACCTCGTAGCGTTCTTTAAGTCCTCTGAGGATAGTGATGGAGTCCTCGACGGTAGGCTCGGGGACCATGACGGGCTGAAAACGTCTTTCAAGAGCAGGGTCCTTCTCGATATACAGATGATATTCGTTCAGTGTAGTTGCGCCGATGCAGTGGAGCTCGCCGCGGGCAAGCATGGGCTTTAAAAGATTTCCCGCGTCCATTGCGCCGTCGGTCTTGCCCGCTCCGACGATGGTGTGGAGCTCGTCTATGAAGAGGATTATCTTTCCCTCGGACTTCTTGACCTCGTTGAGTACGGCTTTCAGACGCTCTTCAAATTCGCCTCTGAACTTTGCGCCTGAAATGAGCGCGCCCATATCCAGCGAGAACAGCTTTCTGTCCTTCAGATTGTCGGGCACGTCTCCGCGGACGATACGCTGTGCCAGACCCTCGGCAATGGCAGTTTTTCCGACGCCGGGCTCACCGATGAGCACAGGGTTGTTCTTGGTCTTTCTGGACAGTATGCGGATAACGTTTCTTATTTCGGTATCACGTCCGATAACAGGGTCAAGCTTGTTGTTCTTGGCAAGAGCGACCAAGTCCTGACCGTACTTTTTGAGAACATCGTAGGTGTCCTCAGGGGAATCGTTTGTGACCCGCTGATTTCCTCTGACCTCGGAGAGCGCCTTGAGGAACGAATTTTTATCTATGCCGTAGGACTTGAACAGCTTTTTGAGCTTGTCGCCGCCGTCGGAGAGTATCCCCATGAAAAGATGCTCCACGGACACATACTCGTCGCCCATGCGCTTAGCCTCTGCCTCTGCGGCGTTGAAGCAGCGCTCGCAGTCGGTGGAGATGTAAACCGTATTCATATCTCTTCCGCTGCCTGTAACGCGGGGTATCTCCTCGATGAGCTTTTCGGTCTGTGCCTTGACAGCATCAGGCTCTGCGCCCAGCTTTGAAAGAAGCTGAGGTATCAGTCCGTTGTCCTGATCCACAAGTGCGTACAGCATATGTTCGGGGGCGATGTTCATGTTCTGATATTCTATCGCTTTGCTCTGTGCCGAATCTACAGCTTCCAGTGATTTTTTTGTAAGCTTCTGCATATTCATATAGATGTCCTCCTTTGTGATAGAGCTGATAACAATTAGCTGTCAGCTCCTGATTTGTCAACTATTATGATAACACAAATAATTGAAAGAAAAAGTACAATATAGTAACAATTGATGAAATATTTGTGAAAATTAAATGAAGAAGAGTATACACCGTCCTTGTCAGCCAATAATTATCAATTATTAATTGTCAACTATTTACTGTCAGCTGTTGACCGACTACTCTTCGGGGTAGGTGAAGCCCCACTGCTCGCGGCAGCTGTCCATTATCTTCATAACGGCTTCGGTGTCGCAGTGCTTTACCAGCGGGCTTTCCGTCAGCCCCTCCGAAAGGCAGCGCATTGCTTCGCGTATCTCGTATTCGTAGCCGTTGATGTCGTTCCGGTATTCGAAGCGGTCCAGCTTTACGCCGTTTTTGTCATAAAGAGTGATACCGCAGGACCACACAAAGCCGTTGTCAAAGATGATGAAGCCGTCGGTGCCTATCACCGAAGCGGACTTGTCCGAGATTATCTGCATGCTTGCCGTCACCGACGCATGGGAGCCGTCCGCGTAGGTCAGGTGGATAAGGTCGGTAAGGTCAATGCCCATATCGCCCATGACTGCGGAGCTTGTTATCTCGCAGGGATAGTTGCCGAGAAAATCCGCCGCGAGTGTCAGCGGATATACCGCAAGGTCAAGGAGAGAGCCTCCGCCGCAGTCGAGACGGAAAAGTCTGCTGTTCATATCCACAGGGACGGTGTTGCAGAACTCCGCTCTGACAGCCTTTGCCTTGCCGATCCTGCCCGACTGCACCCATTCCTTTGCCTTCAGGTATGAGGGACGGCATTTCAGCCACATCGCTTCCATGAAGAAAAGCCGCTTTTCCCGTGCAAGGGTGAGTATATCGTCCAGCTGCCACTGATTGAGCGTGACTGCCTTTTCACAGAGCACGTTCTTTCCGCGGCGCAGACAGAGCATAACATCATCATAGTGGCTGCTCATGGGAGTAGCTATGTACACGATATCCACCTCAGGGTCAGCGGCGAGAAGCTCATAGCTGCCGTAGGCTTTTTTGAAGCCGTACTTTGCGGCAAATGCCTTGGCCTTTTCCTCGCTGCGGGAGGAGATGACACACAGCTCGGCATCCTCACATTTTGACAATGCTTCGGAGAAGGTGTGTGCTATTGCTCCCGTGCCGAATATCCCCCAGCGTATTTTTTTCATATTTCCGATCATTCCTTCCTTTTTCCCGTATTGTTGCTATACTTCTATTATATCATTTTGATAAAATAAGTCAATATTTTTTGTACGCGCTAACGAAAATTTTAAAATATGGATTTTTTAACGACGGAAGCTTGAAATTTGCCGAAAAATATTGTATAATGTATACAAGTGAGTATTGCCCTCATGTGTGGTAGAAATTCGTAAAAGGAGCTGTATTGGTAATGGACAACAGACTTACGATCGGACTTATGATTCATCATCTGGAAAATGATTACTCCAGACCGATAGTAAAGGGTGCGTCTGAAGCGGCAGAGGATCTGGGCGTTAATATTATATTTTTTCCGGGAAGGTCTCTCGGAGGAGATTATTTTGACCAGAAGCATACCGTTTATGAATATCAGAATAATGTTCTGTATAATTACGCCGGACCCGGCATCCTTGACGGAGTTATAATTTCCGCCGCAACTATCGGGCAGTTTATTTCCAATGAGGAATTCAAGGGATTTGTTGACCAGTTTGAGGGCATGCCCGTTCTTACTCTCGAGAACGAGGTGAGGGGATATCCCTGCTTAAGATACGGAAGCGACGGCATCAAGCTTATCGTAAATCATCTTGTGTCCGAGCATAACTGTAAAAATATCGCCTTCGTCAGCGGTCCGAAGAATAACAAGGACGCTCAGTCAAGACTTCAGGCGTACCGCGACGCAATGCTCGAAAACGATCTTGAATACGACGAATCTATGATAGCCTACGGCAATTTTTCCGAGTATTCCGAGCAAACAGTGCTGGATCTTCTCGATAACTGCGGCAAAAAGCTTGACGCTATCTGCTTCGCCAACGACCAGATGTGCATAGGCGGCTATAAGGCTGTCCGCAGCAGAGGGCTTGAGCCCGGAAAGGATATCATCATCACAGGCTACGACGATTCCGAGGTGGCTATGAGTCTTTTGCCCATGCTCACCACTGTCAGGGCAGACGCGTCTATTCTGGGATATGCTGCCGTTGAACGGCTCGTTAAGTGGATAAAAAGCGGAAATGCTCCCGCCAGCGAAGAGCTGCAGTCGGGTCTTGTTATCAGAAGCTCCTGCGGCTGCGGAATGATCTCCGGGGACAGCTCCAGACTCAGCGCTATCGTGAAGAACATGTCTACCGAGGAGACTGCCCGCACTATCGTAAATATCCTTGCGGGGACCGACGTCAGCGCCAAGGGGAGAAATATCCGCGAGAGACTGTCAGCCTTCTTTTCCAATGTGTTCACCGCTTCCGCCGGGGGTGGAGAGCTTCCCGAGGAAAAGCTTATCGGTGAGTTCAAGGACGTTCTCGACGATAACGTGAATATCATCGGGCATGATATCGTTCTCAATATGCTGGACGCGGCGGAGAAGATCTGCATGGATCTGGTGGGGAATATCCACTCCAAGCAGATAAAGATAATCCATATGTTTGAACAGTTCAACCGCGCAGTCACCGATTTTATGCTGAGCTGGTTCTATGTCCGTCAGGCGGACGATTCGCTCTGCACCTTCCTCATAAGCAATATCGCCAAGGATATGATCATGTTCATGGAGGACGAGGAGCAGTGCTTCAATTCCATAACCAATAACCTTCACAGGATACATGTGCGCAGTTCGTACATCTACGTGTATGAAAAGCCTATCATAAATCCCCCCAACTCCCAGTGGAGTCAGCCCGAAAAGCTGTATCTCAAATCCTATCATGTGGGAGATATGCTGTATACTCCCAAGGGCGATGAACAGATAATTCCATGGACCGAATATGCCAACAATAAGTATACCCCCGCGGATACAAGGTGCACTATGGTGCTTTCGCCGCTGTACAGCAACGAGGAGCAGTACGGTCTGATGCTCTGTGATTTGGACCCCGAGTATTTCCAGTTCGTGTACTCCACCGCGCCGCAGGTCTGCACGGCTATCAAGCTGACGGGACTTGTAAAGCGGCTGGAAGGCTCTATCCAGCTTATCCAGAACAAGAATACTATGCTCAATAAGATCTCCATGTCCGATGAGCTTACGGGTGTGTTCAACCGCCGCGGCTTCTATAAATACGCCGACGACGTTATCCACAACGAGGTCAACAAGGGCAAGGTGGGCGTGCTTATTTTCGGCGACCTTGACAATCTCAAGAAGATAAACGATACCTTCGGTCATGACGACGGAGATTATGCTATCCGCACTTCGGCGATATATCTGAAAAAGGCTCTCCGTGATTCGGATATCGTGGCACGCATCGGCGGAGACGAATTTGCGGCATTTGCCGTAGTTACGCCCGAAATGTCGGGTATCATCAAGGATATCCCCGCGAGGATCAAGGCTATCGCCGCAGAGCATAACAGGCAGTCTGATAAGCCCTACAACGTCTGCATGAGCGTGGGCGTATACACCTTCGAGTGCAAGGCGGATATAAGCATCCGCGATTATATGGATAAGGCGGATTCTGCGCTGTATAAGGACAAAAAGAACAAGGACCCCGACATTATGAAGAAACCGGAGAATAACCAATGAGATTTCGTCCATGCATTGATATACATAACGGCAGAGTGAAGCAGATAGTGGGAGGAAGTCTTTCCGACAAGAACAGCTTTGCCGAGGAAAATTACGTTTCCGAGTACGACGGCGGATATTATGCCCGACTTTATAAAAGCAGAGGGCTTTCGGGAGGGCATATCATCATGCTGAATCCCGTCGGCTCGGAGTATTACGAAGCGGACAAAAAGCAGGCGATCTCCGCTCTGTCGGAGTACAGGGGCGGCTTGCAGATAGGCGGCGGGATAACTGCCGAAAATGCTGCGGAGTTTCTGGAGGCGGGAGCAAGCCATGTTATCGTCACGTCCTATGTTTTCAGGGACGGGGAGATATCCTTTGAGCGGCTGGAAAAGCTGAAGGCTGCGGCTGGCAGGGAGCATCTTGTGTTGGATCTGTCCTGTCGGAAGCGGGACGGAGAGTATTATATCGTCACCGACCGCTGGCAGAAATTCACCGGGGTGACCGTCAACAAGGCTTCGCTGGAAATGCTGTCCTCCTACTGTGACGAGTTCCTTGTCCATGCGGTGGACGCTGAGGGCAAGGCTAAGGGCATAGAGGAAAACATAGCCGCTGTGCTGGGAGAGCTTAATGATATCCCATCCACCTATGCGGGAGGTATCGGCTCTTACGAGGATATCGAGAAGCTGCGCACACTCGGAAAGGGTCATGTGGACTTTACCGTGGGAAGCGCACTGGATATATTCGGAGGGAAATTGTCCTTTGATAAGCTTTCGCTTATATGACTGTTAAATAAAATACGCAGCGGCTGTCCTTTACGGGCAGCCGCTGCTTTTCTGTCAAATATCAATTAAAATACGATTCAATGACCCTCTCCGAGCCCTCCGAGGAGTATTTCCAGTGGGAGATCTTCCCGCTGTCGATAAAATAGTTGATATTCCCCGGGACCCTCACACTGTCGAACACGTCTACAATAATCAGCTTGACCTTCATCTTTTCGGGTATCAGAGCCTTTATGTAAACTCCTGCCTGCTGTCCGGGACGGACTCCCGCCTTGGGCTCCGCAAGTCCCGCAAGATTGGGGGTAAGCTCCACGAAGATGCCGTAGCTTTCCACCGAGCGGATAACTCCCGAAACGGTCTCGCCTGCGGAAAACATTGCAGCATTTTCCTCCCATGTGCCGAGAAGCTCCTTGTGGGAGAGCCATACTCTGCCGTCGGAAAAGCCCTTGACTATGACCTTTATATCCTCGCCGTTGTAGAATCTGTCCGACGGGTGAGATATCCTCGATATTGATATGGCGTCGATAGGCACCAGCGAGGATATGCCGCAGCCGATATCCACAAATGCGCCGAACTGTTCTAAATGCGTCACTCTTGCAGGGATAATATCCCCGGGCGAAAGGCGGCTGATGTAGTTTTCCATACATTCCAGCTGCGCTGCCAGTCTTGAAAGATACGCCACAGGCTGACCATTCTCATCGGCGGTAACGGACATCACCTTGAAGCACACGGGCTTGTTGACCTTGGTGATAAGTGCGATATCGCGGGTAGAGCCGTCCGCGATGCCGAGCGCGCCCTCCTCGCGGGGGATAATGCCCTTCATGCAGGGCAGCTCCACGATAAGGTCGTGTTCGCCCGTGCAGACGGAAACTCTCGCTTCAAGTATCCGACCGCTTTTCGCCGCCTCTTCAAGCTCCGCCGCGCTGCTCAGGGCAAGCTTGTTTTCAGCGGTGCAGTATAGTATTCCCTCCGGCAGATATTTTTTCATTTTGTTACCTTTCCTTTCCGATATACATTGTTATTCAGAACATCTGATAGAATTATATGCTCCAAAAGGAAAGAATATTCTTTGAGATCATTGAAGAGTGAAGAGTAAATAGCTAATAGCTGATCGATGTCGGCTAACATTCATTGTTATTCGCTTGCAGCCGAGAACACGTCCGCTACATCGTTTATGGTGATGTATGCCAGTGGGTCGGTGGTGTGGACAAGCTCCTTCAGGCGGCGTATCTGAAAGCGGTTTATCACTATGTACAGCATCTGCTTTTCGGAGTCGGAATAGAAGCCGTGAGCCTTCAGAATGGTTATGCCGCACTTGAATTCCTCGGAAAGCTCCGCACAGATATCGCTGCCCTTTTCGGTGACGATGAATGCAGCCTTTCCGCGGTCAAGACCCTCGACGATGAAGTCTACTACCTTGATAGCCGCTGCATAGGTCACTATCGAATACAGGGGAAGTATCCAGCTGCCGTTGACAATTCCGATGATGATGTACAGGATAATATTATATCCCATAACAAAGGTGCCCACAGTTATGCCCAGCTTTTTTGAGAAGATGACCGCAAGAACTTCAATGCCGTCCATCGCTCCGCCGAAGCGAATTGCAAGACCGCTTCCGATACCCGAGATGACTCCGCCGAACAGCGCGCACAGGAAAAGGTCGGTCTCCGCCAGCGGGGAGGCTACCGACACGTCCACAGGCAGCACATCGGTTATTATCCACGCAAAAAATGAGTAGCATATTACCGCAAAGCAGGCGTATACCGTAAATCCCGGACCCTGCCGGTTATAGCCGATGAGAAACAGCGGGATATTCAGTATCAGCAGGAAGAAGGACAGGGAAAAAACTTCGGGAGTAAGCTGTTCCGCGAAGATAGACGTTCCCGATATGCCGCTGTCGTACAGTCCCACGGGCGAGATGAACACCGTCACGCCGAAAGCGTTGATAAGTCCCGCTATCGCAAGGAAAAGAAAATTTTTCGGTTCAAGCTTTTTCAGCTCGGCTATAATGTCTGTTTTTTTCAAGTAGGTTCCTCCTTTTTACACGTATGGTTTGTTCTTTTACTGTTCATATTATACCTCAAAAACGCACATAAGTCAACATAAAAAGCAGCACAAAAAATCACCCGCAAGCTGAAAGCCTGCGGGTAAAAAAGCATGACCAATTATCAATTGTCTGCTGATAACTGTTAACTGATTCAGGCGGTCGGTGATTTTGAGAGCACCTTGCCGTCCTTCATATACTTAGAGGCACATTCATAGGGGACAAATACGTTGTAAAGACCGTCCTTTTTGTTGCCTGCGTCCATGATGTAGTATTTTCCGTCAAGACATATCTCGCACCAGTAATGGCTCCACATATTGTCTGAGCCTGTGCCGCGGTAGCCTGCCACCAGACGCACATCATAGCCCATATATGTCATAAATGCAGCAAATGCTCCGTTATACTGATAGCACTGTCCCTTATGCCTGCTGAAAACAGCTTCAACGGGGGAGAGACCCGACAAAGCGTTGAAATCGTCGCCGTATACATAGTCCACCTCGTTGTGTATGTACTCGGAGAGATATATTATCTTGTCGTAGGCAGTCATATCATCGGTGAAATGCTCCTTGGCGAACTGCTTCATGAGCTTCTTGTCGTTTTCGGAGATGCTCATTTTCCATTCATTGATATCGCTGCGGTAGGAGACCACATCAAAGGAGCTTTTCCCCTTTGCGGGATAGCCGTTCACAAGAGCAGCAGCGCTTGTTGAGGTCACAATGTCGGAATAATCGCTGTATATCTTTTTGCCGTTTACGGTCTTGTAGCTTCTCACCTTGAAATAGTATTTATATCCCGATTCCTTTTTTATGGCAAGGGAGGTTTTCTCAGTCCTTTTAAGGGGCTTGAAGGTGACATCACCGCTGTTTCCGAAATCGAAGGAGCTTCCCGAAGCGCTGTAGATCATATAGACGCTGTCCGAGCTTTTAAGCTTCTGCTTGGAGTAGAATACCTCATAGCCGTCGGCAGCCTCGTCTGCGTCCCAGCTGACCCGCACCGACTTCGAGCCTGCGGCGGCGGATAAGCTCACGGAGAGCAGCCCCGACCTTACCGTACAAGCCTCCGACGAGAGGCTGTATATCTTATCATCACCGATGTTCTGATATGCGCGCACCTTGTAGCTGTACTCGGTAAGGGATTCCACATCGAGGTCATAGTAATAGTTCTGCCAGCTGTCTTCTATATCCTCAAGGAGCACGTATTTTTTCTTAGTGCTGTCGTATTTGTATATCCTGTAGCCGTCAGCGCCGTATATTTTAGTCCACTGAACGAAAACCTTTTTCGACTTAGTCTCTGCGGAAATTTCGGGAGCGATATCCTCGGAGAAATCCATAGTCAGGTAGTAAGAGTCGGTAAAAAAGTTGTACTCGTATACGGGAACTTCCTCTTCAACCTCTTCGTCCTCAACAATGAAGTCAGTATCATCATAAGCGAATGTGCACACAGAAAATGCGCAGGACGCAGCAGTGAGCAGTGCTATTGCCGCCGCAGCAGTTTTTTTAAGCAGTTTCATTATAAATCCTCCATAATTACCATATCATCGTCCCGTAAGTGAGACTATACCATTATATCACAAAACCCGAAAAATGTCAATTATTTCTTCATCAGTTTTCGCGGTGTTTCCGCAGATTTTTTCATCTATCTATTGACATTATAAAACATATGTGCTATAATGAATCACAGAGTTGTGAAAGGAGTACGCTTATCATAGCGTTGCATAATATGGACAAGAAGAATAAGATCGTAATTAAGGGCGCAAGAGAGCATAATCTGAAAAATGTCAGCCTTGAGCTGCCCCGTGACAGCCTTATCGTGATGACCGGACTGTCCGGCTCTGGAAAGTCCTCCCTTGCATTTGATACTATCTTTGCCGACGGGCAGAGAAGATATATGGAGAGCCTTTCCTCCTATGCGAGAATGTTCATGGGACAGATGGAAAAGCCCGACGTGGACTCTATCGAGGGACTTTCTCCCGCGATCTCCATCGACCAGAAAACTACTTCGAGAAATCCCCGTTCCACCGTGGGAACTGTCACCGAGATATATGACTATCTCCGTCTGCTGTATGCGCGGATAGGTATCCCTCACTGCCCCGTCTGCGGCAGGGAAATAAAGCAGCAGTCGGTGGATCAGATAGTAGACCAAATAATGAATCTCCCCGAAGGAACGAGGATACAGCTCCTGGCTCCCCTTGTCAGAGGAAAAAAGGGCGAACACGTCAAGGTGCTGGAACAGGCTAAAAAATCGGGCTATGTCCGCGTCCGTGTGGACGGCATCATATACGATATCTCCGAGGAGATAAAGCTTGAAAAGAACAAAAAGCACAGCATCGAAGCAGTAGTCGACCGTCTTTCCGTAAAGGACAGCATTCAGGGACGTCTTGCCGACAGTATCGAGACGGTCCTCGCATTGTCGGGAGGCGTGCTTATCGTGGACGTTGTCGGCGGCGAGGAGATATTCTTCTCGCAGAACTACGCCTGCCCCGAGCACAACATCTCCGTGGAGGAGCTGACCCCGAGAATGTTCTCCTTCAACAATCCCTTCGGAGCCTGCGAAAAATGTACGGGACTGGGCTCCTTTACGCGGATAGACCCGGAGCTTATAATCCCCAACAGAGAGCTGTCCTTAAAGCAGGGAGCGGTCAAGGCAATGGGCTGGAACACCACCG
This sequence comes from Oscillospiraceae bacterium, assembly GCA_051882725.1. Taxonomy (GTDB): domain Bacteria; phylum Bacillota; class Clostridia; order Oscillospirales; family Ruminococcaceae; genus RGIG4694. Next base: position 29,372 of record JBJESJ010000111.1, read on the forward strand.
ATGAAAATTCCTTTGCGATGATGTACTACCGCGGACTTGCCGAGTATTACAAGACCTCCATAGATATTCCCGTCAGCGAGCTTCCCGAAGGCTTTGTGGATTCGCTGATGTACGGCACGGGGGATGTGAAGCTTACTCTCCATCGTGCGGAAATGTACGGCGGGGGAACATTTCATCAGCCGTTCGAGGGCATCGTCCATAATCTTGAAAGGCGCTTTAAGGAGACCAATTCCGAGTTCAGCCGCGCCGAGATACAGGACGTTATGACCGAGGAGGAATGTCCCGACTGTCACGGAAAGCGTCTGAAAAGGGAAAGCCTTGCGGTGACCGTGGGCGGGATAAATATCGCTGACCTGACCGATAAGTCGGTGGCGGACTGCCTTGACTTTTTCGATAATTTACAGCTCACCGAGCGCGAAGCCCTTATCGGCGAGAGGATAATCAAGGAGATACGCTCCCGTCTGGGCTTCTTGAAGAGCGTGGGACTGGATTACCTGACCCTGTCCAGAGCGGCGGGCACACTCAGCGGCGGCGAGAGCCAGCGTATACGCCTTGCTACGCAGATAGGCTCGTCCCTCATGGGAGTATTGTACATTCTCGATGAGCCGTCTATCGGGCTTCATCAGCGGGACAATGACAAGCTGATCGCTACCATGAGGCGGCTCCGCGATCTGGGGAATACCCTTATCGTGGTGGAGCACGACGAGGACACCATGCGCGCTGCGGACTATATCGTGGATATCGGTCCCTATGCGGGAGTCCACGGCGGCGAGATAGTGGCTGCGGGCACTCTTGACGATATCATGAGCTGCGAGCGCTCCATTACGGGACAGTATCTCAGCGGAAAGCGGAGGATACCCGTTCCCGAGGAAAGGCGGAAGGGAAATGGCAATTTCCTGCGTATCATCGGCGCTGCGGAGCATAATCTGAAAAACATCGACGTGGAGATACCTCTCGGAACGTTCACCTGTGTGACGGGTGTATCCGGCTCGGGAAAATCCTCCCTTGTTAACGAGATACTCTATAAAAATCTGGCGGGAAAGCTCAACCGTGCAAAGGTGCGCCCGGGCAGCTTCAAGGCAATGGAGGGACTGGAATATCTGGATAAGGTCATAGATATAGACCAGTCGCCTATCGGACGTACTCCGAGGTCGAATCCTGCCACGTATACGGGTGTTTTCAATGATATCCGCGACATTTTCGCCGAGACCGGCGACGCGAAAATGAGGGGCTATACCAGCGGAAGATTCTCCTTCAACATTAAGGGCGGACGCTGTGAGTCCTGTCAGGGCGACGGCATCATCAAGATAGAAATGCACTTCCTGCCCGATGTGTATGTTCCCTGCGAGGTCTGCAAGGGACAGCGCTACAACCGCGAGACCCTTGAAGTGAAATACAATGGCAAGTCCATTTACGATGTGCTGGAAATGACCGTGGACGAGGGCGTGGAGTTTTTCTCCGCCATACCGAAGATATCC
>JBJESJ010000112.1:0-7013 GCA_051882725.1 Oscillospiraceae bacterium
CAGCAAGGAAAGAGCTTTCAGACTGATAAATCAGCTGAAATACGCAATAAACGCCACCAACATCGGCGATGTCAGGACTCTTGTGATACACCCTGCAAGCACGATCTATACTCACTCCACCGAGGAACAGAAGCTCAACGCAGGTGTGTACGAGGACACCATCAGGATAAGCATAGGCATTGAAGATATTGACGACCTTATTTCCGATTTTAAAAATGCGATAGATAATTTATGATACGGAGGATATTACAATGGCAGTGGATTATTCGACTTTAAAAAAAGGCGGCTTCATGCGGCAAAAACAGAAAAACAACTTCTCTCTCAGACTCAGAGTCGTGGGAGGAAATCTTTCCGCAAAGCAGCTTGCAAAAATTGCCGAGGTGGCTGATAAGTTCGGCGACGGTCATGTTCATCTGACATCACGTCAGAGCGTGGAGATACCCTTTATCAAGCTGGACGATATCGACAGCGTAAAGGCTGCACTTGCCGAGGGCGATGTTGAGCCGGGCGTATGCGGTCCCAGAGTCAGAACGATAACCGCCTGTCAGGGCGCGGCGATATGTCCCAGCGGCTGTATTTATACATACGCTCTGGCAAAGGAGCTGGACGACAGATATTTTGCCCGTGAGCTCCCCCACAAGTTCAAGTTCGGCATCACAGGCTGTCAAAACAACTGCCTTAAATCCGAGGAAAACGACGTGGGCATCAAGGGCGGCATTAAGGTCGCATGGCGTGAAAAAGACTGCATTTCCTGCGGAGTATGCGTCAAGGCCTGCAGAAGCGAGGCTATCACTCTTGATAACGGCAAAATTTCCGTGGATTATGACAAGTGCAATTTCTGCGGACGGTGCTGCAAATCATGTCCCACCGACGCATGGGAGGAAACTCACGGATATATCGTTTCCTTCGGCGGACTTTTCGGCAATCAGATAAACAAGGGCGAGACCGTTGTTCCCTTTATCGAGGACCACGACAAGCTCCTTGAAATATGCGACGCCGCTATAAAATTCTTCGGAGAAAATGCAAACCCCGGCGAGCGCTTCAAGTTCACCATCGACAGAGTAGGCAGAGAAAAATTTAATGAAAAAATTCTGGAGGTTTACAATGGCTGATTTTAAAATAGACGATACGGTGGATATCACCGACGTGGTGTGCCCCACCACCTTTGTAAAGGCAAAGGTCGCTCTTGAAGAACTGGACGAGGGACAGATACTCTCCATAAAAATGAATGACGGTGAGCCTGTGCAGAACGTCCCCAGAAGCATCAAGGAAGAGGGACACAAAATTCTGAAACTCACCGACAATGAGGACGGCACATATACTCTTATAGTTGAAAAGGTCGGTGACTGATATGCCGATACGTGTAAACACCGAAAGCTTTGACAGCGAGGTATTACAAAGCAGCGGCGTGACGGCGGCGGATTTCTACTCCGACAGCTGCGTGCCCTGCAAACGAATGTCCCCTGTGCTGGCAGAAATTGAGGAGGAATATCCCGACCTGAAGCTGGCAAAAATAAATATAAACTTCGACGGAGAGCTTGCCGAAAAATACGGCGTTTCCGCAGCGCCCACGCTCATCTTCTTCAAGGACGGAAAGGAAGAGGAACGCATTACGGGCGCAGTAAAAAAATCGGTCATCACCGATATCATAGATAAACTGAAATAAGGAGAAATAATCATGTTGATCACAGTAGCAGGCGAGAAAAAGGAAGTTAAGGACGGTATCACCGTCAGCGAGCTTATCGAACAGGAAAAGGTGGAGACTCCTCAGTATGTGACCGTTTCCATCAACGAGGAATTCGTTGAGAGCGGCACCTTCGATACCACCGTTTTAAAGGAATCGGACAATGTGGAATTCCTTTACTTCATGGGCGGCGGCTGCAGATAATTACATACCGAAACAAAGGAGAATCTTACAATGGCTTTTACAAACGAACAGCTTGAACGCTATTCACGTCACATAATCTTAAAGGAGGTCGGCGCTAAGGGACAGAAAAAGCTTCTCAACGCAAAGGTCCTCATCATCGGAGCAGGCGGTCTGGGCGCTCCTGCGGCATTGTATCTTGCCGCTGCGGGCGTGGGTACTATCGGCATCGCCGACGCGGATGAAGTTGATCTGTCCAATCTCCAGAGACAGGTCATCCACACCACCAACGACATCGGCAAGGCAAAGGTCCAGTCCGCTAAAGAGACCATGAACGCGATAAATCCCGATGTGACCGTAAATACATACCGCACCTTCGTTTCCTCGGATAATATCCTCGATCTGATAAAGGACTACGATTTCATCATCGACGGCACCGATAATTTCCCTGCCAAGTTCCTTATCAACGACGCCTGCGTCATGGCGAAAAAGCCCTTCTCTCATGCGGGCATAATCCGCTTCAAGGGTCAGCTCATGACATACGTTCCCGGTCAGGGTCCCTGCTACCGCTGCGTATTCAAGGAGCCGCCTCCGAAGGACGCTGTTCCCACCTGCAAGCAGGCAGGCGTTATCGGCGCAATGGGAGGCGTTATCGGAAGCCTGCAGGCTATGGAAGCTGTCAAGTACATCATCGGACAGGGCGAGCTGCTCACAGGATATCTTCTCACATATGACGCGCTCACCATGGAATTCCGCAAGATAAAGCTCCCCAAGGATACATCTCACTGTGCAGTATGCGGAGAGCACCCCACCATCACCGAGCTTATCGACTACGAGCAGGCAGAGTGCGACGGAGTACATCTCACAAACGAGGCTGAATGATATGATAACTTTAAAAAGATCCGATTTCGAGAAGATGCTCGCTCACGCCGAAAAGGAGCTCCCCAGCGAGGCATGCGGTCTTATCGCAGGAACTGTTGACGGCGAGGATAAGGTGATCAGGGAGGTCTATCTTCTCACAAACATCGACAAGTCCAACGAGCATTTTTCCCTTGACCCCAAGGAACAGCTTGCTGCAATAAAGGACATGCGTGCGAAGGGTATCACACCTCTGGGCAACTGGCATTCCCACCCCGAATCCCCTTCCCGTCCCTCCGACGAGGATAAGCGGCTGGCATTTGACAGCAAGGCAAGCTATATGATACTCTCTCTTATGAACAGAGACGATCCCGTTCTTAACTCGTTTAAGATAACGGGCGAAGATCCCAAAACTTCCGAAAAGGAGCAGCTTATAATTGAAGACTGAAAGCTTATACGACGTTATTATCATAGGAAGCGGTCCTGCGGGACTGTCCGCGGCGATATATGCGCAGAGAGCACAGCTGAAAGCGATAGTCGCCGAAAAGGAATATATGGGTACGGGTCAGATAGCCGAAAGCAGCCGCGTGGATAATTATCCCGGACTGTTCGGCGAATCGGGCTACGACTTAGGCGAAAAATTCCGCTCTCACGCCGAGGAGCTGGGCACGGAATTTTTCGAGGGCGAAGCGGAGAGGATAACCTTCTCCGACAGCATATATACCGTTTCCTTTGCGGACGGAAAAGCTCTTTCCGCAAAAACGATAATATACGCCGCAGGCACCTACCGCCGCAGACTGAATATCAAGGGCGAGCAGGAGTTCTCCGCAAGAGGGATATCCTACTGCGCAGTATGCGACGGTGCATTCTACAAGGATAAAAGGGCTGCCGTTATCGGCGGCGGAGATACTGCACTGTCAGACGCGCTTTATCTGTCGGATATTGCGGAAAGGGTGTATATCATTCATCGCCGCAGCGAGTTCCGCGCAAATGAAGCATTGCAGGAAAAGGTCCGCCAAAAGGATAATATCGAGCTTATCCTGAATGCAGTTCCCGTTGAATTTATCGGAGAAAAGCTGCTGACAGGCATAAAATACTCGCAGGACGGCGAGGAAAAGCTGCTGCCCGTAAGCGGTTCATTCACTGCTGTGGGAAGTATCCCGAATACGGATATTCTTCATGGCATCGCCGATCTTGACAAGAACGGCTATGTTATCGCAGGCGAGGACGGCGTCACCTCCGCAAAGGGATTGTTCGCCGCAGGAGACGTCCGCACAAAGGCGCTCAGACAGGTCATAACTGCAGCCTCGGACGGCGCAAACTGCATCGGATCCGTAAGAAGATACTTACAGACTCAAACATTTTAAAATAACCGGAGAACACCAACTATGAAAACCGAGAGAATCTCAACTGATATACTGATAATCGGCGGAGGGACTGCGGGGTGCTATGCGGCACTTACCCTCGCCGAAAATTCGGACGCGAGGGTGCTTATCTGTGAAAAGGCGAACATCAAGCGCAGCGGCTGCCTTGCTGCGGGTGTAAACGCGCTAAACGCCTATATAACAGATGGACATACTCCGCAGGATTACGTGGATTACGCCCGCAAAGACGCGGAGGATATCGTCCGCGGCGATCTGCTGCTGACAATGTCCGAGCGACTCAACTCCGTTACGGAGCGCCTTGAAAAGCTGGGACTTGTTATCCTCAAAGACGAAAACGGAAAGTACGTCGCCAGAGGAGCCCGCAATCTTAAGATAAACGGCGAGAATATCAAGCCCATACTTGCGGATGCAGTGACAGGTCTGCCGAATGTTGCCGTCATGAACCGCGTTAACATTACAGACTTTTCCGTCAGTGACAACAAAATTAACGGAGCCTTCGGCTTCGGTATCGACAGCGGCGTATTCTACACAATTGAAGCAAAGGCTGTCATCGTCGCAACAGGCGGCGCGGCAGGTCTTTACAAGCCCAACAATCCCGGATTTTCCCGTCATAAGATGTGGTATCCTCCCTTCAACACAGGCGCGGGCTATGCAATGGGTATCCGCTCGGGTGCAGAAATGACTACATTTGAAATGCGGTTCATCGCACTGCGCTGCAAGGACACCATCGCTCCCACGGGGACTCTCGCACAGGGAGTGGGCGCGAAGCAGATAAATTCTCTCGGCGAGAATTACGAGGGAAAGTACGGCATCACCACCTCTCAGAGAGTTTACGGAACAGTTACCGAAAATATAGAGGGAAGAGGTCCCTGCTATCTGAAAACCGAGGGCATCACCCCCGAACAGGACGAATCTCTGCTAAAGGCATACCTTAACATGGCACCATCTCAGACCATTAAGTGGATAGAAAGCGGTAAGCTCCCCTCTTCGCAAAATGTGGAGATAGAGGGCACCGAGCCGTACATAGTGGGCGGTCATACAGCCAGCGGTTACTGGGTGGACTCCAAGCGGGAGACTACTATACACGGGCTCTTCGCCGCAGGAGATGTTGTGGGAGGCTGTCCGCAGAAATACGTCACAGGCGCTCTTGCAGAGGGCGAAATTGCCGCTCTTGCCGCTGCGGAATATATAGAGAAAAACACCGCAGGAGCTGTGCCCGAAGAGGAAGAGAAGACCCGTCTTGCCGAAGCGGAGAGATTCCTCTCCCAAAAGAACAGACAGTTTACATATGAACAGCTTGAGGAGGCAATGCAGACCGTCATGGATTCCTACGCGGGCGGCATCAGGACCAATTACCGCTTCAACGAAAAGCAGCTCGATCTCGCCGATGAAAAGATAGTCAGACTGCAGACCCTTTCCGATAAGCTTCACGCCGACGACTATCACGAGCTGATGTTCATCTATGAGCTGCGCGAACGGCTGACCGTGTGCAGGAGCCTTATCGCACATCTTAAAGCACGGCATGAAACCAGATGGCACAGCTTCGCAGAGAATCTTGACTATCCAGATAGAAATGATAAGGATTTTCACTGCTATGTTAACTCCGTCATGGAAAACGGAGAGATAAAAATGATCCTGAGGGAGCTTGTAAAGGAGGGACAAAGCTATGAGCATAGCCATTGACAGCGAAAAATGCGTGGGCTGCGGCAGATGCTCGATAGTCTGCCCCGGAAGCCTGATCAAGCTTGAAAACAAAAAGGCTTACATAAAATATCCCAAGGACTGCTGGGGCTGCACTTCCTGCATAAAGGAATGTCCCGTTCACGCAGTAAAATTCTATCTGGGCGCGGACATCGGCGGCATGGGAAGCCTTGTCCACACCGAAAAACAGGGCGATATCCTCAGCTGGATCATCGAATCCCCCGACGGCAAGGTCACTAAAATAGCCATAAACCAAAAGGAATCCAATAAATATTAACGGAGGGAAACACATGAGCGAATACTCGCATCTTGACGAGCTTGAAGCAGAGGCGATATACATAATCAGAGAGGTCGCCGCAGAGTGCGAAAAGCCCGTTATGCTCTATTCAATAGGAAAGGACAGCTCGGTAATGCTTCATCTTGCAATGAAGGCATTCTATCCCGAAAAGCCTCCCTTCCCCTTTATGCACATCGACACCACATGGAAGTTCAGGGAAATGATAAAATTCCGCGACGACACCGCCAAAAAGCTTGGCATTGAAATGCTGGTCTACACCAACGAGGACGGCGTCCGTCAGGGAATAAATCCCTTTGACCACGGCGCGGCATACACCGATATCATGAAGACTCAGGCATTAAAGCAGGCGCTCACCAAATACGGCTTCACAGCAGCCTTCGGCGGAGGACGCCGCGATGAGGAAAAATCCCGCGCCAAGGAAAGGATATTCTCATTCCGCAACGAAGCACAGGCATGGGACCCCAAAAATCAGCGTCCCGAAATGTGGAAGCTGTACAACACAAAGATCAAAAAAGGCGAGAGCATACGTGTTTTCCCCATTTCCAACTGGACGGAAAAGGATATCTGGCAGTACATAAAGCGTGAGAATATCGACATAGTTCCCCTGTATTTCGCAGCAGAGCGCCCTGTAGTGGAGCGGGACGGCAACATCATCATGGTGGACGATGAAAGATTTCCTCTTAAGGAGGGCGAAGTGCCCGAGTACAAGTCCGTACGCTTCAGAACGCTGGGCTGCTATCCCCTTACGGGCGGAGTGGAATCCACCGCTTCTACCTTGGATGAGATAATCGACGAAACACTCAGCGCCGTATCCTCCGAACGAACCTCCCGTGTTATCGACAACGAGGCGGCAGGCAGTATGGAACGCAGAAAGAGAGAGGGATATTTTTAATGAAGGGATTACTTA
>JBJESJ010000113.1:0-1741 GCA_051882725.1 Oscillospiraceae bacterium
ATAACGCGTGCCAGAGCTGTGCCCGCTTCGGCGGATTTTTCGCCGCTGTCGGCGAGGATACCCAGCTCCGTCATCAGCTCGGTAGTGCCGCCTGCAAGTATCTGCGCATTGGCTCCGACGGACAAAATAGACTGCCCCAGCTGTGTGACGGAAGTATTGGACTTCTGGGACGTTTTCGCCATTTTATCGGCAAAGCCTTCCAGTTCGTCCATTGACAAGCCGAGAGCTGACATCGAATCCGTTACCATGTCCGAAGCTTCGGCAAGCTCCATGCCGCCCGCCGCCGCCAGATTCAGCACAGTAGGCAGAGCGGCAACGGATCTTTCCGCATCATAGCCTGCAAGAGCAAGGTAGTTCAGAGCGTCCGCCGCCTGTGAAGCGGAGAATTTCGTGGTCTCGCCCATTGCCTTTGCCGCTGCGGAGAGCTGTTCAAATTCCGCCGCCGCTGATGTTATGCCCATAGTAGCCGCCACCTGCGACATCGAGGACTCAAACTGCGAGCCTATCTCCACTATCTGAGCCGGGATCGCGGAGAGGGCAGACGCGACCGCTCCCGTGATCTGTGCGGTCATGCTTGCGGCAAATGTAGTTACATAGTTGTCCAGTGCGGACAGCCCCTGCTTCATGCCGCTGTTGTCCACTGCGGTCCCGAACATCAAGGTATCATCATACTGTGCTATTATTCTCACCCCTTACCCCTAAAAAAGCTTCCCAACAGCGTTAATCCTTACGCTGCAGGGAAGCTCCTGCGATCACTTATCCTCATGCAATATCCGCTTAAGCTCGGCGATTTTCTGCTCCTCCGAAAGATATTTCGGGAGCTTATACAATTCCTTGAGCTCGCGGTACTGCTTTGTGCGTTCGTCTGTCTTGTTCCGATCAAGCTCCATCGCACGGTACCCCATTACCCTGTGGAGCTTGGTGTCCTCGGAAAGTCCGTCAAACAATGCTTTGAATTTCCACCAGTGCATATGCATATCTGTTTCGCAGAGGTCAATTCCGTAGCACTGCATAAATGCGGAATATATCAGTTCCTCGTCATGCTCAAAGCTGTACGCCCTTATGGATTTTCCCTTTTTTCTCTTTTTCTCGCTGTCCTCTCTCGGTGGCTTGCCGCCCCTGTAAAACCACAATAAGAACGTGTTTACGTCCTCTTTAAAGGGCTTTAAAAAAATCAAGTTTTTGGCAAGCAAGGGCTTGACATTGTCCGGGAGGTCCTTGTCAAGTATGAGATTTTCAAACTGCATCCACGTCCGGTAGTCAGTGCGAATCGGAATAACTATGCCGTCGGCTGTTACGTATTCCGACGGCAGTTCATTGTCAAGCAGTCTCATCAGCGCACCTTAAGCCTGTTCGGAGCGTACTTTCTGGTGTAATCGACGAGATTCTGAAGGCTCCTATCCTTGAGGTAGTTGTAAAATACGGTGATCTCGTCGATGTCCAGCTCGTTTACCTTCTCGGCGGGGAATATCCTCTCGACCTCATCGGCGCCGATGAAAAGGGCAATGCCTTCCTTGATATCAGCCACAACATCCGCAGATGTTCTGTTCCCGGAAGTATCGGAGATCTTTCTGTCCGCCTTATCCTGCTTATCGCAGAATTCGGTGGTGCGGACAGGGAGCTCATACTCCTTGCCGTAGGCGGTTATTTTCACAGCCGCACGCTTGTAGTTGAATGTGTTCATAACATCTGCAGTTGAAATTCTTGCGTTCATATTATTTATCCTCACTTTCATTTATTA
>JBJESJ010000114.1:0-6820 GCA_051882725.1 Oscillospiraceae bacterium
CGGAAACTCCTCCGCTTATCAGCTCACGGGACAGCCTTTCAAGACGTTCAAGTCCCATAAGAAAAACGAGTGTGCCGTCAAGTGCGGCATATTTTCCGAAATATCCCTCGGGGATATCGTCCGCTGTGTGAGCCGTGATAACGTGAAAGCTCCGGCTGACTCTGCGTTGGGTGACAGGTATTCCCGCAAGCCCGGGAACTGCTATGCAGGACGATATCCCGGGAATGATCTCATAGGGGATATCCTCACTTGAAAGCGCCGCCGCCTCCTCGCCGCCCCGTCCGAAAACGAAGGGATCGCCGCCCTTCAGGCGAACAACGGTCTTGCCCTCCGAAGCCTTTTTTACAAGTATATCATTAATGGACTCCTGCTTCTCGCTGTGTTTTCCCAGACGCTTGCCCACGTAGATCTTCTCCGCATTTTCGGGGGCGAAGCCAAAAAGCCTTTCGTCCACGAGATCGTCATAGACAACGCAGTCCGCCTGCGACAGAGCATACTTTCCCCGCAGGGTGATAAGGTCAGCTTCTCCGCAGCCTCCGCCTGTGATATATACTTTTCCGACGCTCATTTTCCCGAAACCAGTCCTTTCAGCAGTTCATAGCTTTCCGAAGCCCTGCCCTCTCTGACGATGATATTTTTCCCGTCTGCAGAGCAGATGATATTGATCATATCGGCCGTGACCTCGGTAAATATCCCCGCAGGAGTGTGGCAGTCACCGCCGCATATCCGAAGAAATTCCCGCTCAGTCCCGAAGGATATATATGTGTTCTTATCGGATATCTCACGGAATATTTCCGCCGCAGCCGAATTTTCGGCAGTCTCAACAGCGATGATCCCCTGACATGCCGCAGGAACGAACTCTTCCGCTTCAAATGGCGTAAAGGAAAAGCTGTCACTGTCAAACAGCCCCAGCCTTTCAAGCCCCGCAGCCGCAAGGATAATCCCATCATATTCTCCCGATATGAGCTTGTTCAGACGGGTCTCCACATTTCCGCGGATATCCTTGAAAACAGCGTTGGGATATATCCGCTTCAGATTTTCCCGGCGCCTTATGCTGCCCGTACCTATGAGCAGTCTGTCGGACGCATCATGCACTGTTCCCTTCGGAAGCACCAGCACATCGCGGTGATCTCCCCGCTTCAGCACGGCGGATACTTCCAGTCCGTCGGGCAGGACGATATCGAGATCCTTTGCACTGTGAACGGCAGCGTCTATCTCCCCCGATAGGATACGCTCCTCCAGCTCCGAGGAAAACACGCCCTTTCCCTCTATCTGCGAGATAGGTCTGTCGATGTACCTGTCCCCGCGGGAGGATATCTCAACTATTTCCGCTTCGATATCGGGATATGCATTTTTCAGCGCCTTCACAGCGATATCCGTCTGTGCAAGAGCAAGTCTGCTCTTACGCGTTCCTATTCTTATCTTCATGCTCCAAGTCCTCTAAAAGCTTATATATTTCCGATGTGTCGGGTATCATTTCCGCTTTGTCGATATAGTCAATGACCGCATACATGACCTCTCTGCGCCGTTTCTCCGAGGAAAATCTCTCCTTTACGAGCGGACGTATCTCCGCGGTGATATCCGCACAAAACAGCATTTTATCGTCGATAAGCTCTTCTATCCGCCGCCGCAGATACGCCGAAAACGCGGGAGCCGTCCCCGAGGAGCTTATCCCGACAGAGATATTATCCTTTGAAATAAGCGCAGGAAAGATAAACGTACATTTTTCGGGGTCGTCCACCGTGTTCACGGGGATATTCTTTTTCACGCAAAGCTCGTAGATATGCCGATTGACCTCATTATCCGATGTGGCGGATATCACAGCGGAAACGCCCTCGATATCCATCTCGGAAAAGGGCTTCACATTTATCGTGATACCTCCGCACCTTTCGGACAGCTCATATATCTCATCGCAGACCTCGGGCGCAGTCACGGTGATATCCGCTCCGTATTCCGCCAGAATACGCACCTTGCGGAATGCGACCTTTCCGCCGCCTATCACTGCGGTCCTCATATTATTAATATCCGCAAAAAAAGGAAAATATCCCATATATCAATCACCGGACTCCTTTAAAATTTCCAGCACATGTAAAAGTTCCTCATACCGCAGTCCTGCTTTCAGTCTGAACAGCAGCTTTTCAAAGGGCATTTCCGCGATATTTTTCCCGATACGCTCCGCCTCGGGGAGCATCTCATGGATAAGCAGCTCCTTATTAAGCTCGTCCGTTTCCTGTACGATGATACTTTCCGCCGCCTGCACTCCCGACATTTTCACACGGTTATTTTCCCGTGCAAGCTCGCCGAAACGGTCGATATCAAAGACCGCTGCCCATGGGATATCATTAACAGTCTCCTCGATATCATGGGGCACAGCAAGGTCGATAAACAGCCGTTTTCTCGTATCGGTCACAGTCTCTTCGAGTCGGTTTTTAGTAATAGTATAATGAGGGCTGTCCGTCGCGGAGATAACAACGTCCGCACTGTTTATCGCGGAATATCTGTCGGAATAGTTCAGGATATCCACGTCCTCGGGGGAGAAAAAGACCTCGCCGCCATAGGTCCTGCGGGTAACGGACACGCTGACGTTTTTATGTGCCAGCAGATTTTTCACGGTACTTGTGCCTATCTTACCGCTTGCGCCGATAACGAGAACGTTCACTTTTTCGCCGAAATCCGCCGCCGCGTTTGCCGCCAGAGTAGCTGTAGAAACAGGCACACCGGAAAGCGTAGTCTCAGTCTTTATCCTTTTAGCGCAGGCAATAGCCCGCTGGAATATCACATTAAGCTCATAGGAAGTAAGTCCATGTTCCATTGCCGTTCTAAAAGCATTTTTCGTCTGACCGAGTATCTCATCCTCGCCCATGACCATAGACTCTATCCCGCATGCCACCTTAAAAAGATGGCGGACGGCGGCATCCCCGGAGAACATCATCAGCACAGGTGCCAGTTCTCCCTCGGAAACGCCGCCGTACCGGGACAGCAGCGTCTTTGCCGCCGATATTGCCGAAGCGTCCCCCGAAAAATACATTTCGGTCCGATTACAGGTACACAGCAGCACACACCCCGAAACATGTTCATTTTCCAGAGTCCTTTCGGCGAGCGCATGCTGCACCTCCGCAGGAAAAGCCAGTTTTTCGCGGAAGAGAGCGTCCGCCTTTTTATAATTAACGCTAACACAATACAAATTTATCACCGATTATAATAATATCATATTATCTCTATCTTTTCAATAGTATTCCGATTATTTTTCTTCCCTATCAGAGCATTCACGGGCTGCAACAATAGTTTCGAGAGTATCTCCAAGCTGCACGAACATCGTCGCCAACAAGCTTACCTCCTTATTAGTTCGACCCTCAGCCACAGCCGCCGCCAAAGCCGCCACGACCGCCGCAGGGCAGAGACCGCCCGTCCGACTCTCCCCCTTATCACAATTCATACTCTCCCTCCTTTCCTTCTTTTTATTATATGATAATTTTATGGTTTTGTCATTGAGGGAGATTTCGGGGATTGGCTTCGGTTCGTTTTGGGGTTGGTTATTATTTGTTTTTGTGTCACGGCTAATTTGGCTGACTAACTGCAGTTCGCTTTGGGCTTTGTCTGTAATTGTTTTTATCATCGGGGCTATTATATGTTTTCATCGGAAGATTGCATCTTCCGACGCATGTGGGGGAGACACCTCCAGGGGAAGACAAGCGGCTTATTCAGACTTTGCATCGAATGGGTTAGTCTTAGTGCAGCGCCGCTTTTCTTCCCCTTACGGTTTCTCCCCCACACCCTCTCTTCCCTCGACCCCATCTTTTGCGCGTTATCAAATGCCATCGGTTACGTCGTGTTCCGCTTACATACGATTGGGCGGCGGCAGCCGTCGGCCGCCTTTTGTTCGTGTTTCCGGTTCCACAGTCGATGCTATTGTGAGATTTCCGGGACGGCTCGCCCACTGCGTTCACTTATTACTATTCACTTGGAGCTGTTCACTCATAACTGTTAACTATTTCCAAAAGCTTTTCCGACGCAGAGTCAAAGTCCGTGAAAAGTATCCCTCTGATGCCGCAGTCCTCCGCGCCTTTGATATTGCCCTCGCGGTCGTCGAGGAAAACGCATTCCTCGGGCGCAAGACCGTATTTTTTCAGCAGGATATTATAGACGAGCGGGTCAGGCTTCATCACATGATATTCATAGGAGACCACCCGTCCGTCGGTATATTTCAGAAATTCCCAGTTCTTCGAGTGAGTCTCAAACATGAATTTCGGATAATTCGACAGCAGATAAATGCTGTGTCCCGCCGCCTTCAGTCCTTTAAGCCAGTCCGCGGAATATCCGAAAGGCACCACCAGCTCCGTGATATCCTGCCAGAACAGAGCATATTCTTTTTTATGGTCGGGGAAGCGTCCGCCTATCTTGTCGATAAGCACCTCATGAGGGATTATGGACAGGTCGAACTCGTCCCAGATAGGGTCATTTATCATTCTTTCGCCGAACATGGCGGTAACTTCTTCGGAAAATCCCAACTCACGGCAGTAGTCCTGCCAGCGGAAGTCTGCCAGCACCATGCCTATATCAAAAATAATGTTCATATTATTACCTCCCGTAACGATATAATTATATCATTATATCCCAAGGACTTCAAGAGCTTTTTATGATCTAAAACGTTTAATTTCAAAAAATCTACAAAAACATCTCCGAAAAATTGATTAATATGTATATTCCAAAACAGGACATCTTATGATATAATAAGTAAAACGATTACATTTCGGAGGATATGTATATGAAGATGAATATTTCAAAGAAGCTTGCCGCGGCTGCCGCTGCGGTGATGCTGCTGACCGCCTGCGGAAGCGGCACCGATACTGCCGATACTGCCGAAGTTCAGACCACTGCGGAGACTTCTGCTGCGGAAGATACCGCTTCGGAGGATACTGCCGCTCCCGAAGAGGAAGCCGCTTCCGACTGGACAGACCTCGACAGCGCGCAGATAACCGAGGAAATGGGGCTGGGCTGGAATCTGGGCAACCAGTTTGAAGCCGTGAACAACGGCACCCCCGAGGAGACAGCATGGGGCAATCCCGTTGTCACCGAGGAGCTTATCAAAACTGTCAAGGATCAGGGCTTTTCCAGCGTGAGAATACCCGTTACCTATCTTTCCAAGATAGGCGAGGGTCCCGACTACACCATTGACGCCGCATGGCTTGACCGTGTTGCCGAGGTGGTGGATTACGTCATCGACAATGATATGTACGCCATCATCAACATGCACGGCGACGGATACTACACCATTGACGGAGCATGGCTGCTCTGCGCAGAGGACGACGCCGCTCAGGAAGAGATCAAGGCAAAATATGAAGCCGCATGGACTCAGATAGCGGACCGCTTCAAGGATTACGACGAGCATCTCATATTCGAGTCCATGAACGAGGAGTTCAACAACGATTACGGCAAGCCTGATGCGGCAGCTTATGCCAACATCAACGCATACAATCAGATCTTCGTTGACGCGGTAAGAGGAACAGGCTCCAACAATGAAAAGCGCTGGCTGCTCATTCCCGGCTGGAATACCAACATCGAATACACCGCCGGCGACTACGGCTTCGTTATCCCCGAGGACAAGCTCTGCACCGCTGACGGCAATCGCCTTATGATATCCGTTCACTATTACGATCCCTATAACTTCACTCTCGACGAGAATGCAAGCTCCGCAAAGACTCAGTGGGGCAAAAATGCCGTTGAGAATTATGACAACTGGGGTCAGGAGGACTACACCGACACTATGATGAAAAAGCTCAATGACAAGTTCGTAAGTCAGGGCTATCCCGTTATCATCGGCGAGTTCGGCACCGTTGACAAGACCCACATGGACGAGGCAAACGGCGCATACAGACGCTACTGGGCGGAATATTTAGTCAAGTCCGCAAAGGCAAACGGCATCATCCCCGTATACTGGGACAACGGCTGGAACGGCAAAAACGGTCTGGGCGTTATCAACAGAACTACCTATGAGGTAACACAGCCCGAAATCATCGAAGGCATGGTACGCGCCATCACCTCCGACAGCGACTATGAGATTCCCGCTGTGGGCTGATAAGCTGCAATAATAAATGAGGACATCGCATTTTCTGCGGCGTCCTCATTTTTTATGATCTATTTTTTGATCTCACCTGCAAGCTCAAAGCCCTTTTTCGCGGCGATAACGGCTATAATCTCATTGATGACCGCCGCCGCAGCTATAGTTCCCTGCAAAATTTCCGCGCAGCCGTCCGATACCCCCGACAGCATGGAGACTGCTATCCCAGTGAATACGAGGGATACTCCCGAGTGTGGCAGAAGAGTCAGTCCCAGATATTTCTGCACGGTCTTTTCCGCGCCCGTGGCTTTAGAGCCTATCGCTGCGCCGAAATATTTCCCCGCCGCTCTCGCAGCAATGTAGATGAAGGTATACAGCCCCGCATCAGCAATGGCATGGTAATCGAGAGGCGCTCCCAGATTCAGTATCACGATCAGCATCGCTGCGGCAAGGACAGGGTTGAAATCGGTCATCAGCCGTCTGAGCTGCTCGTCGGATATCATGTTGGAAAACGCCGCGGAATACGCCATTCCCATAAGCATGAAGTTCAGCACGGGCGACGGCATCAGATATGCATTGCACAGCATGCCTATGACCGACGTTATTATTATCCCGAGGATAAGTATCCACATCTGCGCATATTTCCCCGTTATCCTTTTCAGCAGAAAGCCCGTCGGTACGCCCACTGCCGCGCCTATCACCAGCGGCAGGAATATCATTACGGGTATCATCCATATCTTCATTGCTCCACCCGAAACGTGC
>JBJESJ010000115.1:0-6751 GCA_051882725.1 Oscillospiraceae bacterium
CCCTTTGCATTCTGCGCAGGGTATACCTCCTTTTCCTTCAGCATATTGTCGTCAGCATATCCAGTCCCGCAAGCTTCATTACCTTCTTTATCGAAGTGCTGGCGTTGTTTATCATCACCCGTCCTCCGATGTCCTTCATCAGCTTGCAGCGGCCGATAACAAGTCCTATCCCCGAGCTGTCCATGAACGAGACCTCCCCGAAATCAAGCACAAGCTCCTCGGGACGAAGTCTTTCCAGAGCATTGTCTATCTCGGAGCGCAGCAGGGGAGCGTTGTGGTGATCTATTTCTCCGCTTAACAGCGCTATTATCCGTCCTTCGTCCTCTTTTACGGATATTCCCATTTTTATCATCCTTTCTTTTTGTAGATATTGTAAAAATATAATATCACAATAAAAATAAAAAAAATGTCATAACTGTGTAAGAGCATAAAAAAAGACCGCATATCCTGATATGGATATGCAGTCCATGAGATCTGTGTATCAATATAGTCCGAACAGCCGCAGCAGCTTCTGCCAGAAATTCAGCTCCTCTGCGGGAGCAGCGTCTGTTTCCTCGGCTTCGGGTATCTCAACGGCTGCAGTTTTGATAACGAACTGCACCGAGGATACCTCCTCATTTTTCTCCGATACAAATGATACAGCCTTAGCTCCGTCATCGGATAAGGAATCCAGCATGTCGCTCAGGTCGTCCAGATCGTCGGAGAAGGTGCTGTCTATCTTGTCGGTCTCGCTGCGAAGCTCTGCGGTTCCGTCCTTAAGCTCGGCTGTTCCGTCCTTCAGCTCAGCTGTGCCGTCTTTGAGCTCGGAAGCTCCGTCGTACAGCTCCGCAGTGCCGTCCTTAAGCTCGGCTGTTCCGTCGGAAAGCTCCTTTACGCCGTCCATAAGTTCCCTTACGCCGTCGGAAAGGGTAATTCCTCCGTCGGCAAGCTCCTTTGCGCCGTCGGCTATCTCCGCAAAGCCGTCGGACAGCTTGGAAACGCCCGCGGTATACTCGCCGATGCCGCTGTCGAGCTTGCCGTACTCGGCGGAAAGTGTGTTTATTCCGTTTTTCAGCTCGGTCAGGCTCACCATCATTTCGGACAGAGAGGCTGCCATTTGGTCGATGCTCTTGTCAAACTCGGCGTATTTGGATTTGAGCTCCTTTGCGCCCGCTTCAAGCTGTGCCGCGCTCTGTGAAACAGTGTTCAGATAAGCTTCTGTTCCTGCGATAGCGGCATTGTTTCCGTTAAAAAGGGTGAGCATGGTCTCAAGCTGCTCTGTCTGTGCCCGAAGCTTTGCGGCTTCCTCGGCATATGAAGGAACATTTTCGATGAGTTTCAGCTGCTTTTTCAGCTCGGTTATCTGTTCGGTCAGCTGTTCTATCGCCTGATCGTTTCCCGCCTTCAGCGCGTCGATATCCAGCCCCTGCGATTTGCAGGCAAGCTTGTAGCTGCCGCTGTTAAGGTTCTGATCCAGCTTGACTATGCCGTTATAGAGCTCATTTATCCCCGACTTAATCTGATCCGAAGCGGAGACCAACTTATCCAGCTCGTCGGTGCCTGCCGAGACCGACGAAAGTGAGGTCTGTATCTGTATCAGTGCGCTCTTTATCTCCGCCGAGCCGTTTATCAGCTCCGAGGACCTGCCGCAAAGCTCGGACAGTCCGTCCTGCGCCTCGGAGATACCGTCCCGAAGCTTCGCTATGCCGTCGTTGAGATCGGCCGCTCCGTCATTGAGCTCGGCAGTGCCGTCGGAAAGCTCAGTTACTCCGTCCACAAGCGCCTCTGTTCCGTCGAGAAGCTCCTTTGCTCCGTCGAGAAGCTCCTTGGCACCGTCATCGAGCTCCTGTGCGCCGTCGTCCAGTTCCTTGGCACCGTCGTCCAGTTCGACTGCGCCGTCGGTCAGGTCGTTGATCTTTTCATTTATCTCATCGTCGTCGATGTCGATGCCCAGATTCATTTTTATGCCGTTTATGGAGCCTTCCGCCATTTCAAAATCGGTGACGTCCGCATAGATGGACTTTTCCAGTCCCTTATCCGGGAGGACGGTATAGGTTATCTGCTTTTTGCTGCCCACATTTGCAATGGTAGCGCCGTCCGCATAGATGCTGCCGCAGATGTCCGTATCAAGGGTGAAGGAACACTGCAGCGCATAGTTTTTGTAAAAATCGGAGCTGCACTTCTCGTTTTCGGTGATATTTATCCTTATTTCAAGAGCGCCGCTTTTTCCTGCGATATCCTCGGGGGAGTATTCGGTTTTGTCCATAAAATAGCGTATGGAGATGTTCCACGGTATCTCGGTTTCGGACATGGTGCCCTGATAGTACACCTTTTTCCCCTCGGGAGAGGAGAAGCTTATCTCATCACCGTTTCGGGAGATATCCCCGTCGATGTTCATCAGCTTCACATCGTAATAATCGCCGTAGTCGGTGATATCTCCGCCGTCAAAGCTGTTGACCGCATAAACGCTGTTCACGGTGCCGTCGGCGTCTGCCATGATGTAGATGACCTCTTCCTTTTCAGCTGCAAGCACAGGTGCTGCACAGGATGATACAAGGCTTAATGCAAGTATCCCCGAAATTATCTTTTTTGAATTTTTCATCTGTAGCCCTCCTATTTATTAGGTACGAAATCCGATCTGCGGGTTGTTTTTCCGATAAGTCCGTCGAAGATGTAAAGCAGTCCCGGAAGAACGAAAAATACTATGACAAGTGAGAATATAGCTCCCACTCCCACGAACATTCCCAGCTGAGCCAGAAGCCCGTGGGTGGAGAGATTGCCGAGAAGCAGTCCCACCACTGTAAGCACGCTGCCCGATGTGAGTATCGACACCGAAACGGTGGATATAGTCTTGGGAACAGCCTGCTTTTTGGGCATTTCACGGCGGAATTCCAGATATCTGTCCGTCATGAGGATAGCGTAGTCCACCGTTGCGCCCAGCTGAACAGAGCTGATTATCAGATATGCGATGTAGAATACGCTGCTGCCCTTGAAGTAGGGAAGGGAAAGGTTAAGCCAGATAGCCGTTTCAATGGCAAGCACAAGTATAACGGGCAGCGACAGTGACCTCATAGTCAGGAGCAGCACTGCAAACACAGCGCCAATTGCAATGAGATTGACCTTTACCATATCCTTTGTGACGGTGTCCATAAGGTCGTAAGTGCTCACACCCTCGCCTGCGAGATAATATGCGTCGGGATAATGGCATTGGCAGATGCTGCGTATCTCCTTTACAAGAGCAAAGGTCCCGCTGCCCTCGTAGTCTGCGTCAACGCTTATAACCATTCTGCTGTAGCTGTCGGAGCAGAGCATTGAGTAGGTATCTTCGTCCAGATACTGCTCGGGTATCTCAGCGCCCACGGTATCGACGTAGGAGATGATATCCTTGACCTGCGGCAGAGAGCGCAGCTCCTCGGAAAGAGCAGCTTCCGTCCGACGGCTGCCGTTGGGGACGAGCACCACATAGGTGTCCTGCTTTCCGAAAACGTCCTCTATCCTTGCGGTGTCTGCGCCCAGACGGGTATCCTCGCCGAAGATGTGGGAGGAGCCGTAATAGAAATCGTTGGCGTTTGAAGCAAGATAGACAGGCGCGATGATAATGACAAATATCGCCGCCATGGGAAGCATTATCCTGCTGACTAAAATACCGAATTTGTCAAATTTCGGCACCAGCGGACGGTGACGGGTCCTGTCAAGGAATCTGTATGTAAGCATGATGAGACAGGGCATGAATATGAACACGCATATCAGGCTGATAGCAACGCCCTTTGCCAGTGCAAAGCCAAGGTCGGGACCTATCCTGAAGCGCATGAGTCCCAGCGCGAGGAAGCCGATGACGGTGGTAAGTCCGCTGGAAAGAATCGAGCTTGCAGACTTTGTCAGCGCGTCTGCCATTGCCTCCTGCGGGTCGGAGCATTCCTTGCGGCTCTCCTCGAAGCGGTGGAGCAGGAACACGGAATAGTCCAGCGAGACCGCCAGCTGGAGAACCATTCCCGCAGCGTTTGTCACGAAGCTTATCTCTCCGAAGATGATATTGCTTCCCGCATTTATCAGCAGAGAAACGCCCAAGCCTATCATGATAACAACGGGATCTACCCATGAATTGGTGGTCAGCAGCAGCACCAGAATGACGAAAATGACCGCTATCACCGTGATAAGTGATATTTCGCTGACGGTGCTTTCGGTGGCGACTGCCGTGGAGACTGCGGAGCCTGTCAGAGAATTATCCTCGCCGATGATGTCCCGTATCTCATTGACTGCGGACAGGTTCTTTTCCTCGGAGACAGTCACAGTGAAGAGGGCGTTTCCGTCCTTGTAGTAGGTCTCCACCGTGTCGGCGTCCATGGTCTCAAGGGGCTGTGTGATATCGCAGGAGTCGTCCAGCCACATCACGTCGTCAACGCCGTCGATATTTTCTATCATTTCCTTGTAGTCCAGCGCCTGCGGCACGGAAACATTTTTTATCATAACGCGGGCATTTGGTATGCCGCCGTCGAATTCCTCCTCCATAACGTCAAGGGAAACGGTGGAGTGGCTGTCGTCGGGGAGATAATCGTTCATGTCGTAATTGACGGGGATAAGGGGCTTGCAAAGTCCGAAAAACACCGTAATAACAGCGAATATGACGGTTATCACCACAGGATGGGATATGACCCTTTTAAAAAATCTATACATTCTCGCAGGATACCTCCTCTATAACGCCCTGCATCAGCAGGCTTGTTTTTTCGCCGTGCAGGGTAAGCTCAAGCTTGTCGGGATAAATATATCCGTCGCCGCGGTAATCAAAATCGCTGACGATGGTTTTCAGTGTGCCGCTCATGCTGCACTTTCCGTCGGGCAGCAGCCTTGCCGTGTAGGTATTCTTACAGCCGAGTATCTCAATAAATCCGCATTCGGAGCCGCTGTCATACTCGGCATATCTTGTAAGAGTGCCTTTTTTTACCCCTATCTGGGTGTGAAGAGTGATATTATATCTGTATATCTTCATATCAGTAAACCCCTGAGACCAAGAATACTTTCTGCGGAACGCTTAATGCCGAAGGAAGCGCTGTTTATGCACATATCGTAATTGCTCGGCTTTCCCCAGCTTCTGCCGGTATAGTATTCGTAGTAGCTTTTCCGCTGTTTGTCCGTACGGCTGATGAGCGCGGAGGCTTCCTTTTCGGTAAGAGCCCTTATATTCGAGATGCGCTTTATCCTTTCCTCCATGGGAGCGGAAATGAAAATGCTGAGATGTCTTACCTCCGCGCTGTCAAGGATATAGTCCGCGCAGCGTCCCACGATAACGCAGTCGGAGCTTGACGCATATTCCAGCACAAGTCTGCTTTGTATCTTAAAGAGCATTTCTCCTGCGGACATCCCGCGGAAATCATCCTCGGCGTTGAAATAGACCGAGTACAGCCACTGATTTTCCTTTTTTTCGTCCGACTTATTGAGCAGCTCTGCCTTTATGCCGCTGACCTTTTCCGCCGTTTCGATAAATTCCTTGTCGTACAGTGGAACGTCCAGCCGACGGGCAAGCTCCGCGCCTATCTCATGACCTCCGCTGCCGAATTCACGTCCTATTGTGTATATCATCAGATGATAACCGCCTTTCTGCTTTGATACATTAAATATATATTATTCCCGGCAGATTTAAAACGGTTAATATCGGCAATGTGTGTAAAAAACGGACAAATATCCTAAATTGACGGTCAAATCGGCGGGTTTGACCGTTGAAATATCTGACGGACAAGTGTATAATGATATCAAGGAGGCTGATGTAATGAAGCACGAGGTCACGACTATGTATACAAAAAAGGCGCTGTCCGATTCGCTGAAGCGGTTTATGAATATAAAGCCTTTTTCAAAAATAACGGTCAGCGAGATAATCAAGGACTGCGGTCTTAACCGCAAGACCTTCTACTATCATTTTGCGGATACGAGAGACCTGCTGAAATGGACCCTCCAGCAGGAAGCAATAGAGGTGGTGAAAAGCTTTGATATGCTCCTCGACCATGAGCAGGTCATACTGTTTACCATGGATTATCTTGAGAAAAATCAGCATATGATAAACTGCGTCTACGACTCGGTGGGTCGGGACGAGCTGAAAATTTTCCTATACAACGACTTTTACGAGATAGGCGGAATGATAGTTTCAAGCGCCGAAAAGGCTGTGGGGAAAACTCTGTCCGAGGAATATAAAAAGCTGGTGATAACCTTCTATACAGAAGGCATTGCGGGGATAATGATAGACTGGCTCAGGGGCGAGATAAAATACGACAAGATGACTACAGTCAGGTATATCAGCAGTCTTTTCAAAAACGGGCTGCCTTTGATAATTGAAAATGCGGAGTAGTTCATCGGAGTATCTGCGAAAAAATTTGGGAAAAGCTATTGACTGCTTCGGTCAATAGTGCTATAATGATATTGACCGAAATGGTCAATGGAGGTGCGGCATGAACGATAAATTTTTTGAGCTGCCCGCGGAAAAACGGGAGCAGATGCTAAACGGTGCATTGCATGTGTTTGCAAAATATGATTACAAAAAGGCTTCCACAGAGGAGATAGCCGCTTCCGCAGGAGTATCAAAGGCGCTGCTTTTTCATTATTTTGAAAACAAGCGGGGACTGTATCTTTTTGCGTACAGCTATTCCGTGGATATTTTCCAGCGGGAGATGAGGAATATGCGGGACGATTCCGAGAACGATTTTTTCCGCATGATAGAAAATGCGCAGATGTGCAAGATGGCTATTCTGGCAAAACACCCCGATATCATGATGTTTCTCATGAG
>JBJESJ010000116.1:0-6738 GCA_051882725.1 Oscillospiraceae bacterium
ATTTATCGGAAAAATATTGGAGATATGCTTTGACAACAGAGCCTCGCAAAAGGATATGGCTGGCTGCGGTTTCACAGGGCTGTACTATCACCATGAAGGCACAATGCGGGAGCCGTACTATGTTATCGTCAGGACGGACAGCGGATACTGCCTTAAGGTATGCTATGAGGACCCTCATTATGATGAGGATTATAATTATTCCGAAAATATCTATGAGATACCCGAGCAGCTCCCCGAGGACTCCTTCGATGAATACTATTATCTCACGGAGGAAGAGGCGGCACGGTTAGAAAAGGCTGTTTCGGAGCATCCCGTGCGCGCATGGGACGGCTTCTGCGGAGATGATACCCACAGCGCCGATGTGCTCGACGGAGGTGACCGCTACGATTTTGAACTTGTTCTTGAGGACGAAACGGTCATAAAAGCAAGCGGTTCATATTCTTACCCCGAGCAGTTTGATGATTTTATCCTGATCGTTCTTGACATCTGCGGCGGCAGATAGTGACAGTCCGTTTATAAAAATGCAGAAAATAAGCCGGCTCCGAAAAGGAAGCCGGCTTATTGTATCTTATGGAGCTGCTGTGAATTATTCCGAAACGCGCTCTCCGATCTCCACGCTTTTTATCTAATGTCTGTCCTTGCCGCCCGTTAGCGGCGGCAAAGCAGACATTAATCAGGTAGTACGGCACAAATCTTTGATTTGTGCCGCTGAAAATCCTGTTTTACAGGATTTTCAGTCAATAACTGCCCTTCGGGCAGTTATTGAGTACGCACTATCTAAGACGATGACAGATGTGCGAAAGAAAGCAGTATCAGATGACAGGTTTTTTCCGACAGCAGCTCAAAAGCTTTTTCGATGTTTTCGGCTCAGGCCACACTATAGCCGCATGTCATAGTCATTCTCCCTTTTTACCCTATTATAGCAAGAACGGCTGAGAAAATCAGCGATATAATAAAAATACAGCCGGACGCAGTATTCGGTCCGACTGTATCTGTCTTCGATATTGGGGCATTAGCCCGCCTGCTTCTGTCTGACGAAAAGCACTCCGAAGGTTCCCGGTCCGCAGTTGCTGGAGATAGTGGCGGAGGCGTCCGTTACGGTTAGCTCGTCAAATTTGCAGTTATTATTGACCTCCTCGGTTATCTGCCGAAGCATTTTCACGCTGCAGCTCGCGTGGGTGATAAAAGCGCTTTTCTTGTCGATGTTTTTCCCGCCCTTAAGAGTTTGCTTCACATAATATCTGCAGGCTGATTCATAGCTGCCGATAATGATGGACTTAAGCCGCAGGTCGCCGTTTTTCATGGCAAGAACGGGGTGGATCTTTAAAGCGGTGCATAATTTTTTCACGGTATCGGAAACAAGTCCGTTTCTGTGCAGATAGTCCGCATTTTGTGCAAGGAAGCTGGTGAAGACCCGCGTTTTCAGCTCGCTGAGCTCAGACAGTATCTGCTCGGCGGAACAGCCCTGATTTGCAAGCTCCGCTGCGCGCATTACCAGAAAGCCCATGCCCGTGGAAAGATGCTCCGAATCAAAGATATGGACCCGTTTCCCGTTTTCGCCCATGAGCCTCACAGCCTTTTCAGCAGTCTCGCAGGAATGGCTTATCTTGGAGCTGATAGCTACGTGGATGACCTCGTCGTATCTGTTGAGATTTTTCTCGAACGCCTTCCGGTACACCTCGGGAGGGGGAGGCGCAGACTTTGTTTTTCCGCCCTCTTCCATATGAGAAATAACATTTTCAGCCGTGATCTCGTCCGTATCGGTAAAAACGCCGCTTTCAGTCTCTACCAGAAAATACAGGATATCAACGCCCCAGTTGCGCAGAGTGCTTTTGGGCAGGTCGCAGACGCACTCCGTAAGAATACCGACCTTTTTCTTTTCCAGAGCCATTTCTTAATATTCCTTTCCGAAGCTTATTTCTTAATTTTTTCGTATACCGCAGCAGCCTTTTCTGCTGCTCTGTCATATTCAAAATCATCTACGTCGGCTTTTATTTCGTCAAACAGCGGCTTTAATGCGATATCTCCGACTGCATAACCGGACGCCTCCCCGCATATCTTCGCGACCTCGTCGCCGTCAAAGCCCTCGCATGCGGTCTTTATCCTTTCGATAAGCTCTCCTGCCAGTTCCTCGGTTATTGCGGTGAGCGCGCTCTTGTCAGGCTCTGCGGGCGCTTCCTCGGCAGGCGGAGCGGCTATGTTCAGATACTTACGTCCCAGCTCTGCCACCTTAAGATACATATCCAGCATAGCGCTGTTCTTTTCCTCGATAAGGCTGTAATTTTCCGCCTTTCCTGCCAGCTCCAGCTCCTTTGCCAGCTCGGACAGCGGCTTTGAGCCTATTGTGAGAGAAGAGCTCTTCAGAGCATGTACCTCTATAACATAATTCTTCCACGATTTTTCATCGAAAAGCTGCTGGATATAGTCATGCTTTTCGGGAGCCTTGCGGACATATACCTCCAGTATCTCATTATATGCGTCCATATCTCCGCCCGTGTAGAATACTCCCGTTTCGGAGTTGAGCAGCTCCGACTGAACGGAGGGATTCGCCTTCGGAGCCTCCTTGGGTTTTTCGGATCTCCTGCGATCCCTTGCGGAACGCCGCTCATTGCGGGCGGAGGGAGCCTGTATGAGCTCTCTGGGCAGCCATGTCTTAAGTACGCGGTCCAGTGCGGAAAGCTCGATAGGCTTTGCGATAAAGTCGTTAAGCCCCGCTTCGATGTACATATCTCTTACGCCGTTGACGGCATTTGCCGTAAGGGCGATGATAGGCAGATTCTTATAATATGTTCCTTCCATGCTCCTGATGGCCTTGGTGGCTTCTATGCCGTCCATTTCGGGCATCATATGGTCCATGAACACTATGTCTATATCCTTTGAACGGAGCATGGATATCGCTGCCCGTCCGCTGTCCACGGTGAGCACCTGCATATGATAGGGACGCATAAGTCCCACAGCCACCTTAAGGTTGATGATATTGTCATCGACGATAAGCACCCGCGCCTTGGGCGCCACGAAGCGCACAGTGGAGTTTCTCCGCTCGTTGATGTTGGCAAGGATATTTTCATTGTTGAATACGGAAACGGCGGTCATCACATAGAAGGGCTTGAATATGCACTTCAGCTTTGAGGGCAGCTCTATGGAGCCGACTCTGTCCTGAACTATGACCACCTCGGTATCGCCTGTCAAGCTTTCGATGAAATCGCGGTTTGCGGTATATTCCTCTCTGCCTGTGAAGATGTGGGTGTATTTTTTCTCGGACACCGCACGGCGGAAAGCGGCAATGGAATCGAACATCTCAAAATCGGTGTTAAGCTCTGTTCGGAGCTCGGAGATAAGCGCCGAATACTCCTTGGTGACCTTCGGCATAGCAAATTTTGTCATGTCGATATAGCAGGCAGCGTGTATCTTTTCGGGCTCCTTTACGGAAATGAAGGGTTCGCTGTTGGACACCTTGAGCGGTATCACAAAGCGGAATTCCGAACCTGAGCCCTCCACGCTGGATACGTTGATAAATCCGCCCATGCTTGTGATAAGCTTCCTCGAGATAGCAAGTCCCAGTCCTGCGCCCTCCACGGAGCGGTTTTTCTTGGTGTTTATCTGCTGGAAGCTGTTGAACAGCTTTTCCAGCCCCTCGGGGGAGATGCCTATTCCCGTATCCGCCACCGACATGGATAGATTTATGCCGTAGTCGTGCTTTGTCTGTGAGACCTTTATCACAACGCAGCCGCGGTTTGTGAATTTTATGGCGTTTGTCACAAGATTTATCATCACCTGACGGATCCTAAGCTCGTCGCCCACCAGTCCCACGGGTATGTCGGGGTCGCACCGCACGATGATCTCAATGGGCTTGTCGCTTTTTCTTGTGATAGCCATGTTTATCACGTCGTTGAGGGTGGAGGCAATGTTGAATTCCTCGGAAATGAGCTCCATCTTGCCCGATTCTATCTTGGAAAAATCGAGGATATCGTTGATAATGGAGAGCAGGCTCCTTCCGGAATTCTGGATGTTGAAGCAGTAGTCTCTTACCGTATCGCTGATGTCGTTTTCGCGGAGGATAAGCTCGCACATGCCCACTACCGAGTTCAGCGGAGTTCTTATCTCATGGCTCATATTGGCGAGGAAGTCGCTTTTGGTGCTGTTTGCCTGCTGTGACATAATGATGAGGTCGTCCTGCTTTTTCCTGAATTTCCACAGTGTGTAGTTGATGTAGATGCATACGATGGTATCAAAGAAATACACGATGGGGAATCTGAGCAGATAGGTTTCGGAATAGGCATAGCCCAGCTCGTGCAGCGGCGACCACATATATATTGCGGTAAACAGTCCCAGCAGGATGCTGAATCCGCCTCCGTAAAGCAGCTTGTAAAAGAAGATGCCTATAGGCGGTACAAGCAGCAGCCAGACGATACTGAAGCCGTCCTTTCCGCCCGTAACAACGAAGTACATCATCATAAGCCCGATAGCGGTCAGCGTATTTATACTGAGCACGGCAAAATTCTTCCACTTTTTGTATTTCAGACAGTTGATGATCAGCCAGACGCTCATCACGCCGGTTATTGCCGACAGCGCAGCGGATCTTGTAGCAAGGTTCACGATGAACATGAACATGCATATCAGACAAATTGTGAAAGATAGTATGCTTATAGTATTGTCGTCGTTTTTATCTGCGTCATGTTTCAGTTCCTTTAATAGATTCAGCATATTATACCTCCCGTTCGATGCTGCAAAGCTTATGAAAAATACTCATTTGCTGCACCTTCGATATTATCCGCAGCTTTTCGGTACATTTTTATAAAGCTGCCGTGATTTGCGGCAATATAATTCATATCCTTGTTTTCGGCAGCGCTTCTGAGCTTTGAAGCAGCTTCTGCAAGCTCTGTAAGTCCCACAAGCGCTGCATCGGCTTCCGCCTTTTCAAGGTTTACGAAATAGCTGTTGAGATTCTTGAAGCTGTAGTCAAGCTCAAGGTCGTTGCATCTGTTGTTGTCGCAGAAATCGTAGACTGCGTCCATATAATCGTCTGCGCTGCCGTTAAGGGCTGCGAGAGCCTTTTCGATGTCAAGCTTTGAGCCCACGTGCGCGGAGGAGCCTGAAGTCTCTTCGTCTGCAGAGCTGTCTTCATCGGTTATCTTTATCATATCTCTGCTTATATGGCTGAAAAGACATTTTTCGATGTCATGACCTGTGAAGGGCTTGGAGAGGTAATCATCGAAGCCCGCTTCGAGGTAAGTCTGCTTTGCGCCGTGGATAGCGTTTGCGGTCAGTGCGACGAACACCGTTCCCACGCCCAGCTGTTCTTCCTTTATCTTCTTAAGGGTCTCTATGCCGTCCATTTCGGGCATCATATGGTCAAGAAAGACTATGTCGTAGATATTGTTCTGAAGCAGCTCAATGCATGCCTTGCCGCTTGAAGCGGTCTCCACCTTAGCAAGGGTGCGCTTGAGAAGACTCTTTGCCACCAGAAGATTGGTCTCGTTGTCGTCCACGACGAGTATCCGAACATCGGGCGCAGTCTTTGTGGAGTTCTCGAAAATGTTGTCGGCAGACGCCTTGAAGCGCTTCTCATAATTGCCCATAGGCTCTGCGTTGACGATCTTCTGGTCAACAACGAACGAAAACGTGGAGCCTACTCCGTAAACGCTGGAAACATTCAGCTCGCTGCCCATCATTTTCAGCAGCTGCGCAACGATAGTCAGTCCCAGACCCGTGCCCTCTATGCTGCGGTTCTTTTCCTGATCGAGCCGCTGGAAGGAGGTGAACAGCTTGTCCATGTCCTCTTCCTTGATGCCTATGCCCGTGTCGGACACGCTGACCTCAAGCCGCGTCATGCCGTCCTGTATCTGGATAGCGTTGATCTTAAGGCGGACAACGCCCTCGGGAGTATATTTTACCGCATTGGTAAGTATATTGGTGATTATCTGTCTGAGTCTCACGTCGTCGCCGAAAAGTACAGAAGGTATCTTCTCGTCTATTTCGGGGATAAAGCGGAGCCCCTTCTTTTCCGCCCTTACCTTTATCATGTTGACGATATCGTTCACCAAAGAGCTCACATCGTATTCCACGGGAACTATCTCCATCTTGCCCGACTCTATCTTGGACAGGTCGAGGATATCGTTTATAATGGAGAGCAGCGTTCTGCCTGCGCTCTGGATATTGGCGGCATATTCCACTATCTGCTTTTCGTCCGATTCGCGCATTATCATCTCGTTCATGCCGAGAACGGCGTTGATAGGCGTTCTTATCTCGTGGCTCATATTGGCGAGGAAGTTGTTCTTTGCCTTATCCGCGTTGATAGCCTTGTCGGCGGCTTCCTGAAGCTCCTTGTTGACCTTTGCCTGCCAGCGGGTGAGGCTGTGCATTAAGGCGTTGACTATGATGATACACAGTGTAAATACGCATATATATATCAGATAGGAATATATCTCGCTGCCGAGTATGTATATCTGATCCTTGACAACGAATACATTAAAGCCCGAGAGCTCCTCTTTCATTGCAAGGCAGATCTTCATATGGTCGTCGTAGTCGGTTATATCGACATAATTGCTGTCTATCTCGGAAAGCGCGGTCCTGTAGCAGATATCCGAAACGTTCACGGAATAGCCCGGCTTCATCTGATATTCCTCGTAGGGGTGGTTGAGTATATTTCCCTCGATATCGGTAAGGAAGGCGTATCCCGTATCGGTATAGCTTTCGCCGAGGATAGCTATAAGCTTGTCGATATAGTAGTCAATTCCG
>JBJESJ010000117.1:0-29674 GCA_051882725.1 Oscillospiraceae bacterium
GAGGACGGCGAAGAATAAGCAAGGCTTTATGACCGATATCGGTTCTTAAGCAATATATCATTATCAATGCAGCTGTTTCAGGGCGAGGTGAAATTCCTCACCGGCGGTATAGTCCGCGAGCCTGTGCGTTTACGTATGGGTCGATTCGGTGAAATTCCGAAACCGACGGTATAGTCCGGATGAAAGAAACATGGGCTTTCGGTATGCATATTTTATATTATCATATCCCGAAAACGCAGACTTTCACCCCCGAAGCACACCGCTTCGGGGGTTTTTCTGACAGATTGCATAACACTTTTTTGGAGGTAATCTGAAATGAAAAACGAAGCAATTTCCAACAACAAGGTATCACAAAGCAAACCGGTCAATGTCCGCGCGCTGGCAGTAACGGGCATGCTGTCCGCACTGGCGTTCGCGCTGATGTATCTGGAATTCCCCGTGCCGCTGATGCCGCCCTTTATCAAAATGGACCTGTCCGACTTTCCCGCCCTTGTCGCGGCGTACTGCTTCGGACCGCTCTGGGGAGTCTGCGTCTGCCTTATCAAGAACCTTATCCACCTGTTCTTCTCGAGCACCGGCGGCGTCGGAGAGCTTGCCAATTTCCTTCTGGGCGCGCTGTTCGTTATACCTGCGGGACTTGTCTACAAGCTGAAAAAAAGCCGCAAAAGCGCACTTATCGGCGCAATTGTCGGCGCAGTGGTAATGGCTCTGGGCAGCCTTGTCACCAATAACTTCATCGTATATCCCGTGTACTACAACTTCATGCCCAAGGAAGCTATCCTCGCCGCATATCAGGCCATACTTCCCAGCGTAAAGACTATCCCCCAGTGCCTGCTCGTATTCAACGTACCCTTTACCTTTGTAAAGGCGATGATAAGCGTTATCATCGTATTCCCCACATACAAATATCTCTCACCCATACTTAAGGGTAAAAACTCATAATGGATTCAGCCTCCCAAAGCTCATGCCGAACCTTGGGAGGCTGATTTTTTTCATATTATCTTATCAAAGCTTGGAATATCCGAAGCTGTTTACAATAGCGTCCAGCTTCCGCCCCGCCTGACACATGGGACAATCTGCAGGCTTATGGGACTGATATGCGGGGATATCGTCCGGAGTGAACACGCTGCTTATCTTCATTCCGTGGACCTCCTCAACGGCGCTGAATATAGCTCCCACGCCTGTAAGAGTTCCTCCGTAATAATTCAGACAGTCCATGGTCTGGGCAACGCTCTTTCCCGAGGATACCGACGATACCAGCAGCAGCACTGCCTTTCCGCGTATCATCTGCTGGATATTGTCGCGGAGGATTATCTCGTTGTTCATGCCGAACTCGGGAGTGATGACCGAAATATCAATGCCCGCATTGATGCCGTGCATTCCCGAGGAAAGCTCGTCTGCGAGGAATGCTCCCACCATACGGGTGCCCTCAACGCAGATTATCGCCTGCACGGGAGTGTAATTGAAGGCTCCCGCAAGCTCCTTGGCGGTCTCCTTTGCGCCTCTGAGACTGTTCTTGATGCCGCTCATGTCGATATAGCTGCTGACATGGCTGTGGTTTGTGGCAAAATGTCCGTTGATGACCTCGAACTTTATCCTCGAATTGTTTGCCGCCGAAATTACGCTCTTCTGATTTTCCATATTGTGTTCCTCCCCATTTTAAAATTTTCTTGATTTGCGTACCTTTTTGATCTTTCTTTTCTTTTTCCCGCTGTTGGCGGATATTACCACTCCGATATACACCGCCACAAGCACAACGGCAATTATCACCGCCGCCTTGAACCATACCGAGCCGAAAAACTGCTTCGCCTTGTCAACATTATATTCCCAGTGAGATAATGCGATGCTTTCCTGTGCAACTAAATCCACCGTGACGATATCCTCGCCGTTGAGGGACAGCTTATATGTTCCCAGCTTCTGTCCCTGCTCCACCGGGGCGGTTATGGCGCCGTCATCGTCGGTATAGCCGCTTGTGTCGATAGTCACCTTGAGCTTATCAACGTCTATCTGATTGGACCAGAGCATGGTGCTGCTCTCCGCGGTCACAAGACGGACAAAGTCCTTATCTGCGCCCATTTTCACCTGAAGCTCGGTTATCTCCTGCCCCGAGGGGACTATCTGCTGATAGGACAGCGTATCGAACGCCCAGTCGTACAGCTTGATATGGTCCTCGAAATTCCCGTAGGAATTGTAGCCGTCGTCATCATACAATGGCGCGCCCATCGTCACCAGAAGATATCTCATGCCGTTTTTCTCCGCCATTGAGATGAGATTTCTTCCCGATTCATCGGTCGTGCCTGTTTTTATGCCCTTGGCATAAGGGTAGTAATATTCGCTGGCAGGGTTTGTCATCTTGTTGGAATGAGTTATGACCTTCCAGCCGTTTTCATTGTAGTTGGTGGCTCCGAGAGTATACTCGGAGGTGCATGCTATCTCCTCAAACTCGGGGTAGTTGTCCAGCGCATACTTGACTATCATCGCCATATCGGAAGCGTTGGTGTACTGATTGCGGTCGTGAAGTCCGTGGGGATTCACGAAATTCGTGCCCACGCAGCCTATCTCCCTCACCTTGTCGTTCATCATGGAGACAAAGTTGGGGATACTTCCTCCGCCCACATTGTACGCCAGTATTCCCGCCGACTCACAGGCGGAATAGATAAGCATGGTATACATCAGGTCCTTGACGCTTATGGTCTCGCCCCGGGAATAGCCCACCGTCAGCGCGCCTGTATTGTAAAGGTCGTCGAATACCGCAAGGGGCGCTTCAAAGTAGGTGTTTTCAAGGTCGTCCACATTGTCCAGCACCACTATCGCAGTGACTACCTTCGTCAGAGAAGCGGGGTACATTTTCTTTGTGGAATTCTGCTCAAATACTATCTCCTCGTTGTCAAGATTTATCATCACCGCCGCCTCGCTGTTGAGCGTGAACCCCGGCTTGAAGGTGACCGCAGCCGCAGGTATGGCGGATATTATTCCCAGAATAAGGATCATTGCCGTTATTATACTAAGCTTTTTCATTAAACCTCCCCTTTAGTCAGTTTACAGTTAACAGTTAACAGTGTACAGTTTTTGAGCAAATGTCAGCTGTTCACCGAAAACTGACAAGCTGTTAACTGTCAATTATGAACTGTTTAACAGTTCCAGCTGTTGAGATATTTTTCCTGTTCATCGGTAAGCTTGTCTATCTCCAGTCCCCAGAAGCGGAGCTTGCGCTCTGCCACCTCACGGTCGATGGACTTGGGCACGTCGATTATCATAGAATCGAGCTTTCCTCTGTTATTCGCAAGATATACCGCGGACAGCGCCTGTATCGCAAAGCTCATGTCCATTATCTCGGCAGGGTGACCGTCGCCTGCGGCAAGATTTACGAGCCTTCCCTCGGCAATGACGTTTATCTGTCTGCCGTCGGGCATAACATAGCCCTGTATATTGTGACGGGCGATCTTGCACTCCGCAGCCATTTCCTTAAGACGGGCAACATCCACCTCGCAGTCGAAATGTCCCGCACTGCAGCAGATAGCACCGTCCTTCATTACATTGAAGGACTTTTCGGTGATAACTCCCTTGCAGCCCGTTACTGTGATGAAGAAGTCGCCTATCTTCGCAGCTTCCTCCATTTTCATGACCTTGAAGCCGTCCATTACCGCTTCCATAGCCTTGATGGGGTCTACCTCGGTGACAATGACCGACGCTCCTAAGCCCTTTGCTCTCATGGCAACGCCCTTGCCGCACCAGCCGTAGCCTGCAACGACAACATTCTTTCCCGCAACGATGAGATTCGTCGTGCGGTTGATGCCGTCCCAGACAGACTGTCCCGTGCCGTAGCGGTTATCGAAAAGATGCTTGCAGTCCGCGTTGTTGACCAGCACCATGGGGAATTTCAGCTTGCCGTCCCTGTTCATGGCGATAAGGCGGATAATACCGGTAGTAGTCTCCTCGCAGCCGCCGATAACGTCCTTTATCTTTTCGGGGTATTCATTATGTATAAGGTTCACCAGATCGCCGCCATCGTCGATAATGATGTTCGGTCCCGCTTCGATGACCTTTGAGATGTGGCGGTGATACTCCTCGGGGGAAGCGTCGTACCACGCAAATACGTTGAGCCCGTCATGTACAAGGGCAGCTGCAACATCATCCTGCGTAGACAGGGGATTGGAACCGGTGACATACATCTCCGCTCCGCCTGCTGCCAGCACCTTGCAGAGATAGGCAGTCTTTGCTTCAAGGTGTACAGACAGTGCTATCTTAAGCCCCTTGAAGGGCAGGTCCCGCTTGAGATCCTCCTCTATTGAATTAAGCAGAGGCATGTTAGCCCTTACCCAATCGATCTTGATCTTACCGCTTTCCCAGAGGGCAGCGTCTCTAATTTCACTTGACATTTATTTCATTCCTTTCAGTATATGATCCCTGTAAAATCTATTATAACATATATGTCCGAAAAATGGAACAGGTTTTTAAGAAAAAATTTTGGTAAAAAAAGCGGCTTTTCCCGAAATCGGAAAAGCCGCAGCAATTATCAATTATTGATCAGGCTACCGAGTCGAATATCTTCCCCTCGGACTTATCCTCGATGCCCACGCTGTACACGTCGGAAAGCTTTGCTTTTGTGACAGTCCGCGTTTCTCCGCCCGAAACGTAGGAGCGTCCGCACTCGGGGCAGATGCCCGTATGCAGCGTGACCGTCTGGGAGACCACTTCCCGTCCCTCGCGCTCCGCCTTTGCCTGATTTCGGTAAACGTGCTCCATCTCATGTCCTCTGACAACGGATGACGCATTATCGGGGTCGATATGGGAAGCCGACTTGAAGGACACGCCCGGGTCGTCCGAGCCGTCCTGATACTTGCGGTTCTTGCAGGTCTGACATTCCCCGTCGTCGGGGTTTTCCAGCTTATCCAGCCGCTTTTTGAGATTATCTATCCTTTTTTCCAGCGACTGTATCTCGGCGGAAAGGCTCTTCCCCGCAGACTTCTGCTTTTCCTGTGCTTCTTCGAGCTTGGATTCAAGGCTCGATATCTTCTGTTTTATGCCGGACTTTGTATCCCTTGCGCCTGAATATCCCCCTGCGGATACTCCCGAAAAGCCGCCTATGCCTACGCCTTCGATTCCTCCCATAATATCACTCCTCTCCTGATATTTTACGTACATATTACCATAATAACATTATATCACATTGATCTGAAAATTGCAATACCCGTTTTCATATCCGAAACAATTTTTTTACCGAAAATCCGTTGAATATATACCCCATATGGGTATATAATATAGCTGTAAAATACCGTAAGGGGGTATATTTCAATGGAAAAGGAAAACAATATCTTGAACGAAGAGCAGGTCTGTCCCTGCTGTCATAAAAAAGCAACTCCCCGTGACGAGGAACTGCTCCGCTCCCTGAAAAACCGCATAAACCGCATGAGCGGACAGCTTTGCGGCATATCCAAAATGCTGGACGAGAACCGCTACTGCGGCGATATCCTGATACAGATAGCCGCTCTGGAAAGCGCGCTGCGCTCCTTCGGGTATGTTATCCTGCAGGACCATATGGAGACCTGCGTCGCCGATGAGCTTGAAAAGGGCAGCAGGGAGATAATCGGCGAGACAATCGAACTTATTAAGAAGCTGAGGTAAAAGCAAATGATGACCGAAAAATTTACCGTTACGGGAATGTCCTGCGCCGCTTGTCAGGCCAATGTCACAAAGGCGGTGTCCAAGCTGGAGGGCGTAAGATCCTGTAACGTCAATCTGCTGTCTGGGGCTATGACCGTGGAATTTGAGCCGCCTGCCGATGTGCAGAAAATATGCTCCGCCGTCACTGCGATAGGCTACGGTGCAGAGCTGCAGTCAGCGGAAAGCACTCCCGAAAGCGGCTACCGCTCCCGTTGGAAGGAACGCACAAAACGTCAGGCGGAAAAGGAAAAAGCACTTAAATTCCGCATGATATTCTCGATAGTGCTGCTGGTGCCGCTGATGTACATCGCCATGGGCGAGATGCTGGGACTTCCCGTGCCGTCCGTTTTCACAGGCATGGAAAATATGGGCGTTTCCGCGCTTACGCAGTTTATCCTTGCGGTACCGATAATATTCGTCAACCGCAAATTCTTCATATCGGGCTTCAAGGCGCTTTTCAAAAGAGTGCCGAACATGGACTCGCTGGTGGCGATAGGTTCCTCCGCGTCGCTTATCTACGGGCTTTACTCGCTGTACCGCATCATATGGTCTCAGGGACACGCAGATATGGACACTGCCCATATCTACGCACATCAGCTCTATTTTGAATCTGCCGCCATGATACTCACCCTCGTTACCGCGGGCAAGTACATGGAAGCCCGCTCCACGTCCAAGACCTCCGACGCTCTGGGAAAGCTTGCGGAGCTTGCCCCCAAGACTGCAAGAGTTATCCGTGACGGCGCGGAGCTGACTATCCCCTCGGAGCAGCTTGTGGTGGGAGATGTCATCGTGATACGTCCGGGAGATACTATCCCAGCCGACGGCAGGCTCACCGACGGTCACGGAAGCGTGGACGAGTCCGCAGTTACAGGCGAAAGCATTCCCGTTGAAAAGTCCGTGGGAGACAGCGTCATCACCGCCACCGTCAACAGGAACGGCTCATTTAAAATGACGGCGGAAAAGGTGGGCGACAATACTGCTCTTGCGCAGATGATACGCTTGGTAGAGGACGCTGCCAACACAAAGGCTCCCATCGCCCGCATTGCCGACAAGGTCAGCGCAGTATTTGTGCCGACGGTCATCTGCATCGCCGTTGTGACGTTCATAATCTGGCTCATTGCAGGCAAGGACTTTGAATTTGCGCTGTCCTGCGCAGTGGCTGTGCTGGTCATATCCTGTCCCTGTGCGCTGGGACTTGCCACCCCCGTTGCAGTCACCGTGGGCACCGGAAAAGCAGCACAGATGGGAATACTCATCAAATCAGCGGAGGCACTGGAAAACCTCCATAATGCGGACGTTATCGTCCTCGACAAGACGGGAACTGTCACCACAGGCACTCCCGCCGCAGAGGATATAATAGTATTCGGTGATATTTCCGAGGAAATATTCCTGTCCGAAGCGGCAGCCGTGGAATACGGCAGCGAACACCCTCTCGGCGAAGCGGTGGTGCGCTTAGCACAGGAGCGTGGACTTCATATCCCGAAGGCGGAAAATTTCTCCGCTCATTCGGGAAGGGGCGTTTCCGCAGAGGTGAACGGTCATGAGTATATCGCGGGAAATGCCGCATTTATGGAGGAAAACGGCATTATTTCCCCCGATGATGCCGAAATATACGATACTGTGAAAAAGCTGTCCTCGGAGGGCAAGACTCCGCTGATATTCGCCCGTGACGGAAAAGCGGCAGGGATGATCTCCGCGGCGGACGGCATTCGAAGCGACAGCACCCGCGCAGTGAGCCGCTTCAAGGAGCTCGGGCTGTCCGTGATAATGCTGACAGGCGACAACCGCGTCACAGCAAACGCTATCGCGGCAAAGGCAGGCATAACCGAGGTCATCTCCGACGTTCTTCCCGAAAACAAGGAGGAATGCATCAGAAAGCTCCGGGACGAAGGCAGAAAGGTCATCATGGTGGGCGACGGCATAAACGACGCTCCCGCTCTGACCCGCGCAGACATCGGCATAGCTGTAGGCTCGGGAACGGATATCGCCGTGGACTCGGCGGATATCGTACTCATGCACGATTCCCTGTGCGACGCGGCGGCGGCGATACACTTGAGCCGCTCGGTAATGCGCAATATCAGGATGAATCTGTTCTGGGCGTTCTTCTACAATGTGCTGGGCATCCCGCTGGCGGCGGGAGCATTATACCCTGCCTTCGGCATAAGCCTTAGCCCCATGATAGGCTCTGCGGCGATGAGCCTGAGCTCCGTCTGCGTGGTATCGAACGCGCTGCGGCTGCGGCGGTTTAAGGACGACTACGCTTATATCAACAGCAATAATGCGGAAAAACCGCAGGAAAGGATAGATG
Source organism: Oscillospiraceae bacterium (assembly GCA_051882725.1). Lineage (GTDB taxonomy): Bacteria > Bacillota > Clostridia > Oscillospirales > Ruminococcaceae > RGIG4694. The sequence continues at coordinate 7,973 of JBJESJ010000117.1, forward strand.
TAAAAATGACAAAGACTGTAAATGTAGAGGGCATGATGTGCATGCACTGTGCAGGTCACGTGCAGAAGGCTCTGGAGGAAGTGGAAGGCGTTTCCTCGGTGCAGGTGGACCTTGAGGGGAAAAAGGCGGTATGCTCCCTTTCCTCCGATGTTCCCGACGAGGCGCTTATCTCCGCGGTGGAAAAGGCAGGATACAAAGCTTTGGCAGTTAACAGTTGACAGTTTATAGTTAACAGTTTATAGTTAACAGCGGACAGTTGATTGTTGACAGTTTATAGCTGACAGTGAACAGTTAAAATGCCCATCGGCGATTTTTCGCCGATGGGCATTTTCTGCATTATAATTTATATTCCATCTGAACGTCGCAGGGTTCTTTTTCGGCTGACTTCTTGTTTATCTCCTCCGCTTCGGTGCAGCCCAGCTTATGATATGCCGCCTGACTTTCCTTCGAGGAATGAGCCGAGATATAAAGCCTTTCCACGCCGATACTGCGCGCTTCCTCACAGGCAAGCTCAAAGAGCCTTCTGCCTATGCCCTGCCCCCGATATGGCTCGGAGACCTGAAAATTCACCAGCTCCGCATACTGCATGCGGCTGCCGAAAAGGCTGCGCGACACGGTTATAAAGCCCACGATCTCATCATCGGAAAAGGCACCGTAAGCAAAACCCTCCCCGCCGATCAGATCCATGATCTCCGCAGCGTTCTCCCGAAGCACGGGAATGTCCCATTCCTCGGTAAATTCTATAGGCAGCAGGGTCCATTCTCCGTCGATCCTGCGCCAGCACTCCTTTACCTCCTGATGACGGATAAAGCCGTCAAGGGAGTTTTCGCCGAAATTATTCTCTGTCAGTTTCTCAAAGCTGATATTTTCCATATGTTACCTCTTTTCAAATTCATAGAGCCGATATATCTTCTGTGTAGCTTTCCCCGCGAACATCAGCCTGAAAAAGCCCTTGTCCGCTTCGGGAAGCTGACTTATCAGCTCTTCGGGAGTCATTGTATGCTCCCGAACGAAGCTTATACTATTATTATTAAGTATCGAAGATGGCTCGTCTATGCCGTACAGGGTGGTCACACCCACGTCATTGACGGGATTCTTATACTTTGAAGCCTTTGCCGCAAAGGTCGTATACACATCCATGAGTATGCTTATCCTTTTATATTTCGCTGCAAATGCATCAAACAGAGCGGCAGTCTGTTCGTTTTTGAGATACATGCTTATCCCCTCGAGTATTATCACCGCAGCTTCGCCCTCGGGGAGCTTATCGAGCTGTGCGCTGTCCGACGCGTCGCAGCACAGCATATGATAATTATCCGTTTCCTCATAATATTTTCCGCGCTCCTCAATGACGGAGGGGAAATCCATATCATACCACTGCACCGCATTCCTGCCGACCCGCAGACATCTGCTGTCCATTCCGCAGCCGATATGAAGTATGACCGCTTCGGGACATTCACTCATTTTCCTTTTAGTCCAGTCGTCGAACACCCTTGCTCTCATTGCCATATAGTAGCAGAGCCATTTCGACTTTGACTTGCCCTTCAGAGGAAACTGCTCCTTTTCCCAGATCTCCTCGGCCTTTTTGTCGTTCAGTATGATATTCTTCCTGCTGACCTGCGCTTTTCCGTACAATGGTATATATAATGTTTTATTTACTTCATTCATGATGAACCCTCCCCCCTAAAAATCTGCTGCTCCTGTTACATTATATCACAACGTTTTATCTAAATCAAGTGATTTAGATAAAATTTACACTAACTGTTACTGAATTATTTCAAATTGACTCGAAATTATGTCAATTTTGTCCGCCGCTTGACAAAAAAAACAAACTATGATATAATGTAATCTGAATAGATATTATATCGCAAAATACGGCGGCTCTGCGCCGGGTTTTTCAGAAGGATGTGTTTTTGTGGGCAGAGTTCGTGACTTTTTTGATGAGCATCTGCGTACAATTCTTATTGCCCTTATTTCACTGATACTGCTTGTTCTGGCAGTGGTGATCTTCAGCGTTTTCGTCAGCGAAAACAAGGGCCGCGTGCTGTATATCAGCGAGGTCGCAGGAGGCGCTTCCATTATAAAGGGAGACGGTCAGATAGCCGCAAGCCGCAATATGACCCTCCAGAGCGGCGATATCATCGTCACCGACAGCGAGGGCTCCGTCAAGCTTAAAACAGACAACGGAAAATATATATATGTTCAGCCCTCCTCCACCGTTTATGTGAACTTCACCGAAAAGCGCGAACGGGGCAGCGTCGTGGTGAACATCTCCGACGGCTCTGTGCTCTGCAGACTCGACAACAAGCTCAAAAGCGGCTCCGTATTTGAGGTCAGGACCCCTAATTCCGTCATCTCCGCAAAGGGCACCGTCTTTTATGTGGATTTTTCCTTCCACGAAAGCTATAACGGCTACAGCAATGTCATGCTCACTAAGGTATATTCGGTGGAAAGCATGCTTTCTCTGCAGCTTTACAATAACTCGGGCGAAAAATCGGGCGACCCTCAGCTGCTGGGAGAAGCTCTCTGTGCAGAGCTTATGTCCTGCGGCGGCTTTAACGGCTATAACTGCCTAAATCAGGAATATCCCCTGACCGAGCTTCCCGCCTCCGCTCTGAGAAATCTTATCAGGATAAGAGGAGAACGCTCGCTGTCCGTATCGCTCACCGAGCTCAACAATGCGTTCAATGCGGTCTACGGCCGCGTTTCTGAGGAGACCGCTCCCGTTATAACTGCTCCTCCCGTTACTTCGGCAGAGGAATATATCATCACGACCGCTCCGCCTTTCGGCGAGCTTCCGGATAATTCCGACAGTGACAGGACGGTCATCACATCATCGGAAACTGTATCCGATACCTCCGAAAGCGCACAGACCGAGCCATCCGATGTTCAGACGGTTTACGTTCCGCCTGTTACAACTGCTTCGCAGACCGACGGCTCCGCTGCTGAAAACACAGCTGCGCCCGCTTCTTCGGAACAGGGGACACAGACCTCGGCATCCCTGAACTGGTGGGAAATGATCAATACCGAAAACACGGAAGCTGCGGCAGAGTCCGCAGTGACCGGATAATTCTTTTTTTCGCAGTGCTTTTTGCACGGAAAGGAATATAATAATATGAAGAATATAAGAACCGCGGTGATAGCAGGTCTGATCGCCATTGCCGCCATAGTTGCAGCGATCGTCATCATTGTCAGCGGCAACGCCAAAAAAGGATTATATATCACATCGGTGAGCGGCGACGTCAGCGTAAGCAACTCGGACAGCGGCACCTCCGAGGCCGTTTCTGCCGAGCTTAAGCTCTCACAGGGCGATATCGTTACTGTCAGCGAGGGCGGCTCCGCAACGCTTACATACCGCACAAACAAAAACAGCTCCACAAACTATCTTGTGGTCCTGCCCGGCTCGCAGGTGTTCGTCACCGACAAGTTCAAGGGCAAGGAGGACGCCGAGCTCTATCTTAACCGCGGAACTGTCATATCCAGCAACTCCGAGGATCTGGGCGCAGTCGTCAACATCAGGACTGCAAACTCCGGGATAGGCACTGCCTGCGCAGTGAGCACTGTCTCCTACGTTATCGGCGAGGAAAGCAACTATACCGAGGTATCCTCCCTCGGCGGAAACGTATATATCCAGCTCTACGACGATCAGGGCGACGCGGTGAACAACTCCGAGCCCCTCGGTTCCGCAAGAAAGGCAAGGATAATCTCCGGCAAGAACGGTCCCTATTTCGCATATCTCAACGAGAATGCAAGTCCCTCCGATTACGACGCGCAGCAGCTCAGAGAGCTGTTCACCATATCCTCCTATGTGAAGCTTTCCTTCACCTCGGAAGAGCTTAAGGCTGCTTACGACGCTATCCCCAAGGAGGATAAGTCCGAAAACGAGCCCGAGGATCTGGATACCGTAACAACGCCCTCTATCAGCGAAGCGGCTACTATCCAGACCGCCGATACCATCACTACCGACGAGCGCTCCTCCGAGACCGACGAAACAGTGACTACCATAATCACCTCCGAATCCTCCGAGACCACCACCACCGAGGAAACTACGACCACTGCCGCAGAAACTACCACAACGGCTGCCACAGAGGAAGTGACCGAGACCGAGGACTCCGAGGATTATGACGAGAATGACCCCGACAACGACTTTGACGCGGATATCTACACCGTCTATGTAGTTATCAACGGAGTTACCACCGAACAGGAGGTATTCGCCGGCGGAAATGCTGTTCAGCCCGCAGATCCGATAATCGAAGGCAAAAAGTTCATCGGCTGGGACGGCTCCTTCAACAATATCACCTCCGATACCACCATTACCGCTCTCTTTGAGGACGCAGATTCGGAATCTTCCTCCTCTGAAGGTTCTCATACCGTGACTGTCATCATCGGCTCAAATACCACGACCCAGACCGTTAAGGACGGCGAGGCTGCAAATATCCCCGCTACAATTACTCTTGAGGGCTATACCTTCAAGGGCTGGGACAAGGATTTCTCCAATGTAACCTCCGATATGACCGTGACCGCTATCCTTGAACCTATGAGCTGCAACGTCACCTTCATCGTGGACGGCGTCAAGTATTTCACCACTGTAAGCTATGGCGGCACTGCGGCTGCTCCCGTAACGCCCGGCTCCAACAGTCAGGGTCAGAGCTTCGCAGGCTGGGACAAGTCCCTTTCCAACATCACAGGCGATACTACCATAACCGCGATCTACGAATCCTCCGGCAAAAAGACCTATACCGTTACCTTTATCGTTGACGGAGTTTACTACACTCAGTCGGTCGAAGAGGGCTCTGCCGCAGCGGCTCCCTCCGCTCCCTCCACCAACAGCGAGGGCAAGACCTTCCTCGGCTGGGATCAGGATTATTCCAACATCACCTCCGATACTACTATTGTAGCAGTATATGGTTAATTTAAAATCAGATTATGCAAAAATCTACAAAATACTGATGATTTTATCCTAAATAATGTATAAAATGCAGGAAAATAAAAAAATCCTGCATTTTTTACTTTTACCCCTTGACAAATCGGATTTGATGTGATATTATATTATCATAAGGTTGATACTAAAGAGCAATGACGCTTAAAAGCAGTAATTCCAATGGGGTTGCTGCCGAAAAGCGTCTTTTTTTGTATTTCCAACGGAGAAAGTGAGTAATTCTTGGTATCAGCATATTATTGTTTTACCGCAGCTTACGCGGAGAAAGGATTTTATTATGGCACACGTACCTGAACTTTTTGCGAGCAACGTATTTAACGAGACAGTCATGAAGGATAAGCTCCCCAAGCCCGTCTATAAGTCTCTTCTTAAGACAAAGCAGCTGGGCATCGCTCTCGACCCCGACGCTGCGGAGGTCATCGCTTCCGCAATGAAGGAATGGGCAGTTGAAAAGGGCGCTACTCATTATACCCACTGGTTCCACCCTATGACAGGTCTTTCTGCCGAGAAGCACGATTCCTTTATCTCCCCCACTCCCGACGGCAAAGTCATCATGGAATTCTCCGGTAAGGAGCTCGTAAAGGGCGAGCCCGACGCTTCCTCCTTCCCCTCCGGCGGCTTAAGAGCTACCTTCGAGGCAAGAGGCTATACCGCTTGGGACCCCACATCTCCCGCATTTATCAAGGATAATACACTCTATATCCCCACAGCTTTCTGCTCCTACACCGGTGAGATACTCGACAAGAAGACTCCTCTGCTCCGCTCTATGGACGTTATCTCCGAGCAGGCTCTGAGGATCCTCCGCCTCTTCGGCAACACCACCGCTACAAGAGTTACTACCACTGTAGGTCCCGAGCAGGAATACTTCCTCGTTGACAAGAAGCTCTACGATCAGCGCAAGGACCTGATCTTCACAGGCAGAACTCTCTTCGGAGCAAAGGCTCCCAAGGGTCAGGAGCTTGAGGATCACTATTTCGGAAACATCAAGACAAGAGTTCAGGAATACATGCAGGATCTGGACGAAGAGCTCTGGAAGTTGGGTATCCTCGCAAAGACCGAACATAACGAGGTCGCTCCCGCACAGCACGAGCTTGCTCCCATCTTCACCACATCCAACGTTGCAGCAGACCACAATGCTCTCACTATGGAGCTTATGAAGAAGATCGCTCTTAAGCACGGTCTTGTATGCCTGCTCCACGAGAAGCCCTTCGCAGGCGTTAACGGCTCCGGTAAGCACAACAACTGGTCCATTTCCACAAACGATGGTCAGAATCTTCTCGACCCCGGCTCCAACCCCACCGAGAACATCCAGTTCCTGACCTTCCTCGTAGCAGTTATCAAGGCTGTTCATGAGAACAGCGACCTGCTCCGTCTTTCTGTTGCTTCCGCAGGAAACGATCACCGTCTTGGCGCTAACGAGGCTCCTCCCGCAGTAGTTTCCATGTTCGTCGGCGACGAACTGCAGGCTATCCTCGACGGTCTCGAGAGCGGCAACATGATCACCAAGAATGCTAAGCAGGAATTCGTTATCGCTGTAGACGCTCTGCTTAACTTCCCCAAGGATACTACCGACAGAAACAGAACTTCTCCCTTCGCATTCACAGGAAACAAGTTCGAGTTCAGAATGCTGGGCTCCGCAGATTCCATCGCATGCACCAATACAATTCTTAACACTATCGTTGCAAATACTCTTAAGGAATTTGCCGACAAGCTGGAGGGCAGCTCCGATTTCAGCTCCGACCTCAACAAGCTCCTTAAGGATACCTATATCGAACACAAGGCCATCATCTTCAACGGCAACGGCTACGATGACGCATGGATCGCCGAAGCTGCAAAGAGAGGTCTTCCCAACTACGCTACCACTGTTGATGCAATTCCTCACTACACAGATTCCAAGAACATCGAAATGTTCGAGAAATTCGGCGTATACACCAAGGCAGAGCTTGAGTCCAGAACCGAGATCCTTCTCGAAAACTACTACAAGGTACTCAACATCGAGGCTCTCACCATGGTGGATATGTCCAGAAAGCAGATCATTCCCGCAGGCATCAGATTTGCAAAGGTACTGACCGATACCGTCGCTTCCAAGAAGGCAGCAGGCGTTGACGCAGACATTGAGCTTGCTCTTGCAAACAAGGTAAGCGGTCTTACAAAGAGCGTTTCCGAAGCTACCGATAAGATCGACGAGCTTCTCGTTGAGGCAGGCGGTCTGACCGATGTACTCACCACGGCTAAGTTCTTCAGAAACAGCGTATTCACTGCAATGCAGACTCTCCGTGCCTTTGCCGACGAGCTTGAAACAGTAACTCCCGAAGATATCTGGCCCATGCCTACATATTCCGACCTGCTGTTCAGCGTTTGATTTGACCATTTGACAGCTCCCTTTATCCGAATGTACGGCGGCCCTCGCCGCTGTGCGTTACTCACTTTATCGGCGGATGAATTTCCCTGATTCATCCGCCTCTCCCTGTCGGGACCGGCGGGGAAGTCACGCGGCTGTGACACGATGTCAGCTGAATGTAATAATTTACTTCAACCCGCAAAGGCGACTTCCTCACGTTCACATATGTATACGCTTAACAGATCATGCAGCTCACTTTTATGTGGGCTGCATTTTTTCTTGCATTTCTCCCACCGATGTGATATGATATATTCATAACATAAAAAAGGGTGTGCATATATGAAAATTCTTATCGTAGAGGACGACGAGGCACTCAGCAGCGGGATAGCCCTCTCTCTCGGCGGAAATGAAGCTGTACGGGCACTTTCTCTGAAAGCAGCACGGGAGCTGCTGGACGATTCCGTAGAGCTTATCATCTTAGATATAAACCTCCCCGACGGCAGCGGAGTTGACTTCTGCCGTGAGGTCCGCCGCACAAGCAGCGTCCCTATAATCTTCCTGACCGCAAACGATATGGAGCTGGATATAGTCACCGCTCTGGAAAGCGGCGGCGACGACTATATCACCAAGCCATTCTCGCTGGCAGTCCTCCGCGCAAGAGTGAACGCCGTTGCACGCCGCGGGGAAAACAAAGCCTCCGCATTTGAATACGGCGATTACAGCTTCGACTTTGACAATATGAGATTCTCCGATAACGGCGTGCCCGTGGAGCTCAGCAAGACCGAACAGCGGCTGCTTAAGCTGTTTGTCAGCAACATCGGACGGACCCTCACCCGTGATATGCTCATCGACAGGATATGGGACAGCGCCGAATTTGTGGAGGAAAATGCCCTTTCCGTCACTGTGAAGCGCCTTCGGGACAAGCTGCCCCGTATCCCCGTCAGGACCGTTTACGGCATTGGCTACATATGGGAGAAATGATATGCAGACAGTTATTATCGTTATATTGACATGCATCGCAGCTGCGCTGATCATCGCTCTTATCGCAGTTCAGCTCCGGACGAAAAGGATACTCGATTCCGTGGATAAAATGCTGGACGAAGCCATTGACAACACCTTTTCCGAATCCCATTTCTCCGAGGAACAGCTCTCCCGCATCGAATCGAAAATGAACCGCTATATCACCAAGGGAGTGACCTCGCAAAAACTGGTCTCCGAGGAACGAGACCATATCAAAACGCTTATCTCCGATATTTCACATCAGACAAAAACTCCCATATCAAACATCATGGTGTACTCCCAGCTGCTCGCCGAAGAGGAGCTGCCCCACAGCGCCCGCAGGCTCGCAGAACAGATCGAGGAACAGACCGAAAAGCTGAGCTTTCTCATATCCTCGCTGGTAAAGACCTCGCGGCTGGAAAACGGGATAGTCTCCGCAGCACCTTCGGAAAACAGCGTAAAAGCTCTGCTGGACGAGATACATCTCGAAAACGCAGCCGCGGAGAAAAACATCACCCTGACCATACAAAACGATACCGATATCACCGCCCTGTTCGACCCGAAATGGACATCGGAAGCGCTGGTGAACATCATCGACAATGCGGTGAAATACACTCCCGAGGGCGGAAGCGTCACAGTCAGCGTCACCGAGTATGAAATGTTCGCGCGGATAGACATTTCCGACACGGGGATAGGCATCTCTGAGGAGGAGATACCCAAGATATTTCAGCGCTTCTACCGCTCCCCCGAGGTCAGCGGCAAAAGCGGCGTGGGTATCGGACTTTATCTTGCGCGAAAGATAATCTCCGACGAAAACGGCTATATCAAGGTAGCCTCCGAAAAGGGAAAGGGCTCCGTATTTTCGGTTTTTCTTCCGAAAAAATGAGCAAATCTTTCAAAACCGATAGATTTCTGAAAGATTTGGGACAGAATCGCCGATTATAATATGAACATAAGCTATCAAGGAGGTTCTGTTATGACAATACTCAAAACCGAAGACCTGAAGAAATATTACGGCAGCGGCGATAATATCGTCAAGGCGTTAGACGGCGTTTCCCTTTCCGTGGAGGACGGCGAATTCGTCGCTGTGGTGGGAACATCGGGCAGCGGAAAATCTACGCTGTTACATATGCTGGGCGGACTTGACCGTCCCACCGAGGGCAGGGTGTTCGTTGACGGCAAGGACATTTTCACCCTTAAGGACGAGGAGCTGACTATCTTCCGAAGAAGAAAGATAGGCTTCGTTTTCCAGAGCTTCAATCTGGTGCCATCTCTGAGCGTATACGAAAATGTCACTCTTCCCATTGAACTGGACGGAAACAGCATAGATGAAAAGCATATCGGCAGCATAATCGACACACTCGGGCTTTCCGAAAGGGTAAACAATCTCCCCTCGCAGCTGTCGGGCGGTCAGCAGCAGCGGGCAGCTATCGCACGGGCTCTGGCTGCAAAGCCTGCCATCATACTGGCGGACGAGCCTACGGGAAATCTGGACAGCAGAACAAGTCAGGACGTTCTCGGGCTGCTGAAAGTGACCTGCAGGAAGTACAGCCAGACTATGGTCATGATAACCCACAACGAGGAGATCGCCCAGACTGCGGACAGGATGATCCGCATCGAGGACGGCAGGATCGTCTCGTGCAGGTAAGGCGGTGACAGCATGAAGGTTTCCAACAAAAAATGCATACGCCGTCTGGCGTTACGAAGAATGAAGTCATCACGGTCGGCAAATATCATCGCAGTTCTTGCCATTGCGCTTACTGCGGTGCTTTTCACATCGCTTATCACGATAGTCATGTCGGCACTGTACGGCTACGAGCAGTCCAATTTCCGCAAGGTGGGAGGATATTCCCACGGCTGCTTCAGATCCCTCACAGATGAACAGTTCAATGAACTGAAGTTCGACCCGCTCATTAAGGAATATTCCGATAGGATCATCGTAGGAATGCCGTCTGAAGCTTCCTTTGACATGGCATATACCGAGATAAGCTGCTGCGACGAAAACGCCGCAAAATGGATGTATCTCATCCCCGCAGAGGGACGTCTCCCTGCGGAAAATACCAACGAAGCAGCCACCGATACAAGGGTACTCTCCCTTCTGGGAGTGACCCCCGAAATAGGCGCAGAATTTACCCTGAACTTTGAAGTGAACGGCATCGAGACTTCCGGGACCTTCACTCTCTGCGGCTGGTGGGAATTCGACAGTGCGTCTTCCACAAGCCATGTGCTTATCCCGAAAAGCCGCACAGAGGAGATATACTCCGAGCTGGAAACAGAAGGATACGAAGGTATCACCAAGACTCACACCATGGACGTTATGCTGAAGTCCTCCGCACATATCTTCGAGGATATGATGCAGATACTCGCAAATCACGGCTATCAGTCGGAAAGCCGCAGCAATGGGGATAATTTCATCTCTGTCAGCATAAACATGGGCTATATCGAAGCAGGTCTCGCAGAAAACATGGACGCGGAAAATATCATCGCACTCACGGCAATGATCCTGCTGATAGGCTTCACGGGCTATCTGATAATCTACAACGTGTTCCGCATATCTGTTTCCAACGATATCCGTCATTACGGGCTCCTTAAGACCATAGGCACCACGGGCAGACAGCTTCGGCGCATGATATTCATTCAGGCGATGACACTTTCCGCCGCAGGTATCCCCATAGGACTTCTCATCGGCTACGGCATCGGCGCAGTGCTCACTCCCATCATACTCAGCGAGCTCAACGATATACAGCGGGACGCCCTTTCCATCAGCCCCGTTATCTTTATCGGCGCAGCGGTATTTTCCCTTGTGACGGTGATGATATCCTGTCTGCGGCCCGGAATGATAGCTGCAAAAGTTTCTCCCATAGAGGCTCTCCGCTATAACGAGAGCGTGTCCTCAAAGACAGTGCGCAGAAAAAAGAAAGCCGCTTCCATTCCGAGAATGGCTGCGGCAAATCTTGGACGAAGCAAAAGCAAGACCGTCACTACGATATTTTCTCTTTCGCTGGCGGTGATACTGCTGAACCTGTCCTTTGCATTTGCTAACGGATTCGATATAAACGAGTATGTTAAAGAAAGTGCTGTCACCGATTTTGTGGTGTCCGACGAGGGATACTTCCACTTTCAGGCAGACGAGCACGAGCACATCACCGCTGAAACGGTGGATATCATCAATGCACAGGGCGGCATCTCCGAGAGCGGCATCACCTATGCAAAGGTGAACACAGCTTATGAATACGTCCCCGAGGACTACTTCAGAAATGCTGCGGGCATGGTGAACGACCCCGAGACCGTGGACTATTGGACGGAAAACCGCAGAAACGAAAAAGGACTTATCGAAAACACAGTTCAGCTTTACGGCATGAGCGATTTCTGCCTTGACGAGCTGGATGTTCTGGAGGGAGATATCAACGGTCTCCGCAGCGGGGAAAACTGCATAGCGGCTGTATACGATACGGACGAAACGGGCGCGGCTGTTCCCGACAGTAGCTGGGCAAAGACAGGTGATGTGATAACGATACGCTATGTGGACGAAATGGAGTATTTCGACCCCTTAACGGGGGACATCATTGACGACCCTTCATCTCTTTCCGATACCGAGCTATACGATATGAGACCGATAAAATACCGCGACGTTGAATATACGGTAACAGCCATCGTAAGCGTTCCCTATTCGCTGTCCTACCGATACAAAACAGTCCCCGGAGACGAGTTCGTTCTGGGCTCGGAGACATTCCTGCGGGACAGCCGCACAGACAGCATACTCTATTATGCCTTCAATATGGAGAACGACGCTTCCATTGACAGCATGGAGCAGTTCCTCGCGGACTGCACGGAAAAAACCGGCTCATCGACAGCCTATGAAAGCAGACAGACCTTCACGGAGGAGTTCAGCTCCTTTACAAATATGATGACAATATGCGGCGTATCGCTGAGCGTCATCGTGGGCATCGTGGGCATACTCAACTTTGCAAATGCGATACTTTCGGGGATATTCGCCCGCAGAAGAGAGCTTGCCGTGCTTCGGTCCATTGGCATGACAGGACGTCAGCAGAACGAAATGCTGATAGTGGAGGGGCTGTATTATACGATAGGCTCGATACTCCTGTCGGCAGTGCTGACGGCGGTGCTTATCCCGATAATATCGGCAGCGGACGGGGGGATAATGTCACTGTTCCATTTCAGCATAAGTCCGATACCCATGCTCATCACCCTTGTATTCTTCATTATCCTCGGTACGGTCATACCCGTTCTGACCTTCAAAGCCTGCTCAAAGCAGACGGTCGTTGAACGGTTAACCGTTGACAGTTAAAAGTTAACAGTTATTTAGTTTTCAGCCTATAATTGCATTTTCTGTAATTGTAGGCTGATTATATTAAAAAAGAGTGAACAGTATCGGTGGATATCGTTCACTCTTTAAATTATTATTAACCGGTAACTATCAACTGTTTCTCGCCGCTGCGAGCATGAGCTTTATGCGGTTTTCCTGATTTACCTTTGTAGCGCCGGGGTCGTAGTCTATGGGAACGATGTTCGCCTGAGGATAAGTCTGACGTATCTTCCGCACCATGCCCTTTCCGATGATGTGGTTGGGCAGACAGCCGAAGGGCTGTGCACAGACTATGTTGTTTATGCCCATTTCTATCATATCCAGCATTTCGGCGGTGAGCAGCCAGCCCTCGCCCATTTTGTTTGCGGGGGAGATAAAGGGCTCTACCATTTTCTTTTCGGTCTCAAAGGGAGAAGGTCCGAAGAATCGGCTGTCCTCCACCGCCTTGATAAGCTTGTTCTGCATATTCTTGAAGAATCCCTTGACAACTCCCGCAGCCACGTACTTTTTGTATCTTACGTGATACATTTCGGTCTCTACGATGTGGTGGTCGCTCATAAAGATAAGGAAGTCGATAAGTCCGGGAGAATACACCTCGCAGCCCTCGGACTCAAGGAATTTATTCAGGTCATTATTGCCCAGCGGCGAATACTTGATGTATATCTCGCCCACAACGCCCACGCGTACAACATCTCTGTTGGGGTCGTAGGGGATATTCTCGAAGTCCCTGACGATATCGCGCGCCACCTTGTCGTACTTGGTCAGGCTGAAATTCTGGCGGTCCAGCTCGTCGATCCAGTAGTCGAGGCGCTTGTCGGTATCGCCCTTATTGAGTTCGTAGGGGCGCACCTGATTTGAAATCAGCATAAGCAGGTCCGCATAGCAGATAGCGGTTATCAGGTCGCGGAGAAGCATCGGCGTTATCTTAAAGCCGGGATTCTTTTCCAGTCCCGCCAGATTAAGGGAGATAACGGGCACCTGTTCCATGCCGCACTGCTTGAGCGCCTTTCTGATAAGATGGATATAGTTTGAAGCACGGCAGCCGCCGCCCGACTGTATCATCATAAGCGCGGTCTTGTTGATGTCGTACTTGCCCGACTTTAGAGCGTCTATCATCTGTCCCGTGGTGAGCAGCGCAGGATAGCAGGTATCGTTATGTACGAGCGAAAGCCCCTCGTCCACGATACGTCTGCCCGTTGTGGTGAGAAGCTCCACCTTATAGCCGTGATTATTGAATATCCTCTCCAAGAATCTGAAATGGATTGGGAGCATCTGCGGGATAAGGATAGTATATTCCTTCCGCATCTCCTCGGTAAAAAGCAGTCTTCCCTGACTGTTATATACAAGCTCTGCCATTATTGAATTTAGTCCTTTCCGGTAGTTATTTAGTCCGTAGTCCTCAGTGATTTTTTGCACATAGTATCATTTTAATGTTCACTTATATAGTATACATTAATTTTTAAAAAAAGTCAAGCCGGGGACGCCCCAGCAGGCGGATTCCGCGTTGTAGGTCTGTCCGAAAAACTTCTGTATTCCCGCGGGATTTCATTTTACTTATATAGTATACATTAGTTTTTTGAAAAAGTCAAGTAAATAATTGTATTATCGAATTTTTTGATAATACGCACATGAATACTATTCGGGTTTATCACTGTTTCGGACTATCCTCCCGCTGCCTATGGGCTTCCCATCAAAAAACAGCTCAAAGCCTTTATCGAGCATATTTTCGGCTATCTGCTCACCCTTCGGGAGAGTAGTGATATAACAGCGGTATTGCCCCTCCGAGCGCCTTATCTCGGAGAGCTTCACGCCGATATCCGCCGATGTCGGCTTCCCGTCCTCATCGGTGAAGCATATGGGATATATCATATTGTTCACGATATATTTTCTCTCTTCGGGCGATATTTTCAGCTCTGCTTCGTACTCGGAATATGTTCCGAAGCGTATCTCATCATTGGGCTTCGTACAATAATAGATATAGTTGGACGGGTCCAGAAACGCAGTAAATAAAACGAGCATTACTGCCAGAAGAAGAAGCAGCTCAACAGTCAGTCCCACAGTCCCGAGCGCACCCTCCGACCATCTGCTCTTCACCGTTTCGTACCATATATAAACGCAGCCGCCGACGGCAGCATATGACAATATCGCTCCCGAATAGCCCGGAACGCTGGCGTGAACATAATAAATCCCTCCGCATGTCTTGCAGTCAAGCGAATGATTTGCAGCCCCAATGCCGTACCGCACATCGGGAGGTACGGTGAGCCCGCCGCAGTACGGACATCGGGTATTCTCCCTCATGATCTTTACATAGCGTGTTTTCATGTCCTCGCCCCATTCATGTGACATATTTCTGCATATTATTATAAACCTGTCCGCAGGAATTGTCAATTGTCCATTATCAATTATTAATTGATTTTCTCTTGCATATTGCGGAAAACTGTGATATAATACCCATATTGCGATAATATTTTTAACGGAAGGACAAATAATAGAAATGGAAAACGTAAAGGAAATCATCCTGCTCAAGGAGGGCGAAATAGCTCTTAAGGGACTTAACCGCCGCACCTTTGAAGACGCTTTTATCAAGAATCTCCGCTATCGGCTCAAGCCGCTGGGAAAATTCAATTATACAAGCTCCCAGTCCATGATATACGCCGAGCCCGCCGAGGACGGCATCGACTTCGACGAGGCTTTCAGCCGCGCCTCCAAGGTATTCGGAGCAAATGCCATCTGCCGCGCCATGATCGCCGAAAAGGGCGATTTTGACAAGCTCTGCGCCGACGCTCTGGAATACTGCATGCCCGAACTGGAAACGGCACGCACCTTCAAGGTGACCGCCAAACGCTCCGACAAGCGCTATCCCAAGAGATCCCCCGAGATATGCGCCGAGCTGGGCGGCTATATCATGGAGCACTGTTCTTGGCTGTCGGTGGATATCCACGACCCGCAGGTGACCGTCACCATTGAGATACGCGACAAAAATGCCTATATCCACACGGGAAATAAGCCCGCTGCGGGAGGCATCCCCGTGGGCACCTCGGGAAAGGCTCTGCTTATGCTGTCCGGCGGCATAGACAGCCCCGTCGCAGGCTATATGATGGCAAAGCGCGGCGTGAGAGTCGCTGCCATTCACTACGTTTCTCCTCCCTACACCTCCGACCGCGCCCGCATCAAGGTGGAGCGTCTCTGCGAGAAGATAACTCCCTACTGCGGAGATATGGACTTCTACTGCGTGCCCTTCACACGTATTCAGGAGGCTATCAGGGACAACTGCCCCGAGGAGCTTTTCACCGTTATCATGCGCTGTCTTATGATAGAGATAGCCCAGCGCATAGCCGAGCGTGAGGGAATGCAGGCTCTCATCACGGGCGAAAGCGTGGGACAGGTGGCGTCCCAGACCATGGACGCACTGGTCTGCACCGATTCCTATAGCAGAATGCCCATCTTCCGCCCCGTTATCGGCATGGACAAGAGCGAGATAACCATAACCGCGCGGAAGATAGATACCTTTGATATATCTATCGAGCCCTACGAGGACTGCTGCACGGTATTCACACCAAAGCACCCGAAAACACGTCCCACAGCAGAGCTTATCCGCGAAGCAATTGCCGCATACGACTTCGAGCCCCTTCTCGCCGAAGCCGTTGAAAATACCGAGCTAAAGCACATAAAGATACAAAATATATGATCCAATAACTAACTGTCAACTGCAAAGAGGGAGGTCCCCATGAAAAAGAGCATAACGATGTCTGCTCCCGCAAAGGTAAATCTTTATCTTGACGTAAAGCGGAAAAGAGCGGACGGCTATCACGATATTGAAAGCGTAATGCAGAGCATCAGTCTCTGCGACTATGTGACCGTATCCATTGATACGGAGGAAAAATCCGACAGGGTGACTATAACCTGCACCGACCCCGACGTACCCACAGGCGAGGACAATATCTGCACCGGAGCAGTCCGCAGCTTCTTTGAATACTGCGGAGACGGCAGCTGCGGCGTGGATATCCACATCGAAAAGCATATCCCCATGCAGGCGGGACTCAGCGGAGGCAGCGCCGACGCAGCCGCAGTGGTGGCTGCGCTGAACAATCTGACCGGCGTATGGCTGGACTCGGAGGAGCTGTGCAATATCGGCTCGGATTCGGGCGCAGACGTGCCCTTCTGCATCGTGGGCAGGACCCAGTATTGTACGGGCAAGGGCGATATGCTCCGACAGCTTTCCTATCTTCCCGACTGCTTCTTTGTGGTGGCAAAGGGAAAGGGATCCGTCTCCACGGCGGCAGCCTACAAAAAGATAGACGAGGACGACATCCAGCCAATTGATACCGAGGACATCGCTGCAGCCTTCTGCTCCGGAAACATCGAGGAGATAGCGCCTTACTGCCGGAATATTTTTGAGCAGGCAGTGGACCTTCCCGAGGTAAATGACATCAGGGAGATAATGCTTGGATCGGGAGCATTATGCTCGGTGATGACAGGCAGCGGCTCAGCAGTTTACGGCATATTCAAAGAGACGTCCGACGCTTCCCGCTGCGCCGACAGGCTTTCCTGCAGCGGATATTTCGCAGTGACGGCGATCCCCGTAAGAGCGGGAGTTTCCGTGAAGAACGATTAAGGAAGCTCTGATCAAAGGCGAAGCCATCGTTTCCGACGCTCGAAGATCCGTTACTGAGAGTGTCGTGAAACGATATAATCAGCGGTTCCTTAAAGTCACATCAGTACGGCAAGCAGCAATAGGATAGCTCCCCCGATAAAGCCTGTATTAAGCTTCAGCTTCGAGGACAGCTTCCGTCCCAGAGCGGAGCAAAGCTCAACAGAGATAAGTCCGATAACAAAGGCACATATCAGCATGGCAAGACATTCTCTGCGGGTAAGTCCCGCAAGACCTGCGGAAAGCCCCGTAACGGCTGAATCGGCGGAGAGTCCCGCTCCGAGGACTGCCGCTTCGGAAAAACTCAGCAGACAGTCCTTATTGCGGTCGGCGCAGTCGGCCTCGGACTCGTCTATACACACGCACAGGGGATATTTTTTCTTATTTCCGCTGCCCTTCAGATAGTATTTGCAGAGCATTATTATCCCGAGCACGGCAAGAAGTATCTTTCCTGCGGCACGGCAGAAATTTTCGTTCATATGCTCGCAGATAACATCTCCGAACAGCGCGGGCAGCATTAAAAACAGCGCTCCCTCGGCGCTTATGACGGCAGCGGACATATGAGGTATCTTGATTCCGCCGCTGCCAATGGCAAACGCCGCAGCGGCAAGATCGAGTGATACCGCAGCGGCAAACAGCAATACGGCAGGCTCCATATACAAAGCTCCTTTGGCGAATATTCATCAGTATATCTTATTCCGCCGCGGAGAAAGGGTGAATGGACCGTGCCGTCAGAAAAATCGGGACGGCTCTTGACTGTTCATCATTATTGTATTTTATTATCATTAGGTAAAGAAGCTATCCGAGACTATTGCATGCAAAACGCCCCCTCAGAGACGGCTCCTCTGAGGGGGTTCTGATCAGGGCTTATCGGCTCACTTCTTATTCCTATCAAGCTGATTTTCAGACTAATTGCACCTGCTGCACGGAGAATACCGAAAAATCATGAAGCTTTGTCAATAATTGCCGAAAAACGGCTGCGGGCTTCGGATACTGCCCCGAAAAAGCCGAATTATATGTCGTATGCTGCGGGATTTTGTGCAATAAGTGTATTGACAAAGTGCAATATCTATGTTATAATATTACGATAGTTGTTCTCTAAGTTTTTATTTTAAAAATTTTCATCAGCATTTGAAAGGATTGATTAAAGCGTGAAAAGGGTCAAAAAACCTGTTTTTTTCATCGTTCTGATACTGATACTGGCTTTTGCCGCTTCGGTAATTGTCGGATTCAGCACCCATTACGGTGATATGACCAAGGTTTACATCAAGGGCGTGAACAATATCCGCTTCGGTATCGACATCAAGGGCGGAGTGGACGTTACCTTTACTCCTCCCGAGGGCTTCGACGCCGAGGATTCCCAGCTTGACTCCGCCAAGGAGGTCATCGTTCAGCGTATGATAAATCTGGGCATCACCGACTATGAATCGTACATCGACTACAACAACGACCGTATCATCGTCCGTTTCCCATGGAAGGAGGACGAGACCGACTTCGACCCGCAGGCTGCCGTTAAGGAGCTGGGCGAAACAGCGGCTCTGACCTTCCGCGAAAGCGACGAAAGAGATGAACTCAACAAGCCTTCGGGCGTTACTGCGGAAAACATCATCCTTGAGGGCAAGGACGTTTCCAAGGCTTATGCGGCTTATCAGAACGCAAGCACAGAAAACGGAACAGGACAGTGGGTAGTTGCTCTGGAGCTTACCTCCGACGGTACCTCTAAATTCGCCGAGGCAACTGCAAGACTCGCCGAAACTCAGGACTGCATCTCTATCTGGATGGACGATACCATGATCTCCGCTCCTACCGTAAACGAGGCTATCCCTTCAGGAAATGCCACGATATCGGGCAATTTCGACGCGGACAGCGCAAAGTCCTTAGCAGACAAGATAAATTCCGGTGCGCTTCCCTTCAAGCTTGAAACATCGAGCTTCTCCACGATCTCTCCCATGATGGGAACAGGCGCCCTCAACGCTATGATCATCGCGGGTATCATCGCATTTTCCGTTATCGCAGTGTTCATGATAATCGTATACCGTCTCCCCGGTCTGATAGCGGATATAGCACTTATCGGTCAGGTGGCAGGAACTCTCGCTGTGGTATCCGGATACTTCGGATTCATGAACAGTTCTATCCTCACTATCCCCGGTATCGCAGGTATCATCCTTGCTGTCGGAATGGGCGTTGACGCCAACGTTATCACCTTCGAGCGCATCAAGGAAGAGATCAACAAGGGCAAGACCCTCGACGGTGCTATCGAAGTGGGCTACAAGAACGCTCTCTCCGCTATCGTTGACGGAAACGTCACCATGATCCTTGTTGCGATAATCCTTATGGGCGCTTTCGGCACTCCCGACAGCTTCTTCGCAAAGGTGCTGAATTTCGTATTTTTCATGTTTGGTCCCTCTACCGCAGGTACCATCTACTCCTTCGGCTACACACTTCTGACAGGTACCATACTGAACCTGTTCTTCGGAGTTGTATGCTCGCACCTGATGCTTTCGTCTATATCCAAGTTCAAGGCGCTCAGAAACGTAAAGCTCTACGGAGGTGAAAGATAATGAAGAAAAAGACCTTTAATATTGATTTTATCGGCAACAGCAAGCGTTATCTTATCATTTCACTGGCGATCGTGGCACTGGGTATCCTCTTCACGATATTTGCGGGCGTTAAGCTTGATATCGAATTTGTGGGCGGAACGATGCTCTCCTACATTTACGACGGAGAGATCTCTCCCGACGATTTCAAAAGCTCCGTTCAGGACGCTCTCGGCGGCGCTGAAGTTGCCGTAAACACAGGCTCCGACTTCACTACGGGCAAGAACAAGATCCAGGTCGAGATAAACGCAAAGACCGAGCTTAATTCCGACGGTCAGTTCGAGCTGACAAACAAGCTGGACGAGATCTACAGCGAAAATAATCTTGAGCTTATTGAATCCTCCGATGTTTCCGCCGCTTCGGGAAAGACCTTCTTCCTTAAGTGTCTGGTTGCAGTTGTTTTCTCGTCGATCGTGCTCATCATCTACATCGCGATACGATTCAAGAATATCGGCGGCTGGCTGGCCGGCGTATGCGCAGTTGTTGCTCTGTTCCATGATATCTTCGTGGTATATGCGACCTTCGTCATATTCCGTCTGGACATCGACTCCAACTTTATGGCAGTTGTCCTGACTATCCTCGGATACTCCATCAACAACACCATCGTTATCTACGACCGTATCAGAGAAAACAAGAAGCTTTACAGAAAAGAAAAGCTCTCTCTCGCGGAAGTTACCAACAGAAGCATCAATCAGTCGCTTACACGTTCTATCATAACTTCGCTGACTACGATATTGGCTATGCTGGCTGTTACAATCGTTGCTCTTATCTACGATGTTCAGTCCATTATCCCCTTCTCGTTCCCCGTTATGGTCGGAATGATATCGGGAACCTATTCCTCCCTCTGCGTATCGGGTCCCCTCTGGGTATACCTCGAAAACAAGCGCAGCAATAAGGGAAACGGCTCCAACAAGCAGAAGAAGCAGGAAGCTGCTCCCGCTGCCGAAGCCTGATATGATATAACAAAAGCTCCGTCCGATTTGATCTCGGACGGAGCTTTTTTTGTGAAATATGCGCTTCCGGTGACGTTTACTGTATATTTATTCTCTTTTGGTTTTTCTGAATCTGACTCCGCGGTTCATCTTGCTTTCGTACATTTTTTCGTCGGCATTCCGCATTATCGAATCCAGATCTATCTCCTCGTTTATCTCGGAGATCTCGGTGCCAAAACTTGCGTCTATCTTGTAATCTCTCTTGTATTTTTCGTTGAGCTCCGCTATCTCGCGGGTCATGCGGTCCCTGAAGCCTATAAACAGCGGGTCGTCCTTATTCTCGGAAAAGATGACCGACATGAACTCGTCTCCGCCGAACCGTGCGCAGATACCTTCTTCACCGCTGCATCTGACCATCGCTCCCGCGATCTGCTTTATGGCGAAGTCTCCCTCCTGATGACCGAAATTATCGTTGATAAATTTCAATCCGTCCATATCCACAGACGCAACGAAAACATATCCCTTTTCAAAGCCGCCGATCCTTTCCATAAGCTTCTGATAGAAGCCCCTTCGGTTCAGAAGCCCCGTCATGCTGTCGTGAGCGTAGGCAAATTCAAGCTTATGATTAGCCCCCTCCAGCACACTGTTGACAGTCAGCATTATCTCCTTATTCTTCACCGTATCCAGCGAATGGTTGAAGTTCATGGAGAACTTATACAGATTATCATACTGCAGCACGCCCGCGAAGAAATATATGCTCATATAGCCGAATACCTTCTCCTGATAATTCAGGGGGATTATCATCACCGTGCGGTTCAGACGGATATTTCCCGAATTGTCAAGATAGGGCGGCCGTTCGCCGAAGGTAAATTCCTCCATTTCGATCTTAGGGTGCGTTGCCACATAGGAGATGACATGC
>JBJESJ010000118.1:0-6630 GCA_051882725.1 Oscillospiraceae bacterium
ATGGTATAATGGTCATAGAGAATTCAAGGAGCGAAGCTCTGCCAAAGGAGAGATTTATATGACCAAAGGAAGAAAAACGACACAGGAAGAACGAACGGGCGGTAAGCCTTTGCGGCAGCCTTCGGGCTCGCACTCATAGCAGCCGTTCAGCTCCTTTTCCATCGAACATTTTCTGTTCTCACACCACTGTGCGTCCATGCACCATGAAAGCTCCATGAAGCCCGTTTACAGCGGATTTGCTTTCGTCATCAAGCGGTAAATACTGCCGTCCCCCCCGAAAATATTTTCCCATTGTCAAGGATATTTCGGAAAAGCCCGCATATTTACTCAAACACTGCCCGAAGAGTAATATCTCCCGTAACGGTGATCTCAGCCGAAGGTGAAGTCGGGGAAGATATCTCACAGCCTGTATATATCCATTCCTTAAAGCTTTCGCCCTCGTTAGGCACTGCCGTAACAGTGATCGGATGATCCGAAAAATATTTTCCGCGCACTGCTTCATCGAGAGTAAGGACGGTATTGTTTATTATGACCGTTCCCTTTGTGCTGTCAGAACAGGATATCTCGGCGGTATAACAGCTGCCGAGCCCGAAGGCTTTTTTCATAACATCGGGCATTGAGGAATATCTTCCGTCAACAAACACGGCAAGACTGTTTATCTGCTCCCCGTAATATCTGTCGGCAGGCTGATATGTGAGCCATTCGGGACCGAACCGCATAAATGTGTCCGGAACAAGACTGCCATATACCTCGTCAAGTTCAGCTATCCTGTCAATGACAGCTGTCGCTTCAAAATCATAATTTCTCATATCGCACATGGTCAGAACAAGTTCTTTTTTGAAATCCTCATTTGCATAAAGGGCACGGAACATATCTGCACATCTGCGCTGTCCCTCCGAAGCATCGGCATCCGCTCTCAGATATTCCGAAATATTATCCCAGCCATAATTTGAACCGCCGTTGTAAATGCCTGCGGAATAATCCGTGTCGTATACCATCATCCGCCATTTCCCGTCTGCGGCAGGAATGCTGTCATCGGGAGTCTTCACGCGCCACATACGCCAGTTGTTATCCTTTAAGAAGCTGTCCTCATTGCAGATATAGAGATTGAATGCCGCATAATCTATATAGCTGCCGATATCGAGCATTTCGCATGCCTTTTCATAATTTGCGGGGTCGGACATATCATTTCCCACAATAAAATCATACATTTCGTTGTAATATGAAATGTCGCTTTCCTCGCCCTCTTCAACTTCGCCGCATTTTATCATGATCACATTGTTATTGTCAATACCGTAGTTGTTTTCGATATAATTGTCGTTATAGTCCTCAGTAATAGTGTACATTCCCCAGTATTCGCCGTTTATGAACGCAACACAGGGAGTATACTGCTGCGTTTCAAAGCGTCTGCCCGTTACACATTCCTGAAACAGCGGGTCGCGGATCTTGGCATAATCACAGTCGTTGCCTCCGTTTCTGAGCAGGAAGGATTTGTATTTTTCAACCTCCCCCTCCCCGTCCGAACGGATATTATCGGGAATAAGCTCATAATTTACCGCCTTGCTGCCATATTCCTCCCGTGCGATAAAGCGCAGGCTTTTCTGGGGAGCATTTCTTGAAGCCGCTCCCATTATCCTCACGCCCATATCCTGCGAAAATCCGGCACTGCCGTCTGATGTTATCAGCTCAAATGATACGGTGCGCTCCCATTCCCTGCCCCTGTTGGTATAGTTTCCCTCTGCGCGCCAGCCCTCAAGAAGCTTGTTGTTCTCGTCCTCGGCGATCCAGCTGTCATATGTTTCACCCATGACATAGATACCCGTTTCATAATCAAAAAGATTGTCGAAATCGGTCATAACAGAGATCACAGGCACGTCGCCGTATTCCTTTTCGCGGTCTATCCCCACAAAGAAGGTGCCGTTCAGAACATCGCCCGTACTGCCGTCTCCGTACACGGCAGCTGCCCGTATAACATTTGCCTTAATGACCTTTTCACGGGGAATGTACCGCTCCCCGACGCTAATTCCCGTCTGCGCGCTGAGCACATTAGGCTCACCTGTCCTGTTTTGGAGAGATATCGGTCCGCTGTACAGAGTGCTTGTTTCGTCAGGAATACTTCCGTCGGTCGTATAGTATATTTTCGCCTCCGGGTCAGAACAGGTTATCTCCAGCTCGAAGCTGTCCTTGTAGAATCCGCTTTCATGACTGAACACGAGCTGATATGATCCGATATCGTCCGCAGCGATATCAGCCGCAGACGATGTCTGCACCTCGGTATCCGTCCCGGTATCTTCTACGGCACAGCCCGAGAATATCCCCGAAGCAATAAGTGCTGATAATACCCCTGCATATATTTTAGCTGCTTTCATGCTTTACCGCCTTTCAAGAGATCTTATTATCCTAATTATACCTCTGCCGCCATGATTTGTAAAGAAGTTATTCCGAATTACCATAAAATTATTTATATTCTTTCTTTTGTCTTGACAGCTTTGCCAAAATACGATATAATTTATACTGCACTCTATTCGGTCGGAACATAAAATCTTTTCTGCAAACGGACGGTGAATACATATGGACTATCAGTCGACCTTCAGACGAAAAGAGCTGAAATATTTACTGACAAGTCAGCAGTATGACAGACTGCGGGAGCTTATTTCTCCATATATGACCGAGGATAAATACGGTCTGCACACCATATGCAGCATCTATTTTGACACGGACGATGACCGTCTGATACGCAACTCTCTCGAAAAGCCGCTATATAAGGAAAAGCTTCGGCTGAGAAGCTACGGCGTTCCGAAAAGCGATGACGCTCCTGTTTTTATGGAGCTGAAAAAGAAATACAAGGGAATTGTATACAAAAGAAGAGAGGGTCTTAATCTTTCGGCTGCGGAAAGCTACATTCAAAGCGGACATATCCCGACAGACAGCCAGATATTCAGGGAGATCGAATATTTCCGCAGCTATTACAGCGCATACCCAAAGGTTTTTATCGCCTATGACCGCATAGCAATGACAGGTATCGGCGGTGATAGCCTGCGCATGACCTTCGATTTCAACATTCGCTGCCGCCGTGATGAGCTTAGTCTGCGGGCGGGAGATCACGGTCATAAGATCATCTCCGACGACATCACTCTGCTGGAGGTAAAGATCTTCGGCGCTATGCCGCTGTGGCTGACTTCGGCACTTTCACAGCTGAAGCTATATCCCGTATCCTTTTCAAAATACGGGCAGTTTTTTACAAAAGAATCAAAAGGGGAGATCAAATCATGTTCAGCGGTATACTGACCTCGGAAGGCAGTCAGACCGCCGTTTCCGAACATAAAATAACCGTCCCCGAGGATATGGATTCTGAAAATGCATTTGACGATATTCTAAGCAGCTATACCTCCTCTTATCGGCTTATCTCATCTGAAACAACCAATATGGGCAGTCTTTATGAACTGAAATTTGATTTAGGATATAATTATATGCCGTTTATCGCTCCACCCCTGACAGCTAACGCCACAAGTCCCGTGAAAAGAATACAATATAAAATATGCTGAATAATAATTATCATTTTACTGTCAGGTCCCCTGTCATATCTTCCAGCTTGCCGCAAGCTCTCTGGACTCCACAAATCTGCGGTAGATGCCCTCCTGCTGCATAAGTTCCTCGTGTCTGCCCTGCTGGACAATTTTTCCGTGGTCGAGGACAAGTATCCTGTCTGCATTGCGGACAGTCTTGAGCCTGTGAGCTATCATAAAGATAGTCTTTTCCTTGGTAAGAGCGTCGATTGCCTCCATAAGCTCCTTTTCGTTTTCGGGGTCTACGTTTGCCGTTGCTTCGTCAAGGATTATCACGGGAGAATCCTTCATGATCGCTCTTGCAATGGATATCCTCTGTTTTTCGCCGCCGGAAAGGCTTGCTCCGCCCTCGCCGATAACGGTATCATAGCCGTCGGGCAGCGCCATGATGAAATCGTGACAGCAAGCCTTCTTTGCCGCTTCTATGACCTTTTCCATAGGCGCATTTTCCTGCCCGAAACGGATATTGTTTGCAATTGTATCACGGAAAAGATACACGTTCTGGAACACAAAGCTGAAATTTTTCATAAGACTGTCCATGCTGTAATTGCGCACGTCCTCGCCGCCGAGAGTTATGCTGCCGCTGTCCACGTCCCAGAATCTTGCGATAAGATGACAGAGAGTTGTCTTTCCGCCGCCGCTGGGACCCACGATAGCGGTCGTCGTTTTTTCGGGAATATGCACCGATACAATGTCAATGATCTTCGACTTTTTATCGCCCTGCTCCTTTTCATAGTAAAAGCTGACGTTTTTAATGTCCACATCGTGATCTTTCGGAGTGATCTCCTTTCCGTCAATATCCATTTCGGGAATATCAAGCACCGCCTGAACCTTGTCAACGCTTACGTCCACAACACGAAGCAGAGCCGAATAATTGCCCGCAGTTCCAAGGCTGTCAAGGACGATGAATGAACAGATTATCATGCCGATGCAGTTTAAAAGCTCCATACTACCGCTGAGATAGAAATATATGGACAGCAAGGTCATAACCACGCCAGTAAGCTTGATAAGTGCAGTCTGCACCTGCATCACAGGCACAAATTCGATTTCCATATCGGTGTTGATGCGGCGATTTTCTTCGATAGAAGCGTTGAGCTTCTTTGACATTTTTCCCGTAAGATTATAGCCCTTAACCTCGGAAATGCCCTGCACATATTCCAGCACCTTTTCCACCACATCAGTGTCGGAGCTTGATTTTATGGGAGCAAGCGCCTGACTTTTCTTCTGAAGAATGCTGTTCACACCAAAGAACAGAGCCACTCCTGCCGCAGTCACAAGACCTATCCTCCAATCGAAAAACAGGATCATTATCGTAATGACCACAGTGGTCAGCATACCCTGCGTTGTCATCATTACCACACGAGTGGAAACATCTGCAAGGTTCTCCAGTGTGTTTGTGGTTATGCTGGTTATCTGTCCGAGACTGTTTTTGTTGAAATATCCCATGGGCAGATAGCGCATATGCTCGGCGATCTCGATGCGCTTGTTTGCGGCGGTGTAGTAGCCTGCTTCGCACTGCAGCATTGTGATATGATATTTCACAAAGGAGCCCACAGCAACACTTGCAAGCAGTATCCCGAAGCACTGCCAGATGAGCGTCGGAGTAACGTTATCCTCAATTATGCCATTGATAAGCAGCATTATCGCAGGTATCTTCATAGCCTCCATCAGCGCAAACAAAACGCCCAGCGCCAGCGACTTATAAAACTTGTTCCTGTTTTCCGTTCCGCAGTAATCAAAGAATTTTCTGAATATCTTAAACATTGTAAACACCTGCGCTTTCCGAATTTTTTATGCCGATATGCGACTGCCACATCTTCGGATAGATACTGCCCTTTTCAAGCAGATATTCATGAGTTCCCTCTTCGGCAACTCTGCCGTTATCTATGACGAAAATTTTATCCGCGTCGGCAATAGTTGAAAGCCTGTGAGCGATGACGATAAGCGTTTTTCCCTTGACAAGCTTTGCCACCGAGGACTGTATCACCGCTTCATTTTCGGGATCGGTATAGGCTGTGGCTTCGTCGAGGATAACGATAGGCGCATTTTTCAGCATTGCCCTTGCAATGGATATCCTCTGACGCTCGCCGCCGGAAAGATGTCCGCCTGCACCGCCCACAACGGTATCATATCCGTTTGGAAGTCCCATGATAAATTCGTGACAGCCGCATTTTTTCGCTGCTTCTTCCACTTCTGCATCTGTTGCGTTTAAGCTGCCCATACGGATATTTTCACGGATAGTATCATCGAACAGATAGTTGTCCTGCGAAACGTATGCCACCATACTGTTGTAATTTTCCGAGGAAATATTCCGTATATCTGCGCCGCCGATCTTTATGCTTCCTCCCTTGACGTCCCAGAGAGAAGCGATAAGCTTTGCAATGGTGGATTTTCCGCTGCCGCTTGCGCCTACAAGAGCATTCACCGTGCCGTCCTTTATGTCCATATTCACACCGTGCAGCACTTCCTTGTCGTGATAACCAAAGGTCACGTTCCGGAGCGTAACTGAATGATCTTTGGCAGTTTCCTTGTCCTTTTCGGGACGTTCAAGCTCCTCCCATGAGAGTATCTCCGTGACCTCTCCAACAATAGTCTTGACCTTCGCTGTATCGTCCATGTGACTCATCACCGTGATAAGCGGAGTAATAAGTCCCAGCGACAGTATAAGGCACATTACAAGGTCCGCAAATGCAAGGCTGCCGTTCATATAGAATATCCCGCCCAGAGGGACCGTTGCCAGTGCAGTGCAAGGCATCACCACCATCGCAATGCAGAAGAACACATTGCAGCGGCGCATCCATTCAACATAGCACTCTGCGCCCTCCTTTGCGGCATTCTCAAATTTTTCGTATGACATCTGCGCTTTGCCGAATGCCTTAATTACTTCAATTCCGTTTATGTATTCGACCGCCGTATCATTTAGCGTTCTTGTCTTGTTGACAGTATTCTTGTAGCTTTCATCATAGCCCACCATCATGCCCATATATGCGAGCATTCCGATAACAAGGGTGATAAGTGACACAAGTGCCAGTCTCCAGTCGATTATGAGCAGATACACGAACAC
>JBJESJ010000119.1:0-6600 GCA_051882725.1 Oscillospiraceae bacterium
AGATTTATGGATTTTGCGCAGATTTTTTGTCTACACTTTTATCGGGGATTAGTATTAGAGTTCACTTTGTTTCATCAAGTCGGACATCTGTATCGGAGGAAACAAGCTCCTTGACAGAAGTTGCCAGACCTGCAAGACCCTGTATCTCCGAAGGGATAATGATCTTGGTAGCCTTGCCGTCCGCAGCCTTACCGAAGGCTTCGAGGCTCTTGATAGCGATAACGCTCTGAGAAGGATTAGCATTGTTCAGCTTTACGATGCTGTCTGCGAGAGCCTTTTGTACCAGCTCGATAGACTCAGCTTCACCCTGTGCCTCGAGGATCTTCTGCTGCTTAACGGCCTCTGCCTTTAAGATAGCGGATTCCTTGGCAGCCTCTGCGCGGAGGATAGCGGATTCCTTTTCACCCTCTGCAACGAGTATCTGGGATTTCTTTTCACCCTCTGCCTGAAGTATCTTCTCACGGCGCTCACGCTCAGCCTTCATCTGCTTTTCCATGGCGTCCTGTATCTCTCTGGGAGGGAGGATGTTCTTGAGCTCAACGCGGTTTACCTTGATGCCCCAGCGGTCGGTAGCCTGATCGAGGATAGCGGTGATCTTGGTATTGATAACGTCTCTTGAAGTGAGAGTAGCGTCCAGTTCCATTTCACCGATGATGTTTCGGAGAGTAGTCGCGGACAGATTCTCGATAGCGGTCATGGGGCGCTCAACGCCGTAGGTATACTGCTTAGCATCCACTACCTGGAAGAATACGACGGTATCTATCTGCATAGTTACGTTATCCTTTGTGATAACGGGCTGAGGCTTGAAGTCAACGACCTGTTCCTTGATGGATACCTTTTTGGAAACTCTTTCAAGGAAAGGGATAACATAGTGCATGCCTGTACCGAGGGAAGCCCGGTAAGCGCCGAGACGTTCAACTACGTAAACCTGTGCCTGCGGAACGATCTTGATGCCTGAGATGATGATAATGAGCACGATAATAATTAAGATAATAAGAAAAAACTCCATAATTTAACTCCAATTCCCCGAATGATTCGGTCAAGATTTTCTGTGTACGATAAGTGTTGTTGATTCGGAAGCGGTAACTGTTACATTAGCGCCCTTTTCGATAAGGGAGCCGTCATCTGACCTTGCCGACCAGTCCACGCCGTCCAGTCTGACTCTGCCCGTGCCTGACAGGCTGTCGATAGTTTCGATGACTTCGGCAGTCTTTCCGATATCAAGCTCGGCGTTTGTAGGTACGGGCTTGTTCGGCATAAGCTTCTTGACGGCGGGACGGGTAAATATCAGCATTACCGCGGAAATGATAACGAATACCGCAAGCTGGATTCCCGCATTTGCACCGAAAAGTGCGGCGATAAGTCCGCCCACAGCGCCAATAGCGAACCAGATGGTAACAAGTGAAAAGGTTGCCGCTTCAAGTATCAAGCATACAATGAAAGCAACCGTCCACCAAACAGCAGCCATGATCTCACTCCTTTCCGAAACAATTAACGTTTTTATGTAAACCGCTTTCTTGTTTCTTTAACATAATTATATCATATGCATTAAGAAGTGTCAATAATCCAAGGTAAAATTCGGATTAAAATACGATTAAAAATGAGATCAGTACGAAGTTCTGAGTCCGCAGTCCATAGATACGGCGCATATTAGTTATGGGCTGCGGAATAAGGACTGATTTTTCAATATATTCAGATAATGTACATAAAATGTCCATACTTTTTTGCTCTTAATGAATTAAAATATATTATGTATCAGTGTGATTATGTAATCATAAGAAAGGATCTTTTATCAATGAAAACATACGGAATTATTTGCGAATATAACCCCTTCCATAACGGACATATCTATCAGATCGAAGAGACAAAGCGCATTACGGGCGCTGACCATATCGTTGCCATCATGAGCGGAAATTTTGTTCAGAGGGGCGACGTTGCTATCATGGACAAGTTCAAGCGCGCAGAGATCGCTGTTCAGAACGGCGTCGATCTCGTTGTTGAGATGCCCGTTCAGTATTCTCTGGCAAGCGCAGAGTATTTCGCACGCTGCGGCGTTATGATGCTTAAGTCCTTAAGATGCGTGGACGGTATCTCCTTCGGCAGCGAGTGCGGCAATATCGAGGAATTAAAGCGCTGCGCGGAAGCTGTTGCCGAGGTATCCACCAAGGAGAATCTCAAGCCCCTTCTTGAACAGGGCATGAGCTATCCCGAGGCTGTTTCCCAGCTGGTGGCATACAAGTACGGTCCCCTTACCGCAGAGCTTCTCAAGACTCCCAACAATACCCTTGCAGTTGAGTATATCAAGGCAATGAAGGCACTGGGCATCGATGACATGGATATGGTTACCGTTTCCAGAAAGGGCGCCGAGCATGACGGCGAGGACACAAGCAACGGCTATGCAAGCGCTACACATATCAGAAATCTTATCGACGATGAGGAGGACTTCTCCGCGTTCGTTCCCAAGGAGACAGTTGACGCTGTCAGCGAATATGATGAAAAGGGCAATCTCTGCTGGTTCGACAACCTTGAAAGAGCTATCCTTTACCGCATGAGAACAGTTTCACTCAACGACCTCAAGGAAACCGCAGGGGTTGGTCAGGGACTTGAAAACAGGATATTCCAGGCAGGACATTCCGCAGCAACTCTCGACCAGCTTATCGCTATGATAAAGACAAAGCGTTATCCCGAAGCAAGAGTCCGCAGGATAATCCTCAATTCGCTCATCGGCGTAAAGACCGAGGATCTGCGTGTTCCTCCCATATTCGGAAGGATACTCGCCCTCAACGACAGAGGCGCGGAGATAGTCAAGATGGCAGGCTCGCTTCCTGAGAACAAGTTCTCCTTCCCCTTCAGCACATCTCTCCGCGAGGTGGTAAAGTCCGACAACAAGCGTATCCAGCGCACCGTTGCACTCAATAACCTTGCTTCGGATATCTACGGCATTGCGTCCAGAAATGCACGTCAGGGCGGAATGGACTTTGTAACTCCCGTAAGACTTACCAAGATAGAAGGCTTTGTAAGCTCTCTTCCCGAGGACTTAAAGACCAAGACCATATCCCCCGATACTCCCGAGGAGGCTATCGGAGAAAATGCTCTTGCAAACGGAGCGACTCCCGTTGAAGAGGTAGACAAGTCCGAAGCGGAAGTTATCAAAGCCGACGAGGAATAATTATTGGCAGGCTTTAGATATTTCGGAGCAATTTCTGCAATGTTCTTGCTTCTTGCTTCTTAAATTCTTGCCTCTAAAAGCGCAGTTCATTTGTACCCTCCTGCGCGTAAAAATCAAAACCGGGACTGCACACGATAATTTTACGGGCGCAGTCTTTCTGCGCCCGATTTGTTTTTATGGAGATAAATTATGTATATACTGAAAGCCGAGGCTTCCTTTGACAGCGCCCATTTCCTGCACGGATATAACGGCAAATGCAGCAATATCCACGGACACCGCTGGAAGATAGAAGCCGAAATAAAGGGAAATGACCTCTGCACCGACGAGCAGCACCGCGGCATGCTGACCGATTTCGGCGACTTAAAGCATGATCTGCGGGAAATAGCCGACAGTCTCGATCATGCGCTCATCTGCGAGGAGAACACATTGAAGCGCGCCACGGAAAAGGCTCTTGAGGAGGAAGGATTCAGGATGATAATGCTGCCCTTCCGTCCCACGGCGGAAAATTTTGCGGCATATATTTTCGGGCTCATGTCCGCAAGGGGATATGCTGTTCATAAGGTGACAGTCTACGAAACTCCCGACAACTGCGCCGAGTACACGGAGGATATCTGAAAATGTCCGAGTATTATGTAGCCGAGAAATTTTTGAGCATAAACGGCGAGGGACTCAGAGCCGGTCAGCCTGCGGTGTTCATACGATTCAGAGGGTGCAACCTGAAATGCTCCTACTGCGACACCGCATGGGCACAGGGAAATGACTGCCCCGCCGGGATAATGACCGAAAATGAGATACTTGAGTATATCCTGTCCACAGGCGTGAAATGCTGTACGCTGACGGGCGGCGAGCCTGTGCTTAGGGAGGGATTCGACAGGCTCTGCATGCTGCTTTCGGAGCAGAAGGACCTGCGCACCGAGATAGAGACCAACGGCAGCGCCGACCTGAGCAGAATAGCCGCACTGCGCGGAGAAAACATCGTATTCACTATGGATTATAAGCTGCCGTCCTCGGGAATGGAACAGCATATGAACACGGATAACTTCAGGCATCTTCTTCGCGGAGACTGCGTGAAATTCGTCTGCGGCAGCAGGGCGGACCTTGACCGTGCGTATGATATCATCACGGAGCATAAGCTGTCCGAACGCTGCGGGACGCTGTTCAGTCCCGTTTTCGGCAGGATAGAGCCTGCGGAAATAGTGGACTTTATCCTTGAAAAGAAGCTGATGACAAGCAGAGTTCAGCTGCAGCTCCACAAATTCATCTGGGACCCTGATAAAAGAGGTGTATAAAATGGCTATCGACAAGGAAAAAATAGAATATCATATCAGAGGCATACTTGAAGCGCTGGGCGATGACCCCGACCGCGAGGGACTGAAAGAGACTCCCGACCGTGTTGCCAGAATGTACGAAGAGGTCTTTGAGGGCATGAACTACACCAACGCCGAGATAGCGGAAATGTTCGGCAAGACCTTTGAATGTGCCGAAAACGGCGATATGGTGGTGGTGAAGGACATCGAGGTGTTCTCCTATTGTGAGCACCACATGGCGCTTATGTACGATATGAAGGTCAGCGTGGCATATATCCCTCATGGGAGGGTACTGGGTCTGTCCAAGATAGCCCGCATCGCGGATATGGCGGCAAAGCGCCTGCAGCTGCAGGAGCGCTTAGGCTCGGATATCGCGGAGATTATAAGCATGGCGGCGGGCTCTCCCGACGTGGCAGTGCGCATCGAAGCAAATCACAGCTGCATGACCGCACGCGGCATAAAGAAGCCCTCGGCAAAAACGGTCTCCACCACTTTCAGAGGAAATTTCGAGACCGACCCTATGCTGCAGATCAGAGCATTTTACAATTGAAAATAAAGGAGTAGTCATATGAAAGCACTTGTACTTGTAAGCGGAGGAGTGGACAGCACTACCTGTCTGGCAATGGCTGTATCGGAGTATGGAAAGGACAACGTTGTGGGACTTTCCGTTTCCTACGGGCAGAAGCACACGAAGGAGCTGGACTCTGCGAAAAATGTGGCGGAATATTATGGAATAGAGCTTATCGAGACAGACCTTTCGCCGATGTTCAAATATTCGGACTGCTCACTGCTGTCTCATTCGGACAAGGATATCCCCGAGAAAAGCTATGCCGAGCAGCTTGAAAAGTCTGACGGAAAGCCTGTATCGACCTATGTGCCTTTCCGCAACGGACTGTTCCTGTCGGCAGCGGCAGCTATCGCCATATCAAAGGACTGCGGCATCATCATGTACGGAGCCCATGCGGACGACGCTGCGGGAAATGCATATCCCGACTGCTCCGAGGTGTTCAAGAATGCCATGAACGAAGCGATATGGGAGGGCAGCGGTCATCAGGTAAGAGTGGAGGCTCCCTTTGTGAACTGCACGAAGGCGGAAGTGGTTAAGAAAGGACTTGAGCTGAAAGCTCCCTATGAGCTGACATGGAGCTGCTATGAGGGACATGACAAGCCCTGCGGAGTATGCGGCACCTGCCGCGACAGAGCAGCAGCATTTGCGGCAAATGGGGTCCCCGACCCTTTTGAAAGTTAACAGTTGACAGTATACAGCGATTAGCTGATTGCTATTAACTATTTGCTTCTATAGAATGGAGGAATTTACTGTGACCGGAAGAACCAAAGAAGAAACAGGGGATCTGACTCTCCTCGGAAATCAGAAAACAAAATATCCCGACGATTACGCTCCCGAAATGCTGGAGACCTTCGTCAACAAGCATCAGGAGAACGACTATTTCGTGAAATTCAACTGCCCCGAATTCACAAGTCTCTGCCCCATTACGGGACAGCCTGATTTTGCATCGATATATATATCCTACGTCCCCGATGTGAAGATGGTGGAGAGCAAGTCCCTGAAGCTCTATCTGTACAGCTTCCGCAATCACGGAGACTTCCACGAGGACGTTGTCAACATCATCATGAAGGACCTGATAAAGCTCATGGATCCGCGCTATATCGAGGTATGGGGAAAATTCACCCCCCGCGGAGGGATATCCATCGACCCCTACTGCAACTACGGCAGAAAGGGCACAAAATGGGAGCAGGTCGCTTTTGACCGTTTGGCGCACCACGACCTGTATCCCGAAAAGGTCGATAATCGTTGACACTCAGCCGTGCAGATCCTGTGCGGCTTCTTTATTAAGATTATTTTAAGAATAATGGATTATAATTCAAGAAATAACAAAACGGAGGGTATGTCATGAGGATCCTTATTGTCGAGGACGAGGTCAAGCTTGCGGACGCGCTGGCACAGATATTCATGAAAAACAAGATAACGGCGGACGTATGCTATGACGGCGTTTCGGGACTGGACAACGCCCTCTCGGGGATATACGATGTTGTCGTGCTGGATATAATGCTGCCGAAGATGAACGGCATCGACGTGCTGAAAGCGATAAGAAAAAACAATGT
>JBJESJ010000120.1:0-1661 GCA_051882725.1 Oscillospiraceae bacterium
GTGAAGAGCCAGGGGCTGATACTGAGTGAGCACGCCCACGGTATCGATTCCCGAGTTTACGCAGTTTGAGAGAGGGAAATCAATGATGCGGTATTTTCCGCCGTAGGGAACGGCAGGCTTTGCCATATTCTGTGTAAGAGCGTAAAGTCTGCTGCCCTGTCCACCTGCAAGCAGCATTGCGACACATTCTTTTTTTGTATACATAATTAACTCCTATCCGCCGATATCGGCTTTATATTAAACCTGTGCCTATACAGGTTTTATTTGGTTTCCTTATCGCTGTCCGAAGCCTTTTTCTTGGGCTCGGCAGGCTTTGCCGCTTTTTTTGCTGCAGGCTTTTTTGCTGCGGCAGGCTTTGCGGGAGCAGCCTTTTTCTCGGGAGCCGCAGCCTTTTCCGAAGCAGCAGACTCTGCAGGAACAGGCTCCGCAGCGGCTTTTTTGCGGCTCCTTGTAGTTTTCTTGGGCTCCGCAGCGGCAGTATCCGCAGTCTTTGCAGTCTTTTTCCTCGTCTTGGGAGGAACATACTCGAAGTACAGTGCTGACAGCGGCGGGATATCAAGCTCGATGGAATAATCGCAGCCGTGCATTGAATATTCCTCAGCCTTTACGGTCTTGTTGTTCACGGTACCCGAGCCGCCGAACTCCACATCGTCGGAATTAAGTATCTGCTTATACGAGCCCGCATAGGGAACGCCGATGCGGTACTTTGTCCGCTCAACGGGGACGAAGTTGCATACGCATATAAGCTCGCGCTTCTTATCGGGGTCGCTGGCGTCTATCCTTCTGAAAGAGATAACGCTCTGGGTGTAATCGTCGGCGCATATCCACTTGAAGCCGTCCCATGAATCGTCGTTTCTCCAGAGGGGAGAATAATCAAGGTAGATGTGATTGAGTTTGCGGAAATAATCCTGTATCTTTCTGTGGGAATCGTACTGGAGCAGCAGCCAGTCAAGCTCCTGCTCGAAGTTCCACTCGATGACCTGCGAAAACTCGTTGCCCATGAAGTTAAGCTTCTTGCCGGGGTGAGCGATCATGTACGCCATAAATGCGCGAAGAGAAGCGAATTTGCCCTCCATGGAGGTGCTGCTCATCTTGCCGAAGAGCGAAGCCTTTCCGTGGACTACCTCGTCGTGGGAGATAGGCAGGATAAAGTTCTCGCTGAAAGCATAGAAGAATGAGAAGGTCAGCTTGTTGTGATTGCCGGAGCGGAAGATGGGGTCCATGCTCATATAGGACAGGGTGTCGTTCATCCAGCCCATGTTCCACTTGAAGTTGAAGCCCAGTCCGCCCACATCTGCGGGCTTAGTCACCATAGGCCATGCGGTGGATTCCTCCGCCGCCATGATAACGTTGGGATTTCTTCCGAAAACAGCCGTATTGAGCTTTCTTAAAAATTCGATAGCCTCGTAGTTCTCGTTGCCGCCGTCCTTGTTGGGACGCCATTCGCCGTCACGGCGGTCATAGTCCAGATAAAGCATGGAAGCCACCGCGTCAACGCGGAGACCGTCCACGTGGAATTTTTCTATCCAGTACACAGCGTTGGAGATAAGGAAGGACTGAACCTCTCCCCTGCCGTAGTCGAACACTCTCGTGCCCCATGAAGCATGCTCACGCTTGAGGGGATCGGAATATTCGTAGCAGCAGTCGCCGTCAAATTCAAA
>JBJESJ010000121.1:0-29215 GCA_051882725.1 Oscillospiraceae bacterium
GACAGACCTCACAGCTTCTCTACCGCCTGCAATATCGCTACACAGATAATCGCACAGATAGCTTCCTCACAGTACGGCGGTCAGAGCATTTCCCTGTCGCATATAGCACCTTTCGTTCAGGTCAGCCGTGAAAAGTTCCGCAAGGAAGTCCGCGAGGAATTTCAGGCTGCGGGCATCGGGGCAGACGACGAAAAGATCAATAAGATCGCCGAAATGCGCGTTAAGGAAGAGATAAACAGAGGCGTTCAGATGATACAGTATCAGGTCATCACTCTTATGACCACAAACGGTCAGGCGCCCTTTGTTACCGTGTTCATGTACCTTGATGAGGTTCCTGAGGGTCAGACCAGAGATGATCTCGCATGCATTATCGAAGAAGTCCTCAAACAGCGTATCCAAGGCGTTAAGAATGAAAAGGGCGTGTTCATCACTCCCGCCTTCCCCAAGCTTATCTATGTGCTTGAAGAGGATAATGTCACCGAGGACAGCAAGTACTGGTATCTTACAAAGCTTGCCGCAGAATGTACTGCCAAGAGAATGGTCCCTGACTATATCTCCGAAAAGGTCATGTTCGACCTTAAGGACGGCAACTGCTATCCCTGCATGGGCTGCCGCTCTTTCCTCACAGTGTATAAGGACGAACATGGCACTCCCAAATTCTACGGAAGATTCAATCAGGGAGTTGTTACCATCAATCTGGTGGACGCTGCCTGCTCCTCCGGCGGAGATATGGAGAAGTTCTGGCAGATACTCGATGAACGTCTTGAGCTTTGCCGACGCGCACTTATGTGCCGCCACAACCGCTTAAAGGGCACCCTTTCCGATGCAGCGCCCATACTCTGGCAGTACGGCGCTCTCGCAAGACTTAAAAAGGGCGAGCCTATCACTAAGCTTTTATACAACGGATATTCTACAATTTCACTTGGATATGCGGGACTTTGCGAGTGCACACGCTACATGACCGGAAAGCCTCACACAGACCCGACGGCTACTCCCTTTGCGCTTGAAGTAATGCAGCACCTCAACGACGCCTGCGCTAAATGGAGAGCGGAAACTACTATTGATTTCAGCCTGTACGGCACTCCCCTCGAATCCACCACCTACAAGTTTGCAAAATGCTTACAGAAGCGCTTCGGCAAGATCGAGGGAGTTACCGACAAGAATTATATCACAAACAGCTATCATGTTCATGTTACCGAAAATATCAACGCTTTTGACAAGCTCAGATTTGAAGCCCAGTTCCAGAAGCTCTCCCCCGGCGGCGCTATCAGCTATGTTGAGGTGCCCAACATGCAGAACAATATCGACGCTGTTCTGACGGTCATTAAGTATATCTATGATAACATCATGTATGCGGAGCTCAATACAAAGAGCGATTACTGCCAGATATGCGGCTTTAGCGGAGAGATAAGCATCGTTAACGACGAAGCGGGAAAGCTGGTGTGGGAGTGTCCTCAGTGCGGCAACAGAGATCAGAATAAGATGAATGTTGCAAGACGCACCTGCGGATATATCGGCACTCAGTTCTGGAATCAGGGAAGAACTCAGGAGATAAAGGAAAGAGTTCTTCATCTGTGATGCTTAGCTTGTTAAATAACAGCGATATTGGTCGGAATTATCCGACCAATATTTTTGGAAAGAGATGGATAAATAGAAATGAACTACGGAGAGATAAAAAACTGTGATATAGCAAACGGGGCGGGAGTGAGAGTATCGCTGTTTGTAAGCGGCTGCACTCATCACTGTGAGGGATGCTTCAATCCCATGACATGGGATTTTAACTACGGCAAGTCCTTTGACAAGGAAGCCGAGGAGCATATTATCGAGCTGCTGTCCCACGAGTATATCCGCGGACTGACTCTGCTGGGCGGCGAGCCTATGGAGCCCGAAAATCAGAAGGCGCTGCTGCCGCTGCTTCGGAGAGTGCGCGCAGAGCTGCCTGAAAAGGACATCTGGTGCTACACGGGTTATACTTTTGAGAGTGATCTTCTGAACGATATGTGCGGAAAATATGCGGAAACTCCCGAGCTGCTCAAATTGATCGACGTTCTGGTGGACGGAGAATTTATCCTTACGCGGAAGAACATATCACTGCGTTTCAGAGGCTCGGACAATCAGCGGATAATTGATGTAAAAAAGTCCCTCGAAACAGGCAAGACCATACTCTGGGAGGGATGACCGAGCCGGAGACGCCCCGGCGGGCGATTTCCGCGTCGATAGCTTTAAGTGATAATTTACAGCTTGCCGCGGTCGTCAGTAATTTGATAATAGGGATATAATGAGGTGATGCTATGGAAACTATCATATTAGTCGCAGCGGGACTTTTGCTGTTGGCTTTTGGGTATCTTATCGGCATAAAGCATAAGATCGATCTGGTACATTCATATCATTACAAGCGGGTAAAGGAAGAGGATAAGCCTGACTTTTGCAGGAAGATCGGTCTGGGAAATGCCATTATCGGCGGAGCTATACTGCTGATTCCTCTGCTGACCGTTCTCATAGGAGCAGCAGCCGCATTGATAATTGCAGGAATAGCTTCC
Source organism: Oscillospiraceae bacterium (assembly GCA_051882725.1). GTDB lineage: Bacteria > Bacillota > Clostridia > Oscillospirales > Ruminococcaceae > RGIG4694. Next base: position 2,541 of record JBJESJ010000121.1, read on the forward strand.
GCTGCAGCAGGATACATCGTTATATCAACTATCATCAAATATAATAAGGGTCTGTTTTAAGTAACCAAAGATCCCCCGAGAAAAATCTCGGGGGATCTCTATGTCTTGTGAAAAAAGTCCGTTTTATCACGCATTAACAGCCGCGATAAGCAGTAAATCATCATCTACGCGGCAATCGCCCTCCCGGGCGTTTACGACTGTCAGTGAGTTCATGGCTGTGTCCGATAAGCCGTTTTATTTCATCATCGGGGACATCCGAATCAATGTATACGGTTATCCAGAGCCGCTTGTTCATGTGATATGCTTCGGTTATGCCCTCGTATGCGGACTTCAGGAAATCCGACTGCTCGGGCTCGCATTTCAGGTTGAGAATATACTGTTCCTTGTAAAGCATTATCAGCCCGAACCATTTTCTGCTGTCCGAATGGCGCAGGACCACGGTCTCAAAGTCCCCGTCAAAGGGACTGTCCGCAGCCGCGCCGTCCAGCGTTAACGCATAGCCTATGACGTTCTGCTTGGTCATTATGAATTGAGCTTCTTTTCAAGCTCTTCCTTGATGACCTTGGGAGTCGCAACGCCCTTGAGCGCCTTTGTGCACTGTCCCATGAGGAAGCCGAATACCTTGACATCGCCGCTCTTGTACTGCTCAACAGCCTTCGTGTTGCTTGCAAGCACCTCGTCGATCATCTCGGCAGCCTTGCCCGAATCGTTGGAGATGAGCATGCCCTCGGCAGCTGCGATCTTCTCGGGATCTCCGCCCTGCTCGGACATGATACGGAATACCTTCTTGGCATCGTTCTTGGAAATCTTCTCGGTATCGGACATTTCAACCAGTCTGCCCAGCTCGGCAGGAGTGAAGGGAAGGTTATCCAGCGATATCTCGCCCAGATTTATTCTTCTCATAAGCTCGCCGAGGATAAAGTTTGCCACCGACTTGGGGTTGTTGTAAACCTCCAGAGCAGCCTCGTAAAGGTCGGAAATCTTCTTTGTATTAACGATGATCTTAGCGTCAACCTCGGAAAGACCATACTTGTTTACATATTTGTCAAGTCTTTCATAAGGCATTTCGGGAAGAGAATTCTTTATCCTTTCCAGATCCTCATCAGTGAAGTTCACCTGCAGGATATCGGGGTCGGGGAAATACTTATAGTCGTGAGCGTCTTCCTTGGAACGCATGGTCTTGGTCTCGCCCTTGTTGTCGTCGTAACGTCTTGTCTCCTGAACAACACGCTCTCCCCTGTCAAGGAGTCTGGACTGGCGCTTTATCTCATACTCGATAGTTCTGTAAATGGACTTGAGGGAGTTCAGATTCTTGATCTCAGCTCTTGTACCGAATTCCTTGTCCTCGGGGCGCATGATAGATACGTTTACGTCGCAGCGGATAGAGCCTTGTTCCATCTTACAGTCAGAAACGCCTGCATACTGAAGAAGCAGCGCTATCTTCTCTACCAGGGAGCGTGCTTCCTCGGCGGAGCTGATATCGGGCTCGGTTACTATCTCGATAAGTGGGATACCGCAGCGGTTATAGTCTGCAAGAGATACGCCGTTCAGATCGTCGTGAACAAGCTTTCCTGCATCCTCTTCAAGGTGGATACGGTTAATTCTTATGCTCTTGGTCTTCTTCTCGCCGTTTTCCTCGTACTCGATGGGCACGGAGCCGTTGATGCACAGAGGAAGATTCAGCTGTGATATCTGATAAGCCTTGGGAAGGTCGGGATAGAAATAATTCTTTCTGTCGAACACCGAGAATTTATTGATAGAGCAGTTCAGCGCATAGCCTGCCTTTACAGCATACTCAACGGCGGTCTGATTGATAACGGGAAGAGTACCCGGCATACCTGTGCAGACGGGACAGCAGCGGCTGTTCCTGTCGCCGCCGAATTCAGCGGAGCAGGTGCAGAATACCTTTGATTTCGTTAAAAGCTCGGAGTGGATCTCAAGTCCGATAACGGGAATATAGTTTGACATCTTAATTACTCCTTTCCCTTATATATTAGCCTTGACATAGGCGAAATTCTTTTCGTAAGCGTCAGCTGCGCCGATAATGGTCGCCTCGTCCCACATCTTGCCGATGATGGACATTCCGATAGGCATGCCCTTTGGATCGTAGCCGCAGGTTGTGGATATTGCGGGAAGCGACGCGATATTTACGGTAACGGTGCAGATATCCGCCTGATACATCTTAGCAGGGTCGGAGATATTCTCGTTCACGCCGTATGCAACGGTAGGCGCGGTAGGAGTAAGGATGATATCGCAGTTTTCAAATATCTGTGCATATTCCTCTCTGATCTTCTGCTTGAGAGCCATTGCCTTGCCGTAATAAGCGTCATAATAGCCCGAGCAGAGCGCATAGTTTCCGAGAAGGATACGTCTCTTGACCTCATCGCCGAAGCCCTCACTTCTGGAGTTGGTGATAAGCTCGTTGAAGTTCTCGCCTATCTCGCTGCGGTGGCCGTACTTGATGCCGTCGAAGCGGGAAAGGTTGGAGGAAGCCTCCGCGGAAGAGATAAGATAGTAGGAAGCAACTGCATATTTCAGTGAGGGCATGGAGCAGTCAATAAGCTCTGCACCCATTGCCTTGAACTCGTCGGCAGCTTTCAGCACTGCATTTCTTACGTCCTCGTCGATGCCGTCGGCATAAAACTCCTTGGGAAGAGCTATCTTCACGCCCTTCATATCCATGCCTATCTTTGATGTATAGTCCATTGTATCAAGCTTTGAAGCAGTTCCGTCGTGGGGATCGTAGCCTGCAATAGCATTAAGAAGATATCCGCAGTCGTGAGCGTCCTTTGCGATAGGTCCTATCTGGTCGAGGGAGCTTGCGAAAGCAACGAGACCGTAACGGGAAACTCTGCCGTAGGTAGGCTTAAGTCCCGTAACTCCGCAGAATGACGAAGGCTGACGGATAGATCCGCCCGTATCGGAACCGAGAGCCGCAGCACAGAGAGAAGCTCCCACAGCTGCAGCCGAGCCGCCCGAAGAGCCTCCGGGAACTCTGCCTGTATCGTAGGGATTCTTAGTTTTCTTGAATGCAGAGGTCTGAGTGGAGCCGCCCATAGCAAACTCGTCCATGGAGGTCTTGCCCAGCATAACGATATCCTCGGCTTCAAGCTTGTTCATAACGGTTGCGTTATAGGGCGGGATAAAGTTCTCCAGCATTCTTGAAGCACAGGTAGTAAGTACGCCCTCAGTGCAGATATTGTCCTTGATGGCAAGAGGGATGCCGCAGAGCATGCCTGCTTCTCCCGCATTTATCTTCTTCTGAGCCTTTTCGGCGTCCTCATGAGCCCTTTCGGGGGTGACGGTGATGTAGCTTTCGAGCTTGCCGTCGATTTCTGATATCCTGTCCAGATAAGCGTCGGTCAGTTCAGCCGAGGAAATTTCCTTACTGTCCAGCATACGGCGCATATCACGGATCTTAAGAGACGTAACGTCCATCATATTCAACTCCTGTATCTATAAAATTATTCAACGACCTTGGGAACAACAAAGCTGTTTTCGCTGTTTACGGCATTCTGCAGGACCTTCTCCGTGGGAAGAGAGGGCTGCGCTTCGTCCTTGCGAAGATCCTTAAGGTAAACGTTGTGATTGTCCTTAATGGGATCGTAAGTGATGTCGATCTCCTTGATGGTGTCCATGATCTCGATGATATCGGTCATATCCTCTGCCATTGCCTCAAAGCCTTCCTCGGTGAAATTCAGCTTTCCGAGCTTGGCAAGATACTTTACCATTTCCAGATCCATAATAATCCTCCTATCCGCCGCATATCGGCACAAATCAATACAATGTTATTATACCATATTTTATCTTGATTTGCAACAATTTTTATGATTTTTTATGATTTAATCATATTTCGTCGGTTTTATGTTAAAAAATATCAATTTCAACTAAACCATCGCTAAAAATTTGTATAAATATCCAAAATCCGTGCAATACTATTGCAAAACCAAGAAAAAAGGGGTATAATATAAAAGTCGTTACGGAAAAAGTATCACGGTGTTAATCGCTGCGGTTTTCCTGCAAGGCTTTAATGCCGATCATAATGGGATATAGCCAAGCGGTAAGGCAGCGGACTTTGACTCCGTCATTTCGCCGGTTCAAATCCGGCTATCCCAACCACATTCTGGGGTGTCGCCAAGCGGTAAGGCACTTGACTCTGACTCAAGCATTTCCGGGGTTCGAATCCCTGCACCCCAACCAGTAAGCACATAGCTTCGGCTGTGTGCTTATTTTTATGCTATGAAAAATCCGCGCCGATCTATGAAGATCAGCGCGGATTTATTATTTTTTATTCAGATCACAGGAGAGAATTGTAAAGCTCGGTGATCTCCTCGACAGATGTATCTCTGGGGTTTCCGGGACGGCATGCGTCGTCGTATGCAGACTGTGCCAGGAATGGGATATCCTCAGGCTTAACGATATCCTTAAGGTCTGCGGGGATGCCAACATCCTGAGAAAGCTGCTTAACTGCGTCGATAGCTGCCTTTCTGTACTCGTCCTGAGTCATGTCGTCAACGCCCTTAACGCCCATTGCTCTTGCGATCTCACGGTATTTCTCGCCTGTTGCGGGAGCATTGTACTCCATAACTGTGGGAAGAATTATAGCATTTGCAACACCGTGGGGTGTATCATACAGAGCGCCCAGAGGGTGAGCCATGGAGTGTACGATGCCAAGTCCTACGTTGGAGAAGCCCATTCCCGCAACATACTGACCCAGAGCCATATCGGTTCTGCCCTCAGGAGTGTTGTCAACTGCACCGCGGAGGCTTCTGGAGATTATCTCGATAGCCTTTAAGTGGAACATATCGGAAAGCTCCCATGCGCCCTTGGTGATATATCCCTCGATAGCATGAGTGAGCGCGTCCATACCTGTCGCAGCGGTAAGTCCCTTGGGCATAGTAGACATCATCTCGGGGTCAACGAAAGCCACAACGGGGATATCATGGGGGTCAACGCATACCATTTTGCGGTTCTTGGAAGCATCGGTGATAACATAGTTGATAGTTACCTCAGCAGCGGTTCCTGCAGTAGTGGGAACTGCGAGGATAGGCACGCATTTGTTCTTGGTATCAGCAACGCCCTCAAGGCTTACAACATTGCCGAATTCGGGATTGTTGATGATTATTCCGATTGCCTTTGCGGTGTCCATGGAAGAGCCGCCGCCGATAGCGATTATGTAATCTGCGCCCGAATTCTTGAATTCGATAACGCCGTGCTGAACATTTTCAACAGTAGGATTAGCCTTGATGTCGGAATAAATGCTGTATTCCAGTCCTGCACCGTCAAGAACATCGGTCACCTTCTTGGTAACGCCGAACTTGATAAGGTCGGGGTCGGAGCATACAAAAGCCTTCTTGAAGCCTCTGCCCTTTGCCTCGGCAGCGATCTCCTTGACAGCGCCTGCTCCGTGATAGGATGTTTCATTGAGAATAAATCTGTTTGCCATTTTAAATCTACTCCTTTTTTACGACATGTAACGGTTTACAAATATGCCTATATTAATATTATACAACTTTATTTCTTATTTGTCTACATTTTTTATTGATTTTCTCCTATAAATTTCAAAAATGCTTTTTGTGCAATTTTAACAAAAATAAATTATTCTTCAAAAAATGAAAAAAATCCCCATTCCGGATTGTTATATTATCAGAAAGGAAAAAGCGGATGTTCTGATAAAACCCAGAGAAAGGACTTGATATCATGACTAAAAAAATATTATCAAAAATAGCGGCCATATCCGCAGCAGCAGCGCTCGTTTCGGGAACAGCGGCCATTCCGTCTGCGGCAGCCGACAGCTATACTATCAGCATCAGCGGCGCCGACTCTAATTACTGCCCCGCATATCCCTCGGGATATGTTGATGTCTCGGCAGATGAGCATATCGTAAACCCCGACGAATACGAATATCTTGACTTTACCGTCTTTAACAGCTCCGACGAAAATGTGCACATCTCCTCCCCTGTTTCGGAAAACTGCTTTGTCCAGAAGCTGACATCCGAGGGCTGGGTCACGGTTTTCGGAAGCGAGGACGCAGCTGTGCCTGTCCCATATGATGATATCTACAGCTATGACGACGGTACGATATACTATTACGAGGACGACGAGCTCATTCCGCCCTATTATTCCTTAAGTGATTCTATCAGCGTTTCCGGCTTTGAGGACGGCGATTACCGCATGGGCTTCTACACCAATTACTATTATGTGAATTATCTGTACTTCACAGTGCAGCGCAGCGTTTCGGCAGTGCTCTCGGAAAGCAGGGTCTATACCGGCGATACCTCGCTGAAGCTCAATGTGACAAATAATCTCCCCTATGATGCTGTAATGAATCTTGACCCCGAGCTCTGTATCATCGAAAAGTATTCGGGCGGAAAATGGACCATACTTCAGCCGAAAACAAGCAGTGACTTTTATGAGACAGACACGGTGATATCTCCCTATGACACGGAAAGCTTTACCGCAGACCTGAGCTGCTACGGGGAATTGTCCAAGGGCGAATATCGTTTGTCATTTGACTGGAATACCGACGACGAGTTTTCATACGATATCAGATACGGCACCTGCACAGTGAATTTCAAGGTCATTGAACCGATGACTTTGACCGTGATACCGACCTCCGTGGAAAACAGGTCCGATATGACGGTCAGGATAAAGATAACCAACAATTCCGACAGCAGACTTAACGTCTACGATTACGGAAAGCTCCAGAAAAAGCTGGGCACCAGATGGGTCGATGTGAATCTCAAAAACAGAGCCAAGGAGCTTTCCGGCTACAAATGTATTGCACCCGGAAAGAGCTCGGTCATTGAGGTAAAGCTTGACGATCATTACTACGTAACGGCTCTGGGCGAAAATCAGTACCGCATGGAGATCCCCATAAACGGGAAATCATACTACTGCACATTTGCTCTGACTCACGGAAAATACTACACCATCAGATAACTCTATCCGCAAAAAGCAGGAGCGTCTCATTTTTGGGGACGCTCCTGCTTTTATTTACCTGCTTAAGCTTGCCGCCGCTCTTACAAGATATTCAAATTCCGTCTTGTATTCATCGTCGGAATAATCGTAGTTGTCCAGCATATCCGTCAGGCTGTTCCATGTCGATGAGCCCTTGTTCTCGCTGTTCCTAAGAAGCATCCCAAACTCCGCACAGCATGCCGCAAAGTTTAGATTTTTCGGCATTCTCTCGGTAAACAGGCTGACCTTCACAGGATAGGAATACAGGTCGCTTTCATCAGAATCGGGAGCCTTGCACCGGATATTCACCGTCAGCAGCTCGTCGGAATACTCTCCGCCGGGCGCAGCGGTCTCCACAGGCTTCTCATTGGCAGAATACTTGTACTCGGGAGTGTACGCATTTGCCGAATTTGCAGGGATTATCTCATATAGCACGGTAACTGTGCTGCCTGCGCCGACTTCGCCTGCGTCCTTGGTGTCGTCGTTGAAGTCCTTGTCGGCAAGAGCTCTGTTCTCATATCCGATAAGACGATAGCCCGCCACATTCTCGGGATTGAATTCCACCTGAAATTTCACATCCTTTGCCACGGTCACAAGGGTAGCGTCCATTTCGTCGATAAGGACCTTTTTCGCTTCGGAAACGCAGTCTATGTAGGAATAGTTGCCGTTTCCGTTATCTGCCAGCGCTTCAAGACGATCGTCCTTTAAGTTGCCCTCACCGAAGCCTAATACCGAAAGATATACTCCGCTGTCCCGTTCCCTTTCGATAAGCTCAACAAGTCCGTCCTTGTTGGATACGCCCACGTTCAGATCGCCGTCTGTTGCGAGGATCACGCGGTTGTTTCCGCCCTCGATGAAGTATTCCTCAGCTATCTCATAGGCTGTGGCGATGCCTGCCGCTCCTGCGGTAGCGCCGCCTGCGGTGAGCTCGTTTATGGCATTGTTGATGATCTTCTTATTTTCGCCGCTTTCGCCGCGGAGAACCACCCTGTCCTCGCCCGCATATGTAACGATAGATATCCTGTCCTCGCTGTCCAGCTTGTCGGTAAGCATGGTGAACGCCTGCTGTACCAGCGGCAGCTTATCGCTGTCGTACATTGAACCGCTGACATCAATGAGGAACACCAGATTCATGGGCAGGTCGGTCTGCACCTTGGATCCGTCCGCCTTAATGCCTACCAGCAGCAGCTGATTATCCTCGTTCCACGGGCATTCGGAAAGCTCAGTCGTCACAGAGAAGGGCTCGCCGTCCTTCGCATTGGGATAGTCATAGTCGAAATAGTTCATTATCTCCTCGATGCGGACTGCGTCGGAATTGGGGAAATAGCCGTTGTTCAGCATTCTGCGGATATTGGTATAGGAAGCGGTGTCAACATCTGCGGAGAAGGTAGACAGCGGATTTTCCGATGTAAGCTTGAAGCCCGATTCCGTGATAGCTTCATATTCCTCGGAATTGGGATAATAGCCCGGATCCACAGCGAATGTATCGTCCGCTGTGCCTATAGCAGCATCTAATGCTTCATCGTAAAAATATCCTGCACCCTGCTCTTCCGCAGCCTCAGCGATGGCAGCATCAGTGTAATACACACCCTCATCTGCTGCGGCTGTTTCGGGAGAAGCATCCACGCTGTCGTTTACGTACACGTCATTGTCCGTGCCGCCTGAATAAGGATCCGATAAACTTTCGCTCTGACCGCAGCCTGCCAGAGAAACAGCGTATACAGCTGCTGTTAATAATGCAATAGTTCTGAATTTCTTTTTCATAGTATTACCTCCGATTTTGTCTATTTTTCAAGGAATTTGTCAAAAAGGTTCTGGAGCTTGCTTTCGGCGGTGATGTTCATTCTGTCGTAGAAGAAATCGTCGGGGGAGGACGAATCCTTCCACAGATACTGTTCATCTCCGTCTGCAAGGGTCTTCCAGCCGTTCTGGAAGAGAACATATCCATCGCCTGTCAGCTCTATCTGCGGAGCGGAGCTGTCAGCGATGTAATATCTGCCGTCAAAGGAGACCGCTATGGGCAGGAGATATTCATTGCCCTCTCCGAGGACATAGGCTCTTCCGGAAGTTATTTCAAGCTCATAAGGAAGAGAAATGCTTTCGGGACATATCACATGTATAGGGGATACAGTGTAGGTCACAGTCTCTGTATCAGGGTCATATTCAGCACGACCGACCGTACAGTCAAGGAAAAAGTCGGTATTTTCCAGCACGTCAGCTTCCACGAAAAAATCGTCGCTTGAATTGTCCTCGTAATAAGGAGCGGCAGTGTCCGAAAAGTCGTAGTAGGAATAGCTTTCCGCGCTTGATACGGAAACACTGGCGTACTGCCAGCCGCTCTCTGCGGGGAAGAATATCTCATCGGACGCAGCGGTATCCTCTGCAGCTTCTTCCGAAGCTTCTTCTGCGGATGCGGGCTGTTCTGCAGCTTCATTGACAGCTTCGTCGAAGATCGGCTGCACAATATCATCGGTCTCGTACATCACAGAGGGGGTATTCAGTGAAACGATGATAAGAATAACAACCGCAGCTGCGGAAAGCATGGGGACATATTTTATAAAGTTCTTTTTCTCATGGGGGGAATATTCTTCAAAAATGTCGTTCTCGGGCTCGGCGGCGTCCCCGGGATCGAGTCTTGTCATGATGTCGTTCCAAATTTTCTTTTCGTCTATGTCAGAATAAAAATCATTAAGCTTACGATCCATACTAACGCACCTCCCCGATAAATTTTCTCAGCTTATTTTCAGCATTTCTGCATCTCCATGCGGCAGTGCCCATCGGGATACCGAGCAACTCGGATATCTCCTTCAGCGTATAACCGCAGTAATGCTTGAAATGAATGATCTCCCTTTCGGACTCGTTCAGCAGTCCGAGAGCGGCAGAGACCTCCGACTGTGCAGTTATCTCGTCCTCGGGACTTTTTTCGGAATATTTGATATTATCCGAAATACCGTCGTCCTCGCCGCCGTCGTTGGGAACGAGCTCCTCACGGCTGTATTTTTTTATGTAGTCCACGGCAAGATTCTTCGCGCATACGGCAAGAAAGCGCTTATGTCCGCCCTTTTCCGCGGAAAAAGTGCCGTTTCCCTTGGAGAATTTCGCCCATAACCGAACGAAAAACTCCGATGTGACGTCCTCTGCCGCAGCCGTGTTATTGGTCACGGACAGCGCCGTCGAATAGACCAGCCGAAAATATTCTGAGTAAATATCGGCAAGCGCCTGCCTGCTTCCGCCTTTCATACCGAGCAGACAGTCGGCGAATTGCTTATCTGTCATCTTTTGATTTTCCTTTCTGACTTATGCGGTCATTGGGAAAAAGAAAACTTCAAAATCTCCCCCATGATCTCCGCTTTCATTAATATAAACGATCCTTCCGCAAGATTTTATGGAATATATTTGTGAATATTTTGTATTTTATATATAAACAAATAGTAATAATCGTCATATCACGTCATATACAATGATACCACGGGAAATTATAAATTGTCAATATAATGAATAAAAAATACTGTTGAAATCTTAATGCAAAACGAGTATAATTATTTTATTATTACTATCGGGAAGGAATATTATGGCAGAATCAAAAACAAATGCAATGCGGATACTCGACCGCATGAAGATAAAGTACAATGTTCACGAATATCCTCACGGCGACGGTCCGGTCGACGCGCTCACCGTTGCAGAGCTTACCGGTCAGGACCCTGCAAGGGTATTCAAGACTCTTGTCACAAGAGGTCACTCCAATAATTATTTCGTGTTCGTGCTCCCTGCAGGCACTGAGCTTGACATGAAAAAAGCGGCTGTATCGGTTGGCGAAAAATCCGTGGAGATGATACACGTCAGCGAGATAAACAAGATAACCGGCTATATCCGCGGAGGCTGCTCCCCTGTGGGAATGAAAAAGCAATTCGTGACCGTGTTTGCGGAGGAAGCACTTGCACAGGACAGTATATATGTCAGCGGCGGAAAGATAGGCTGTCAGATAGAAGCTGCTCCGAAAGACCTTATTTCCGCAGTCAGGGGAAGCACCGCAGATATCATCAGAAAATAACAAAGGAATGAATACTATGAAAAAAGGATTTACCTACGGCTGGGACGCCCACAGAGGAATGTATAAGACCGACGGATCCTATGCGTCCATGAAGCGGCTTGCCGCTATGGGCGGAGACTGGGCAGCTCTTGCTTTTGCAGTAATGCAGGAGAGCTTCTCCTCGTCGAGATTCGGCTTCGATTACCGCTTCACCGTTACCGACTCAGAGATAATTTTAGCTATAAAGCGCCTTAAATCATTGGGACTTAAGGTCTGTCTGAAACCCATCATCAACTGTGAGGACGGCGTCTGGAGAGCTCACATTTCCTTTCCCGACATCGAATTCCCCGTTACTAAAAAGCCCATGCGTCCCTATCACAACACTTACTGGGACGAATGGTTCTCCTGCTACACGGCGTTCATGTGCCACTATGCGGAGATAGCCGAGGATACAGGCGTGGAGATGCTCTGCATAGGCTGTGAAATGCTGGGCACTGAGCACAAGGAGGACTACTGGCGCAGACTTATCGAAGCGGTCAGAAAGGTCTACAGCGGCGAACTCATCTACAATACCAATCATGGCAGCGAGGAAAACGTGACATGGTTCGATGCCGTGGACTATATCGGCACCTCGGCATACTATACCGTCGGAAAGAACGGCGATTCCGAGGAGGACATGATAAATGGCTGGAAAAAGGTCAAGCCGCGGCTTAAGGCTGTTTCGGAGAAATTCGGAAAAAAGGTCATCTTCATGGAGATAGGCTGCCGCAGCGCAAAGGGCTGCTCTGCCATGCCTTGGGATTTTCAGCATAAGGACCTCCCCTTCGACGAGGACGAGCAGGACAGATTTTACAGCTCCGCTCTGAAAGCCTTTTCGGACGAGCCATGGTTTGACGGCTTTTTCTGGTGGGACTGGCAGACAAAGCTGGAACCGGATGTCCGTTACGGCACGGACACGGGCTTTTCCATAATCGGGAAAAAGGCGGAAAAGACTCTTACCGAGTGGTATCATAAATTATAATAAAAAAATGCCTCCATATCGCTTTTTATGGAGGCATTTCAGTTATTTTTCTTAACTTTAATAATTATGGCAGCAACAAGCAGCACCAGCAGCAGTCCCAGTCCGCACAGAATAATTATCTGGTTTTGGTCAAGGGTCTCCTTTTCTTCAATGTTGATGATCTCCGCCGAGTTTATCGAATTAATAATAGCGATCTTTTCGGTATCGGAAAAGCTGTCGCCGTTGGAGCGGCGGAAATCCACGCTTATGTAATCTCCGTTGACTACCGTGGAGTAGCATATCCCGCAGCCTTTTTTCATGGTATATTCAACAGCGTTGAAGGTACATTTGTCAAGAATTATCCTGTCAGATGTTCGGACGATCGTTATACTGTCGCCCGGCCGCATATAGCTGTGCTCCCCAGGCGATTTCAGATAATCCGAGATAAGCTGATAATTCCCCGTCTGAGAATTATAGATCTTATTGGAAGTGCTGTCGCTTGTGCGGGATATAAAGACCTCAATGGTATGATTCTGATTGGTGCCGTAGAGATATCCCCCATTTTCCGAAAACTCCGTTCTTATCGCGGAAGCGGATCTTCCCACACCCTTAAGCTCGCTGTCGGACATATTTCCCGCATAGACCACAGTCCAGCCTTCGGGCGGAGTTATCTTCAGATTAGCCTCATAAAGAACTATCTCCTGCGCCGAAACAGCAACTGCTGTCAGAAAAATCGCCCACATTACCGCAAAAAGAGCGGCAGCGGATCTTGATACTATCCTCATACAAATCCCTCTCAAAAAATAAAGGCATATGTACGGAAAAACAAATACATATACCCTCATGCCGTTCAGTTTATGCGCTTGATCTGTCTATAAGGGGTCATATCTCTTCGGACAGTGCGTCCTCTTCCTGTTCGCCGTCCTGTTCTTCTGCAGGCTTTGCATCGGGATCCTCAAACAGTCCGAATCCGTATACCGTATTATGAAGCTCCTCAAGCATTGTTCGGCTCTGTTCGGGAAGCTTGTCCCATACAGCCTTTGCGTCCGAAAAATACGCGCTGACCTCGGGATTTATCGTCTGAGAATTACTGTCATATCTGATATACTTCCAGCTTCTGTTCAGTATCTGAATGATGTAATTATCCTCATTTTCTTCAAGCTGCCGCTTATACTCGCTGGGTCTCGGATATTTGAATATGTAGTAAGGCTCGATCGCGATAAGCTCATCCAAAAGACGGTTCACATAGGCGATCTTTTTAAAATATGCGGAGACTCTGATAAGCTGTTCAAAACCGCTGATAGTATCATTTATCAGCTTCATTCGCTTGCTGACGTAGACCTTTGTCATATTCTGGAGAAACTCCTCCGAGACCTCCAGCTTTTTCTCGTTTATACCGAGAACGATATTCTGGAGCTGGATCTTGTCAGTTTTTGCTTTTCTGTTGAATAATCCCATAATTACAATATCTCCCAATAAAGGCATTGCCGCCGAAAATCACTGTTTCCGGCGGTTTTGTCCATAAGGATAACGCGCCGCAGGTGCATTTATCCCCCATAATCTTATCAGTAAAGGGTGGAAAGCAGCTTTTTCTTTTCCGCCATAAATTCCTCTTTTGTTATAAGGTCACTGTCAAGCATAGCCTTAAGCTTCTTGACAGATTCCTGGAAATCATCAAGAGACGTATCGTGAGTGACCTCTGTGGAAAAGTCGATGTGAACGTTCTTGACCTCTGGCACCTCCGCATCGGAAGTATTTTCCGCAGCGATAGTCTCGGTATCCGCAGTTGTGGCATCCTCGATATAAGCGTCCTCCGCGGCAACGGGAGCTGCGATATCCTCAAGAACGACCTCAGGAAGCTTCTTGAGAACGGACACCTCATCTGCAATTTCGGCAGCGGCCGCCTCAGCAGGAGTCGTCTCAGCAGGAGCTGCCTCAACAGGCACCGTCTCGGCAGCAGGAGAAGCAGGAGCTTCGGCTGCGGAAGCTTCAGCAGGCTTTTCATCGATAACTACCTTGATATTCTCAATAGATTCGGATATCCTGCTTTCGTGCTTATCATGATTCTTGCGGACAAAGTCCATACGCTCAACAGGAGTAGTCTCTCCCTCAAGATCGACCTTTGCGCCTGTCATATCGGAAATAAGGTCGCTCTTGTTGACCACGTCAAGATCGGAGAGATCGAGCTCGTCTACCCTGCCGGGAGTATACTCGTTCATATCCTCCAGCATTACCTCACCCAGCTCCTCGGAGAGAACAGCGTCTCTTTCGGAAGACTTATGAGCAGGCTTATACTTATAATCGCCGCCGATATCGTCAAGATATTTTTCGGCATTCTTTTTGCCACCTGTGATGGGCGGCTCTGTATTTCTGAGGAAATCCTCGTCGATAGAATCGTTGAGCTGAAGCAGATCGTCGATAGTTACCTTGATATCCGCCTTCTTCTTAGCGGTCTCCTTAACAGCGGGAGCAGCTTCGGGAACGGGGATCTCCTCTGCGGGAGCAGTCACCTCCGCAGGAGCAGCCGACTCGGGTACAGCGGCAGTCTCCGCTGCTGCCGGACCTTCGGGAAGTACCTCGGGAGCTGCGGTCTTTGCGGAATGTTCCTTTCCGGGGATAGGTATATTATCGAAGAAGCTGTCGGAGAGCTTCTTCATGCGTTCGAAATCCTTAAGCTTATCATCGAAGGACTTTTTCTGGGGTGCAGCTTCTGCGGGATGAGCCTCTTCTGCGCGGGGAGCCTCCTCCGCTGCTCTTCTGCTGATAGCCTTTGCCCTTTCCTTGGACTTTTCCATTTTTTCATCGTACTGCTTCTTGACGGAAAGTATCTCGTCCACGACCGCTGAAGCGTTTTTCAGACAGGGAATGATGATCCTTCTGCGGAACAGCACACCCTTATTCATAGTATCGCACTGTATATACAGCGGGCTCTGCCTTGAATTTTCGTTGATATAAACCTTGGTGATCTCGTCAAGGCCGCATGAAAATCTCGTATAAATGGGATCTCCTTCCTTAGTACCATTCTGTTCCATTATGTAGCCCAGACCGTAAATATGAGCAGCTGTAAGCGTAAGATTGACATCCTGAGGCTTAGCAAGAACGCTCAGCTTGTAGGTAGCTTCATAATAGGCGAGTTTCTTTTCATTGTAAATACTTGTTTGATTACTCATGAATTCAGCTCCGTTTCGGAATAAATTAAGAGGGCTGCCGCCGAGCGGTCATTGCCTTCCATATTTATACAAAATAATTAACAGATAATACATCTTGCCGTTAATAATTATACCATATCTTTAATATTAAGTCAAATGATTTGTAATACAATTATTGCAATGATTTTTTGTACAAATGTAACTAAATAATAAAATTTTTGCAATAATTTCAGAAAATATTTGTCGAAATAAATAAAATGCTTTGAGAAAAGTTCCGTTCTCAAAGCATTTTGAACAAATCTTGTATAAGCTTATTTTTCGGAAACGGGTATCTGTTCAACAGCAGATACAGCGTCGTCTATCCAGCTGCCCTTTACCGATTCGATATCTCCGCGGTCGCACGCAGATGCTATCTCGGGATTTATCGGTATCCTTCCCAGAAGCTTTATGCCGTTTTCCTCGCAGACCGACTCAATATGGCTCTCACCATACAGATAGATGGGCTTGCTGCAGTGAGGACATTCAACATAGCTCATATTCTCAACAACGCCCACAATGGGGATATTCATCATATTTGCCATATTCACGGCCTTTGAGACGATCATCGCCACCAGATCCTGCGGAGAAGCCACGATGATCACACCGTCCAGCGGGATCGACTGGAACACAGTCAGAGGTACATCTCCTGTTCCGGGAGGCATATCCACGAACATATAGTCAACGTCCTCCCAGATAACGTCGGTCCAGAACTGCTTTACAACTCCTGCGATGACGGGTCCTCTCCAGATAACGGGATCGGTGGGATTTTCCAGCATGAGATTGATCGACATGATATCGATGCCTGTCCTTGTTCTGGAGGGAATAATTCCCTGAGGTATGGACATGGCACGCTCGTTTACTCCGAACATGCGGGGTATCGTAGGACCTGTTATATCGGCGTCAAGGATAGCCGCATGCTTTCCCTTTGCGGCAAAAGCAGTTGCCAGAAGACCCGTTACCAGAGACTTTCCGACGCCGCCCTTTCCGCTGACGATGCCTATCACCTTTTTTACCTTGCTGCTTTCGTTCAGCTTTTCAATAAAGCTCTTGGGCGACGCCTTTTCTCTGCTTGAACAGTCCGCGCCGCAGCTTGAGCAGTCATGTGTACATTCTTCGCTCATTTTAATGATTCCTGCCTTTCAATGGTACTGAATATATTATACCATACTAATATTTTTTTGTCAATATATTATAAAATCCATGATAATATTTCCTGTTTTGATGCATAATGTATATAAATATGGTAGGAATTACATATGTGCTGTATTTGTAACCGTATTTTAATAATTGCACCGACATATTTCATTGACAAAATATAAAATCTATGGTAGAATATATTATGTATATTTATGACAGTACACATTATTGAGCTTCTTCGGAAGCCAGATAATACGGAGGATAGAATGGGCTATAAAACCGATAATAAAACACAGTATACCGACGATTATACTCCCGACAAGGATATGTCGAGAATGATATCCTCGGCTATCGCTCAGAAGAAAAAGGGGCAGAAAACTAAAAAAAGAAATAAAAATATCGCCATCGGCTGTACTATCGGCGGCGGAGTTATCCTTATCGGAGCGATAATATACTTCGGCGGCTGGATAACCTCGGTGGGAAAATTTCTTCCGAATACATACATAGACGGCACCGACGTCAGCAAGATGACTCTTAAGGAAGCTGTTTCGGCAGTGACAAAGGGACCTACAGCGGATTACCTCTCCATCACCAAAAAGGACGGCTCCGCCGAAAGGATACCGCTTGACTATTTCGACTACAGCTATGATATCTCCTCCGAAATAAAGGAGTTTTACGACGATATCAGCTATGCGGGCTGGCTTGGCTCCTACTTCAAGACCACCGAGTACGAGACCGTCGGAGAGGCACAGTATGACAGTGAAAAGCTGGAGTATATCCTCCGCAACACCGTCTGGGGCACCTCCGAGACCGCCGATGCAAGGCTTGATTACAAAAACGGCGAGTATTACATAAAATCCGAGGTCTACGGAGATATCCCCGATATCGACATTCTCGTTGATTATGTGCTCGGCGAGGTCGAAAAAGGCGATCTTAGCCTGAATCTATCCGAAAGCGGCTGCTTCACTGAGCCTACCGTTTTCTCACAGGATCTGGAACAGCTCAAGGCGGAAATGAACGAAAAATTCAACTTCGTTATCACCTATGATTTCAACTATACCACAGAGATTCTGTCGGGCGCGGATATCTATGACTGGATATCTATCTCCTCCGACGGAAGCTATACGGTAGACCGCTCAAAGGCTGAAAATTACATAGCAGGTCTTGCAGCAAAGTACGACACCTTCATGACCACAAGACAGTTCAAGACCACCGAACGCGGCGTTATAACCATGAGTCAGGGCAGATACTCCACAGGTCAGTACGGCTGGTGGATAGATCAGGAAAAATCCGTGGACAAGCTGCTCCAGTATATCGAAAACGGTCAGTCTGTGACTGTTGAGCCTATGTATGTTACTCTTGATACAGGCTACTGCTACGAGGGCTTCCCCTCCGGCAGAAGCGCAGAGAGCGATATAGGCGATACCTACATCGAGGTCGACCTCTCCGCACAGCATCTCTGGTATTATCAGAACGGCGAGCTCGCTTTTGAGACCGACCAGATAGTATCCGGAAAGGCTACCGACCCCGCAAGAAAAACTCCCGAGGGCGTTTACAGCGTATATACTAAGTCTACCAACTACACCATGAAGGCGGCGGACGGCTCCTATTCCACAAAGTGCAGCTACTTCATGCGCATAAGCTTCGAGGGCATCGGCTTCCACGACTTAAGCCGCGGCAGCTACGGCGGAAATACCTACATCAATAACGGCTCTCACGGCTGTATCAACATGAGATACTCCGAGGTACAGAAGCTGTACGATATGGTCGAAAGAGGCACTCCCGTTATCCTTTACTACTGATAACACAACAAAAAAACGTCGGAACGTTTTGAACGTCCCGACGTTTTTTGATATGATCGTCAGTCCATGAGCTCATGGTCTGCCATAAAATCGTTTACTTCTTTAAGCGTAGGCATTGCGGGTATCGCTCCCATTTTCGTGGAGGTCACCGCTCCGCAGGCATTGGCAAAGCATGCCATTTCACGCAGCTCCTCGGATGTGAGCTCGGTGATGTCCTTGGACTTTTCCAGAAGCTTCACAAGGAACGCTCCGAAGAAACTGTCCCCCGAGCCCAATGTATCGACGGTCTCCACCTTGTAGGAGGGGTAAAGCTCCACCGATGACTTTGTGGCGATGATACAGCCCTTTGCTCCCTGCGTCACGCAGACTATCTTTACGCCTTCGTTTAAAAGCTTCGCAATTCCCGGAAGCAGATTGCCGCAGTCGGTGATTATCTGCAGCTCTGATTCCGACACCTTAACGATATCAGCGTACTGCAGAGCGTTCTGCATAGACTGAACTGCAGCCTCCCTCGACGACCACAGATACGGTCTCCAGTTAGGTATATAGGAGATAAGCTTTCCCTTTGCCTTTGCGTACTCGACCGCGTTTATAGTAGTGGTTTTCGACGGCTCGTTTGTGAGAGTCAGCGCTCCGAAATGGAATATCTTGCAGCTGTCGATAAGCTTTAAATTTATCTCGTTGAATTTCAGATTAAGGTCTGCGGTATTTTTTCGGTAGAATATGTAATCCCGATTACCGTCGGAGTCCTTACCTACAAAAGCAAGCGATGTGGAAAAATTCGGGTCAAGGATAAGTCCCGACGTATCCACATTTTTTTCTTTAAGAACGCTCTGAAGATACTTTCCGAACATATCGTTCCCCAGCTTTGCGATCATCCCCGACGAAGCCCCCAGACGGGCAGCCATACATGCAATATTTGCAGGCGAACCCCCGGCGTTTTTCTTATAGTAGATCTCTCCGTCCTCTCCCTTTAGCTCCGTGAAATCGATCAGTATCTCACCTATTGACAGAATATCAGGCATCTTTCTCATTTCTCCCCTTTTTATATTTTCAAAAATATTATAGCATATCAATATCTTATTTTTCAATGAAAATTGTATTTTATAGGTAAATATTGAATTAATTTTTTATGAACACATAAGATATCCGGCGCCCGTAAATACAAACGCCGAATATCCGTATCTGATACATTATATGCTCGCAGCCGCGCTATTTTTCCTTTGATCTGAATATCAGCGCCGTCAACAGTCCGAAAACGATAGCCGTCGTTATACCTGCCGAAGCAGCGGCGATCCCTCCGGTGAATATCCCCGTGAAGCCGTGAAGATCTATGGCTTCACGCACTCCGTCCGCAAGAACGTTTCCGAAGCCTGTCAGCGGAACGGTCGCTCCCGCTCCCGCAAACTCCACCAGCGGATCGTACCAGCCCAGCGCTCCCAGAATAACTCCCGCCACAACATATGCGACCAGTATCCTTGCAGGGGTAAGCTTGGTGTAGTCGATAAGCACCTCGCCCACCGCGCAGAACAGTCCGCCTATTACAAATGCCCATAAATAATCCATATACACTCACCTCTTGATCTTAAGCGCTTTTCCGTCGTGAGAAATGTGCACGGCGTGAGATATCGACGGTATGCTTTCACCCTGCTGTGAAGCAGTGACGGACATCAGCGCTCCTGTGGCGCAGAAGAGAATGTTCTCCATTTCGCCCGATTTTAACTTATCCAGAAAATATCCGCATAGTATG
Organism: Oscillospiraceae bacterium; assembly: GCA_051882725.1. Classification (GTDB taxonomy): domain Bacteria; phylum Bacillota; class Clostridia; order Oscillospirales; family Ruminococcaceae; genus RGIG4694. The sequence continues at coordinate 22,408 of JBJESJ010000121.1, forward strand.
GAAGCGCTGCAGCCGCAGCCTGAGCCTCCCGCATGAACATCCTGCTTGCCGAAATCGAACATCATCGTTCCGCAGTCCTTGTACTGCTTTGAGATGTTTATCCCGTCCTTGGCAAGAAGCTCGATAAGAAGCGTTCCTCCCACGCGTCCAAGGTCGCCTGTTACGATAACGTCGAAATCCTCGGGAGCAAGACCCGTATCGGTCAGATAGTTTTTGATGATATACGCCGCCGCGGGAGCCATTGCAGCGCCCATATTGTTGGCGTCAGTCACTCCCAGATCGACTATCTTGCCTATGGAGACTCCCTTGATATAGGGCGGACGCTCATTGGCGGATATCACCGCCGCGCCCGAAGCAGTGCAGGTCCACTGGGCTGTGGGAGTGCGGACTCCGCCGTAGGAAAGCGGGAATCTGAACTGCCGCTCCGCCGCACAGAAATGCGATGAGGTCACCGCAAGCACCTTTCCCCCTGCGCCGCAGTCGGTCAGCAGCGAGGACAGCACAAGCCCCTCCGACATGGTGGAACATGCTCCGTAAATGCAGAACAGCGGGATATTCAGATCACGCAGACCATATGTGGTGGAGCAGCACTGATTCTGCAGGTCACCCGCAAACATATAGTCGATATCCTCAGGCTTTAGGGCGCTTTTTTTCAGAGCATGTCCAACTGCTCTTTTGAGAAGCTCGCTTTCTGCCTTTTCCCATGTTTTCTGTCCGAAATAACCGTCATTGCTTACCTCGTCGAAATATTTTGCCATAGGACCCAGCCCCTCTTTATCTCCGACTACCGAACCGTAGCCGTAGATAGTGGGCGGCTTTTCCATAATAAAAGAATTTCGCGATATTTTTACTGCCATATCAATTCGTCCTTTCGGAAAAATGTACGGTAATATTATTATCGCGAAATTCATAAATATACTTATTTTTTTAAATTATTGCTCGGAAATGAGCTTTTCAAAGCTTTCACGCTCCATGGGCTTGTAGAAGAAGAAGCCCTGAACTACGTCACAGCCCGATTCATTGAGGAAATCGACCTGTATCTTGTTTTCGATGCCCTCCGAGACAACATACAGATTCAGACTGTGAGCCAGCGAGATTATCGTGGAGATAACAGCCTTATCCTTGCGGCTAAGCTCGTGGTTGATGAAGAAGCCGCCGTCCACCTTAAGGATATCAACAGGCATTTTCGTTATCAGATTGAGGTTTGAATAGCCCGAGCCGAAATCGTCAACGGAGATAAGGAATCCGTAATCACGAAGTATGTTAACTATGCTTATCACGTGATTAAGATTATTGGAGAACATGCTCTCGGTTATTTCCAGCTCGATATACTTGTGAGGGATATCATACTCCCTTCGGAGAGCCTCTATCTTCTGCGGGAAATCATCGCCGATGAAATGCCGTCTCGACACGTTTACCGAGACCACAGGAACTTCCTTGCCCTCGTCTATCCAGCGGCGCAGGTCGGAAAACACCTGACGATAAATCTCAAAATCCATTTCGGTGATAAAGCCGTTTTCTTCAAAGGTTGGGATAAATCTTCCGGGAGAGATAAATTCTCCGCCGGGACGTATCCACCGAACAAGAGCCTCCGCTCCGGTTATCCTGCCATCCGCAAGGCGCACCTTCGGCTGATAGAACGCACGGAACTCATGATTGTCCAGAGCTTCCTGCATGATGCTTTCCAGATGCTTCCGGTCAAGCTCGTCGCGGTTCTGATTATCGTCGTAAACTCCCACGCCGTTTTCCGCCGAATAATCGGAGGAAATGGCTTTTCTTGCGTAATTTGCCTTATCTATATCAGTAACAAGCTGATAATCGTTATCGGGGATAAGATAAACTCCCGAATAAAAACCCACATGGATACCCGTCATCGAGAAGATATCCGCACTCGCCTCCGACATTATCCCGCTGATGCGCCGTCTGACTTCTTCAAGTCCGTTATTCTCCTTAAAGAGGATTATAAACTTTCCTCCGCCCCAGCGGCAGACAAACTCGTCTCCCGCCACGGAAGAAGCCAGTATCTTTGAAAACTCGGTCAGAATGATATTTCCGGACCTGATGCCGTGCTTTTCGTTTATCATGCGGAATTTATTTATGCTTATGACTGCGACGGCATATTTTTCTCCGTTGTAAAGCGCCTTTCCCGCGTCGGAGGTAAAGCGCTCAAAGGTCATAAGCCCCGTGAGCCTGTCCTTTGAATTCACTCTTTCGATATAAGCAGTGATATCGTTCACGCAGACAAGATAGTTTTCCTCGCCGACGAGGTTCTTCATTCTTGTGACGGTACACCTGAACCAGCAGTCGTATTTTTCATTGTAGACCTCGTTCTGGAACCTGTCGGAATCGTCGTCAAGCCCGAATATGGGACAGTTCTTGCAGGGAGAATCGTCGTCCATGATGCACTTATAGCATTTCTCACCGATCTTTATATTCGGGAAGCGGTTGACTGCGTAAGGACTTATGTATGTTATATTCCACTCCGAGGGCTCCACTCCGTAGCACACCAGCCGCTGATTTTCCAGCATTGCCCCGGTATAGAAATTGGCATTGTCCAGCTTTACGGAGCTGCGGAATTTCAGCAGATATACCGACAGCATCTTGGTAAGGGTACACAGCGCATTTATCTCGGAATCGGTCCATTCCCTGCAGGAATTTATTAGTTCATAGCTTATAAAGCCCGCCAGATCGTTTCCGTCAAAAAGCGGACACCTTACAGCTCCCTTAAGTCCATATTTTTCCATCACTGCCTTACGGGATCCCGAAAGGTCTTTATCGGCATAGGATATGGAATAATAGCCGTATTTTAGGAAATGCTCCTCCAGAACAGGCCATCTCTGGGTATAAAAGCTCACAAAGCTGTCATCGTCGTAGGATAATACTCCCCTTCTCCAGCAGTGGCTTATCGTCACCCTGCCCAGCGGATCCTTCTCGATGATTATTATATTATCAATATTGTAATACTTGCCTATTTCGGGGAAGATATACTCTATCGCCTCGTCGGGCTCGGAGCATTTGCTGAACATATCAAATGCAAAATCATACAGCCGCTTTTCGCTGCTGCTGAGAAGCTTTACCGAAAGGTTCTGTTCCGCCGAATAATCCTTCAGTGCGGATATCCCCGAATCTCTTTCGCTGTCCATTCTTTCGGAATATACGGTTATCCCGCCTCTGTTACCCGATTTTGCGTTATACAAAGCAATATCCGCGCGGCGCATGAGCTCATCAAAGCCTGTCCCGCCTTCACATTGAGCCGCTCCGGAGGTCACATGGAAATTTCCTCCGCGGGGGAACCTGAATCCGAAGTAGCGCTCATGTACGGTTTTAAAGAATTTTTCCGCATCATTAACATCTTCCGTTGTTTTCAATACGGCAAACTCGTCTCCGCTTATCCTGTAAATAATATCGCTCTGAGAAGCGCAGCCCGTCAGTATATTTGAAAAGGTCTCGAGGACAAAATCTCCGTAAAGTCTGCCCCAGCTGTCGTTTATCTGCGCAAAGCCGTCCAGATCGAATATCATAAGCACCGCCTTACGGGACGAAGGCATTTTTCGGAGGAATTCGCTCACCGCACATTCTCCGTTCTCACGGGACATCAGCCTTGTAACGGAGTCTCTTGTATCGGTCTTTTCGGCGATACCGGTGCGCTTGTCGGTTATATCAACAGTTATGCCTGTGACCTTGACAGGTATGCCATTATTGTCGCAGACGGTCCCCGCCTCAAAATGCAGCCAGCGGTACTCATATTCATCGTTATACATTCTCAGTTCACAGGAGATCTTCGGTTCACCCCTGTCCATACGGCTGCACATATCGTTAAAAATGGGGATATCGTCCGCACATACCGAGCCCCAGCTCAGAAAAGTATCGTGAAAATTGCAGATAGGAGCAAGATCCTCACTGAATTTCCCCGCCAGCTTCTTGAACTGATAAAGAGTCTTTGAGCGGATATCATATTCCCAGATACCGAAATCTATAAGCTCCGAAGCGATCATGAATCGGGTCTTTTCCGCCGCAAGTCTGACAGAAAGGTCATTTATCCTGTTTTCAAGCTCCTCAGGAGTATTTTCGCTGCCCGAAAATTCATTTCCCATTTAGATCCTCCCCTGTCCGTAAAAATCTATATTTATACTAACATACTTACCCTAATTATATTTTGATTATAGCACATATTTGTAATTATGTCAATAGTATGTAATAATTCTGCCGCTTTTTTACAGGACCCCTTAGTCTTTTTGACGAAAATATTTATTTTTGATAAAAATATAAAATAACAGTTGCAGTAAAAACAAATATGTGTTATAATAGAAGTGATAATACATTCAAATCAGCAATATAATTATTGTAGGAAATATATTCAGCATGTGTTACCAAAAAAATCAAAGGAATGATCTTCATTATGTCTAAACTCAAAATTGCGGTCATTTTCGGCGGTGTATCGTCGGAGCATGATATTTCGCTGATATCCGCTACAAACGTCATCCAGAATCTTTCTCCCGAAAAGTATGAGATAATCCCCGTGGGCATCACCAAAAAGGGCAGATGGCTCTACTACCCCGGCGAGGTCGTGAATATCGCTTCGGGAAAGTGGGATTCTCACCCCGACTGCGTTCCCTGTGCGATCCTTCCCGACAGCATGTACAAGGGCATCGTCAAGATAGAGGGCGACGAGATATCTACCGTTAAGGTTGACGCCGTTTTCCCCGTGCTCCACGGCAAAAACGGCGAGGACGGTACCATTCAGGGTCTTCTCGATATGTCCCAGATACCTTATGTGGGCTGCGGCTGTCTTGCCTCCGCCTGCTGCATGGATAAGTCCTTTACACACATGATACTCGACAAGAACGGCATAAGGACCGCCAAGTACCGCGTTATCAGCCAGAGCGATATCAGCAGCGCCGACAGGATTTGCGCGGAAATCGCTTCCGAGCTGGGCTTCCCTATCTTCGTAAAGCCTGCCCGCAGCGGCTCCTCCATGGGAGTGAACAAGGCTTCCGATATCGACGACCTTATCAACGCGGTCAAGCTTGCTTTCGCACACGATAACAAGGTCATCTGCGAGGAATTTATCGACGGCAGAGAGCTTGAATGTGCAGTTCTGGGCTCCGATTCTCCCTTCGCTTCACAGGTGGGAGAAATACTGCCCTGCAACGATTTCTACGATTACGACGCCAAGTACATAATGGGCACATCCGGACTCGATATCCCCGCAAATATCCCCGAGGAAGCTTCACGGGAAATAAGAGAAACTGCTGTAAAGGCTTTCAGGGCGCTTAACTGCTCGGGACTTTCAAGAGTGGATTTCTTCCTGAAAAAGGACGGCACCGTTATCCTCAACGAGATAAACACTATGCCCGGCTTTACGCCTATCAGCATGTATCCCAAGCTTATGGAGAATATGGGAATATCCTACTCCGAGCTGCTGGATCGCCTTATTTCGCTGGCACTTGAAAAATAATACTGATACTGACAAAGGTGGAATTATTTTAATGAATGATCAGGCAATCGGAATTTTCGATTCGGGTATCGGCGGACTGACCTGCGTGCAGGAAATGAACAGACTGCTCCCCCATGAGAACATCGTCTATTTCGGCGACACCGCAAGGATACCCTACGGAACCAGAAGCAGGGAGACTATCGAGATATATGCGGCGCAGGATATCGACTTCATACGTTCTCATAATGTGAAGCTCATTATCGCCGCATGCGGAACGGTCTCCTCTGTTATGGGCAGCACAAAAAATGTGGGCGGGATACCCTTTTCCGGAGTCGTTATCCCAGCTGTTCAGGCAGCATGCGCAGCCACGTCAAACGGACGAATCGGCGTTATCGGCACTCCCGCGACCATTAAATCGGGAGCCTACGGCAAGGCTATCAGGACTATCCGTCAGGACTGCGCCGTTTTCGGAAATTCCTGTCCGCTTTTTGTGACCATGGCGGAAAACGGCATAACCTCCAAGGACGACGTGGTCGTGAAAGAAATGGTGAAGCGCTATCTTGCGCCTATAAAGAAAGAAAATGTGGATACGCTTATCTTAGGCTGCACCCATTATCCTATGTTTTCCGAGGCTATCTCGGAATTTATGGGCGAGGGAGTGACTCTTATCTCCTCGGGCGCTCAGGCGGCAAAGTATGCGCAGAGTATCCTTACCATGAATAATATGCTCAGCGACTCCGAGGAACAAGGGAAAAATCTCTTCTACTCCTCCGACAGCCCCGAGCTTTTTGAGGAAAATGCTAAAATGTTCTTGGGAGAGGACCTCTGCGGCAATATAAGACAGGTCACTACCGAGGAAATGCTCAGGATAGGCAATTCACTTAAAAAGTAAACAAAGGAAGAATACCGAATGAATTCAGGTAACTGTAAAAATATCAACGCACTTATTAATCTTAAGAGTATCCAGTCTGCCGACGGCGATAATTCCGAGATAGAGCTTGTCACCGAGGGGATACTCAGACCGATACGGGGCGGATTTGAAATAGAATACGACGAATCCGAGACCACAGGCTATGAAAACTCTACAACTGTTATCACCTGTCTCGGAAACCGCTTTGCTTCTCTCACAAGAAGCGGCTCCGTTTCTTCGGAGCTTGTCCTCGAGATAGGCAAAAAACACCACTGCTATTACGAGACCCCCTTCGGCTCCATGATGGTGGGGATTTTCACAAAGACTATCGAAAACACTCTCACCGAAAACGGCGGAGCTCTGCTTCTGAAATATACTATCGACGTGAACTCGGCGTATGTTTCGGATAACGAGGTGCTTCTGTCCGTTGAAAAAAGATAATTAATATAAATGAAATAAAT
>JBJESJ010000122.1:0-6511 GCA_051882725.1 Oscillospiraceae bacterium
CCTGTATTCCTTCGGGACTTACTTGCTTCCGCGGCTTTATGTCACCTAAGCTGAAAACCCCATCCGCGGCATTGGCAGCGGGTCATCCCGCCCGGTGGGGGATTTCGCCGTCTGCGGACGGCAACCAAAGGACTCCGCCCTTTGGAAACTCGCAGCCTTGAAAGGCTGGCGAACTTTTTGATTCGGACTTATTGTTTAGCTGCGGTTACCTTTATCCTCGCACCTGTATTCCTTCGGGACTTACTTGCTTCCGCGGCTTTATGTCACCTAAGCTGAACACTAACAACGCGGCAATCGCCCGCCGGGGCGTCCCCGGCTTAGCCGACGCCGGCAATGTATTCGTCTATTGCTTCAAACAGCTTCTCTTCCGCTTCCTTCAGCGTGATATCGTATATCTGCGCAGCTGCCATGGTCTGATGTCCGCCGCCGCCCAGCTTCTCCATTATCAGCTGTACGTTCAGCGTGCCATATGAACGTGCGGATATATTGATGCAGCTGTTCCCCCCGATCATGGCAGGATACAGCACAAAGCTCGCGTCTACGCCTTCAATGTTGAGCAGCTCGTCTGCTGCCTGCGCGGAGAATACCCGTACCTCGGGGTCATTTGAATCCCATGAGGAAATAGCGCAGCGCTTGTGTATCGAAGCGTTTTCCACCAGAATGGAGCGCTTTCGGCAGCTTTCCAGCGAGTTTGCGAAAAGCTTCTTCACCGCTACAGTGTCCGCTCCCGATTTTTTCAGGAACGCCGCAGCTTCAAAGGTCCTTACGCCCGTCTTGTTGACGAAATCCTTGGTGTCAAGCATGATGCCCGCAAGCATTGCGTCGGCGTAGTAGCTTGACAGCGTTTCGGGGAGCGCCATGTACTGCACCACCTCTGCGACTATCTCGCTGGCAGAGGACGCGTAGGGCTCATGGAGCGCAACGACTGCGTTGTCGATGCTGTTGACCACCTGCCTGTGGTGGTCGATGTATACCACCGACTTTGCGGCTTCGTACAGCTCGATGCTTTCCAGCAGGTCGATGTTGTTGGTATCGACGATGATAAGCAGCGTTTTCTCGGTCAGCACAGCCAGCGCATTTTTCGGTGAGATGAACAGGTCTTCGCTGTCGGCGATGTTGTCCTTGAGTCTTGTTATGATAGGCATAGCCAGTGTGCGCAGCTCGTCCACGCAGATGTACGCCTTGACGCCCAGCATGCGCAGAGCGCCCGCCATGCCCGCAGCAGCTCCCAGAGCGTCAAGGTCGGAGAACTTGTGCCCCATAACGATAACGCTGTCGGACTGCTCCACCAGCTGCATAAGGTTGGAGGTGAATATCCTCGTCTTGACCTTGGTATGTTTTTCGATGCCCTTAGAGGTGCCGCCGAAGAACAGGAAATCGTTGTCGTTCTTGACAGCCGCCTGATCGCCGCCGCGGCCCTGAGTCATATCGAGAGCCTGTTTTGCCATATTTTCCGATTCGGCGAGAGTATTTCCTCCGTGTCCAACGCCGATAGAAATTGTGACGTAATTCTTGTCGGTAACGGTGATAGCCCTTGCTTTGTCGAGGATAGACTTGAACTGGTCGTCGATAAGCCGCTGCAGAGGCTCTTCCTCGATAACGGCGAGGAATCGGTCGGAGGATATCTTGCGGATAATGCCGCTGCTTTCCTCCATAAAGCCCTCCATGAGCTTGTCTATCTTCATGATGATGTGGGACTTGTCGGAATCCCTGACATTGGTGAAGAGATCCTCGTAGCTGTCTATCATTATGAGCATTACCCACATTCTGGACTGTTCGTACTCATGTTCCAGTCTGACGTAATCGCTGATATCCTCGAAGTAGAGCAGAGTAAGGTCGGTAACGATCTCGTCGGAGTTTGCGTCATGCTTTTCGGTGGTAACTGCGGACACCTTGTACTGACCCGACATATATTCGACGGTCGTGTTCATGTTGTTCTGAGTTTTGGACAGATCTATGTCGATTATGCGGGTGATAGGCACACCGTAGGCGTCGTCGGTATATATTTCCTCGCCGAAGGCCTTGTTGTACCATACGATTATCCCCTCTGCGTCGATAATGACCGCAGGAGCGGGGAATTTATAGAGCGAATCTCTTTCAGTCAGGTCCAGCTGGGACTTCATTTCCGAAACAAAGCTGTGAAGATTCTTGGAGGCCGATATGAACAGCACAAGATATACAGCGCTGACTATCGCCGTCAGCAGGAGCTTCAGCCACATTGAGAAGCTGCCCGCATCTTCACCGACAACTGCGCAGACGAATGCCGTCAGCACCAGCACCATTGAGATTATTTTAAAAGCTTTCCAGCGTTTGCCCGTCATTTAAACCACCACCGAATATACAATTTGTATAATTATACCTCTTCTATAACAGGGAGTATCATAGGACTGCGTTTTGTCCTCATAAAGATGTAATCGCTGAGATCGTCCTTGATACGTGATTTTATGGTATTCCAGTCACGGATATTGCTGTCAAGGCACCTTGTAAGAGTATGAGTGAGCAGCTCTCGTGCGGCGTCCATCATCTCCTCGGACTCGCGGACATACACAAAGCCGCGGGAAACGATATCGGGTCCTGCGAGGATAGTGCCGCTTTCACTTTCGATGGTAACGACTACCACGATAAGGCCGTCCTCGGCGAGATGCTTTCTGTCGCGGAGGACAATGGAGCCCACGTCGCCCACGCCCAGACCGTCCACGAGGACTCTTCCCGCATGGACTGCGCCTGTGACCCTCATAGTAACGCCGTCTGTTTCGATAACGTCGCCGTTAGTGCCGATGATAACGCTGTCCTCGCTCATGCCCATAGAGAGAGCCACGCCCGCATGTTTTTTCAGATGCTTGTACTCGCCGTGAACAGGTATAAAGAACTTAGGCTTGGTAAGCGCCTGCATGAGCTTGAGCTCTTCCTGACATGCGTGACCTGAAACGTGAACGTCGTACATAGCCTCATAAACGACTTCCGCGCCCGATTTCATCAGTTCATTAACGACCTTTGTGACCAGCTTTTCATTTCCGGGGATAGGCGTTGCGCTTATGATGATAAGGTCCTGAGGAGTAATAGTCACGCTCCTGTGTTCGCTCATCGCCATTCTTGTGAGAGCGGACATAGGCTCGCCCTGACTTCCCGTGGTGATAAGCACCACCTTTTCGGGAGGCATGCGGTTTATCTCGTCGAGGTTGATGAGCACGCCCTCGGGCACCTTAAGATAGCCCAGCTCGGTAGCTGTGCTGATAACATTCTCCATGCTCCTGCCCGAAACGGCGACCTTTCTGCCGCAGCGCACCGCATGGTTGACTATCTGCTGGATACGCTGGATATTTGAAGAGAAGGTAGCGATGATGATGCGTTTTCCGTCGGCTCTGTCGAAGAGCTTTTCAAAGGAAGCGCCGACAGTTCTTTCGGAAGCGGTGTGACCTGCTCTTTCGGCGTTGGTGGAGTCTGCCATAAGAGCGAGGACTCCTCTGGAGCCAAGCTCGCTGAATCGTGCAAGGTCGATAACTCCGCCCTCGATGGGGGTATAGTCCACCTTGAAGTCGCCGGTGTGAACGACAATTCCCGCGGGAGTGTGTATCGCCAGAGCCACAGCGTCGGGGATAGAGTGGTTGACCCTGATAAATTCCACCGCCATGCAGCCGAATTTCACAGTCTGACGGGGCTTTACGACATTAAGGTCCACGCTGTTCATAAGATTGTGTTCCTTAAGCTTGTTTTCGATAAGTCCAACCGTAAGGCGGGTAGCGTAAACGGGGACGTTTATTTTCTTAAGAAGATAGGGAAGACCGCCGATATGGTCCTCGTGACCGTGAGTGATCACCACGCCTCTGACGCGGTCGGCGTTTTCCTCGATGTAGGAAAAATCGGGGAGAACTATGTCAACGCCGGGCATATCGCTGTCGGGGAATGCCATGCCGCAGTCCACGATAAAGATATCGTTTGCGCACTCGAACACGGTCATATTCTTTCCGATCTCATGAAGGCCGCCTAAGGGGATTATCTTAAGAGGAGTGCGCTTGACGTCCTTATGGTTGGAGCGGTAGCCGCTGCGGGTATCGGGGAGCTTTGTCTCGGCGGGAGAATTATCGAAGGAATTTCCCGCGGGGAGATACTTTGACTGTTCCGCAGGGCTGTCGGGAGATTCATTTCCGCGGGACTTGTTCTGCTGATAGGAGCGGCGTGCGAAGGATTTCTGCTGATAGGAACGGCGGAAGCTGCTGTTCTGCCGATTATTTGAGCTGCTGCGGTTCTCGCTGCGGGAAGCCGCTGCGCTGTTGTTCTGATCGTTGTTCCCGCTGACGGGCAGGGTGTTGTAATTCTGCTGATAGGAGCGTTTTCCGCTGTTATTGCCGCTGTTTCTTGATTTATTGTCGCCGAAGCTGTTATCCCGATAGGAGGGCTGTCTGGGGGAACGGTCATACTGAGAGAAGCATCTGCCGTAGTTCTGATTAAAGCTGTTTTTGGGAACGAAGGTATCGGGGGACTGACCTCTGGGAGGGAGTTCGGGCTTTCTGGAGTCCTGTTTTACGGCTATCTTTTCGCCGAAGTCGTTTATTTTGTATTCCGTATCATTTTTTGCCACTAAAAATTACCTCATCTTTCATAAAAAATATTCTGGCACAAAATTAAATTGAACTGTAGATTTACCGGTACCGTTATTATTCCGTGTTCTCCGTATTTTTTATACATATTATTTCCTGCGGAAGGTAAAGTATAAGCAATAAAACATCTGACAGGACTGCGAAGGAAGCCTTTGGAAGCGCAGTCTGTTTTTCATGGCAGTATTGCCCCATTATTCCGTCCGGCTGCGGGACAGCTGCTGAACATTAAATATCCGTACATCGCACACAACATTAACAAATAATTCCGACAGAAACCGTACCTGCTGTTCCGAAGCAAAGCCGTGGTCTTTTCCGATATCGCCGTGACAGAGCAAAAACCGTGCAGAAGCTGAAAAACAATATCTTTGTCTGTATGCACCTCATCGGAGGCAGGCTAAAATAAAATGCAGAGTATAGTAGAATAAGTCCTTTAAAAAATTCAGAGCGGCATAACATTCTCCTGTGCCGCCATAAATACTGTTACGGGAATTTTCCCAAACGGTCCGCACATAAATATACAATATTAATTATATACTCCCGCGTCGGATTTGTCAATAGATATTGTGTAAAATTTCGGAGTCCATAGCGTCAAGTGCCGCATCCCGCAGTGTATGATGATTGCTGTCAGCTAAGAATAAGAACTCCGTACTAAATGACCCGAAACGGGAATATACTATAGTAGCGCTTTATTCGGGAGGAATGTGCATGAGCGGCGGCGTACACAGCATGTCTATGACGGACAGGAAGAGCATGACCGTAACGGGAGTGACTGACACGGAAAGGTTTGACGAGGATACTATTATAATATACACCTGCGCGGGGATGATGACCATAAAGGGACGGGGAATGAAGGTGGGAGAGCTGAGCCTTGAAAACGGGAATATGTCCCTGACGGGAGAGATATCCTCGGTGACATACGGCGACCGCGACCGCACAGGAAAAACAGGAATGCTGGGGAAGCTTTTCCGATGACGGGAGAAGGCATGTTCACAGGCGGGATAGAGACCTTTTTCACCGTACCGCAGCAGGTGTTCATATTTCTGTGCTCCGTTATCCTCGGCGGAGCGCTGGGGGTCGTGTACGATATTTTCCGTGCGGTAAGAATAATTTTCCCGTTTATGGGCAGAAAAATACCTACTGCCGCCGCGGATATTTTATATATGATAATATTCGGACTGGCAGTGTTTCTGCTGTCGGCGCTTATGGGCAGAGGAGTGGTGCGGTTTTTCTGCGCAGCGGGAGCGGCTATCGGAGCGGTGCTCTATCTGACGGCGGTGGGAAATACCGTAACGGGACTGCTCCGCAGGCTGTGCGGAGGGCTTAGGAAAGCGTTTCTGAAGCTGAAAAAAAAGTCGGAAAAGAAAAACAATGACGCATAATGTAAATGTGTACATAATCATGCCGATAAAATTGGAAGAGTTTATAGATATTATACAAATCCATCGGAACATTTCAAAATTTACTTGAAAAAGAGGCGGTGTTTGGTGTATAATATAAGGGAGAGTAAAAACAGGCGAGGTGAGATGATATGGACTATAATGTGGGCAACGGAAGAGCTTTCCTTAAGAAGCAGAAAAACGGCGGCGTCGGAAGAAAGCTGTTTACTTTTGTGGCTGCGGGTGCGGTGCTGGTGTACTGCGCATATTCCATTTCATCGGATAAGAAGGACGTTGCGGAAAAACAGGCTGTCCTTGAAGCTCTTGAAGAGGAAAAGGAAGCTCTTACCGCCGAAAACGCCAGCTACGCCAGCATACTGAACGAGGACGATGAGCGCGCTTATATGGAGCGCATCGCTATCGAACTTTATGGCTATGCATATCCGTCGGAACGCCGTTTTTACGATACTACAAGAAGTTAATTTGTCGGGAGGATCATAATTTAAATGCAGCCGGAAGTTGGAAAAATTTATGACG
>JBJESJ010000123.1:0-1643 GCA_051882725.1 Oscillospiraceae bacterium
GATAGTTACCGTAACAACTCTGGACAAGACTGCTGATACATCGGTCTATAACTGCAGCTATGAGGATATTCCCCTTGATATAAACTATTCGGACGATTTTGAGTATTCCGACGATTTCCTCTCGAAAAGGGGAAATGCTCCCCTTTATACCACCGATTACGGCGGAGCCTTTGAGGTAGCGGAAGCAGACGGAGGAAAGGTCCTCATGCAGATGATAAATGCCGATAACAAGCCCACTGACTGGCGTTTCAGAGGTACGCCCAATCCCATAACCTCGCTCGGCGACGACCGCTGGTCCAACTATTCCGCGGAGATAGCCTTTAAGTTCGACGGCGACAAATCGGACAACTATGTTTCCTTCGGAGTGCGCTATCTTACGGCTGAGCTGGATTCATGGTCTGCCGAGAACGGATATAGCCTGAAGATTTATCCGAGCGGCTATTATGAGCTGAAAAAGAACGCAGATACTGCACTTAAGGGGAATATCGACGGATTTGACCCCGCTGAATGGCATAGGATAAAGCTCACCGCTGCGGGAAATCATATATCCGCAGAGCTGGACGGCGCTGAAATAGCCGCATTTGACGATGAGTCGGGCTATGCACATTCGGGACGGGTCTCTATTGGCAGCGGACTTTACAATAACATCTTCGATGATCTGAAAATATCTCCCGTTGAGGGATATAAGTCCATAGTTACGAGAGTTGACGACCATGACGCTTCGATAGTCTACAGCGGCGATTGGGACAGGACTGTTCCCGATGAATATATCCACTTCAACCGTACCCGTTCAAAGGCGGATATAACCGATGAAAGCCCCGATGTAAAGACAATGGAATTCAGCTTTGAGGGCACACATTTTGCACTTATCGGAAAAACTCCCGAGTGCGGATTTGATGTGTATGTTGACGGAGAGCTGCTGGAATCTGCCGAGACCGAGGGAGTAAAGGCTCGTCAGTGCTTCTACAGTGCGGATGTTCCCGAGGGAGAGCATACAGTCAGAATAGCAGTGACAAGCGGACGGTTTGCCGTTGATGTTATTGAGTATTGAGAATGTCGGCGGGATAATAATTTCAATATGAATTGAAGACTTGCGAAAAAATCACCGGGCAGAAGCGAGAGCATGCCCGGTGATCTATAAAATTAAAGAAAAATGAAGATAAAGTAAAAAAATCATTTCTTGGTATTGACAAATTCTGATTTCGTGGTATAATATAATAAATTAAATGCCAAGCCGCTGTGGTGGAATCGGCAGACACAAGGGACTTAAAATCCCTCGCCCTTAAAGCGTACCGGTTCAAGTCCGGTCAGCGGCACCAATCGAATAGAGCAGAAAATCCTGTAAAGCCTCATAAAATAGGCGTTTGCGGGATTTTTTGTTTTACCCTCAAAATGCCATTGTCCGTTGTTTGTCCGTTATTTGAATAATTATTCGCTTGCAGCCTTTTTCATATTGATAACGCTTGCAACTGTGTCCATTGCCCGAACCTGAGCAGCCTGGAAGGTATGAGCATAGATCTGCAAAGTCGTTGTTGCCGTTGAGTGGCCTAAACAGCTCTGGACAGTCTTTACATCAACACCATTGGAAATAAGGACAGAGGCATTAAAATGCCGGAAACTGTGATTGCAGACATATCGCATAC
>JBJESJ010000124.1:0-28835 GCA_051882725.1 Oscillospiraceae bacterium
CGAGGCTGCCTGCAGCCTTAACGGTAATTTCCCTGTCGTTGTTCTGCGGGTCGAGAGGGAGCCTGCCCTCGCGTCCGTCAACAATATAACCCAGCGAAACATTTCCCCAGACGGTATGATTCTTAAGGCTCACGGAGATACTCTCCCCGGTGAAGCGCAGCTTCATCTGCGAGCCTGCGTAGTACATAACCGGTGCCTTAGGGTCGCTGTTATCTATCCGTCCCATATATCGGATTTTGGGGTCGTCCATGGTGTATTTCATTTGCTTGTTACTCCTTGTGGAATGTGGTGAATAGTCCTTAGTCCGAAGTTCGCAGCTGATTGCTGACTGTTAACTGTTAACTGTCTTTTCAAGGCTTGAGGCGTCTTCGATGTTGAAGATGTTCACGCCCTTGAGGGTCTTCTTGACCAGTCCGGAGAGCACCTTGCCGGGACCCAGCTCGATGTAGGTATCGATGCCGTCTGCCTGCATATTGGCAAGCTCTGCGGTGAATCTTACGGGGGAGACTATGTGCTGTGCCAGTCTGTCTGCCATGCTGCTAAAGTCGGTCAGCTTCTCTCCCGACAGATTTGAATAAAAATCAACATTTTCGGGCATTTTGAAGGTGAATTCCTTTGCTTTGGGAAGAAATTCCTCCGCAGCGGGCTGCATCAGCTTAGAATGGAATGCAGACGAAACGTTCAGCTTTACCGCACGATATCCCATTTCCGCAAGCTTAGCCGCAGCCTTTTCCGCAGCTGCCGATTCTCCTGCGATGACCGTCTGCGCCGCGGAGTTGTAGTTTACGGGGACTGCATAGCCCTCGGTCTCCTCGCAGACCTTGTCAACGGCGGTCATGTCCTTGCCGATGATAGCGTACATTGCGCCGTCCGAGCTTTCCGCAGCTCTCTGCATAGCCTCGGAACGCAGCTTGATGAGCCTGAAGCCGTCCGCTCTGGATACTATGCCGCATGCCACCATCGCCGCATATTCTCCGAGAGAATGTCCCGCAGCGGCGGAAAAGCCTATGCCGTTAGCCTTTGCGGCTTCAAATGCGGCAAGAGATACCGCCATGATGGCAGGCTGGGATATCACGGTCCTTGCAAGCTCCTCGGCAGGAGCATTGCGGCACTTGTCCTCAAGGTCGAAGCCCAGAATGTCCGAAGCTTCGGTGAATACCTCCTTTGCCTGCGGACAGCAGTCGATAAGCTCCGCGCCCATTCCCGGATACTGGGAGCCCTGTCCCGAAAATAAAAATACATTCTTTGACATGTTTTTTCCTCCGTTTATTAAAATATTACTATTTGTAAAATTATACAAAACGTATTATCAAAAAGATTTATAGTAAAACCTTTCAAAAAAAACTAAAAAATCATTGACAAAACGGCATGATTTATATTAAAATAGATAATAGGGTTTGTATGCGCAGACAATATACAGCTGCATTACAATTATAGCATATAAAAGTAAAAAATACAATATATCGGGAGGATTTTTTTCATGGGAGTAAATATTTTAGGGATAGGAAGCTATGTGCCCCCTCTTACCGTTGATAATGATATGATGTCCACCATCGTTGATACCAACGACGAATGGATAACAACACGCACAGGTATCAAGACAAGACATATGGTGAACGGAGAATCCACCTGGTATATAGGCGCACAGGCGGCTAAGGCTGCCGTACTGAATGCGGGTATCGACGTGAAGGATATCGGACTTATCATCGACTCTACCATCACCTCGGAGTTCCATACTCCGTCCGCAGCCTGCCTTATCCAGAGGGAGATAGGCGCGGAAAATGCTGCATGCTTCGATATCGGTGCGGCATGCTCGGGCTTCGTTTACGGCCTTGATACCGCAATGAGATATCTTATGACCGACGACAGCCTTAAGTATGTGCTCCTCGTGGCAAACGAGGCGCTTTCGAGGATAACCAATTTCGAGGACCGTGCTTCCTGCGTGCTTTTCGGAGACGGCGCGGCGGCTGTTGTCCTTGAAAAGAGCGATAAGCTGTTTACAAGCTGGCTTGGCGCAGACGGAAACGGTGCGAAGTTCCTCTACTGCAGGAGCGGCAAGGCGGACCACCCCTTCATGACCGAGGACAGGGAAAACGTCCCCGACGGCATGGACGACAGCATCACTCATGAGTACATCTTCCAAGATGGAAAAGAGGTCTACAAGTTCGCGACAAAGGCGCTTCCCACAGCCGCTCTCAATGCCGCCAAGAAGATAGATATGGATATCCATGATGTGGACGTGTTCGTTCCTCATCAGGCAAATGTGAGGATCATCGAGACTGCGGCTAAGAATCTCGGCGTTTCTCTGGATAAATTCGTACTTACTCTGGACAGGTTCGGCAATACATCAAGCGCATCGATCCCCCTTGCATTCGACGACGCGGTGCGCACAGGCAGGATAAAGCGGGGAGATAAGGTCTGCTTTGTAGGCTTCGGCGCAGGACTTACTCTCGGTTCGGTAATTTTCGAATATTAATAAGAGGTGAAATATATCATGACTAACAGGATAACAGAGCTTTTAGGTACAAAGTACCCCATCATTCAGGGCGGTATGGCATGGATAGCGGAAAGCACCCTCGCTTCTGCAGTCTCCAACGCGGGCGGTCTCGGACTTATCGCAGGCGGCAGCGCTCCCATTGATTATCTCCGCGATCAGATCCGCCGCTGCAAGGAGCTTACAGACAAGCCCTTCGGCGTGAATATCATGCTCATGTCCCCCAACGCCGAGGATCTGGCTCAGCTGTGTATCGACGAAAAGGTGAACGTTGTCACCACAGGCGCGGGAAATCCCGGAAAGTTCATCCCCGCATGGAAGGAAGCCGGCATAAAGGTCATCCCCGTTATCCCGTCGGTCGCTCTTGCCAAGAGAATGGAAAGAGCAGGTGCTGACGCAGTTGTTGCGGAGGGCACAGAATCCGGCGGACATATCGGCGAAAATACAACAATGTGTCTCGTTCCTCAGGTCGTCGACGCGCTGGAGATACCCGTTATCGCAGCAGGCGGCATCGCCGACGGAAGAGGTATCGCAGCCTCCTTTATGCTGGGCGCGGAAGGCGTTCAGGTTGGAACGAGGTTCCTCGCTTCCGATGAGTGTCAGATAAATCCCGTGTACAAGCAGCTGGTCATCGACGCGAAGGATACCGACAACGTAGTTACGGGCAGAACAACGGGTCATCCCTGCCGCAATATCAAGACAAAGTTCTCCAAGATGCTGGCAAGCGGCGAAAAGGACGGAACACTTACTCCCGAAAAGTTCGAGGAGATAACTCTCGGTTCGCTCCGCAAGGCAGTTCAGGACGGAAATACCGATGAAGGCTCTTTCCTCTGCGGACTTATCGCGGGTATGGTAAACGAGGTCAAGCCCTGCAGCGCTATCATCGAGGAGATGTTCGCACAGGCAGGAAAGCTTCTGAATATAGATTTTTAACGGACAAGGAGTAAATATTATGGCAAAAACAGCGCTTATCACAGGCTCTGCAAGAGGCATCGGAGCAGCTATCGCTCTCAGACTTGCAAAGGACGGATATAATATCGCTCTCAACGACGTAAATGAGAGCATGTTCGAGAACAACGACATCGAAGAGAAGATCAAGGCTCTCGGTGCCGACTGTGAGAAATTCATCTGCGACGTTTCAAAGTACGATCAGTGCGAGGCAATGGTCAAGGCTGTCAAGGAGCGCTTCGGCTCGATAGACTGTCTGGTAAACAACGCAGGCATCACAAGAGACGGTCTTGCGGCAAGAATGCCCGAGGAACAGTACGATCTCGTTATCGCAGTAAATCAGAAGAGCGTGTTCAATCTCATGAAGCTGGCAGGCTCTGTCATGATGCGCCAGAAGTCGGGCAAGATCATCAGCCTTGCATCCGTTGCGGGACTTTACGGAAACCCCGGTCAGATAAACTATTCCGCTTCAAAGGCGGCTATCATCGGCATGACAAAGACGATGGCTAAGGAGCTCGGCTCCCGCGGCATCACCGTAAATGCGGTGGCTCCCGGATTTATCAGCACTCCCATGACCGACAAGCTCACTGAGGAACAGAAAAACCGTATGCTTGAGCAGATAGCCATGAAGCGCTACGGCACCGTTGACGAGATAGCAGGCGTGGTATCCTTCCTCGCCTCCGACGACGCTTCCTATGTTACGGGACAGGTCATCGAGATATCCGGCGGACTTATGATGTGATCTTTGGTAAACAGAATGGAGAAAAGTTATGTCAGGTAAAAGAGTAGTAATAACAGGAATGGGCGTGGTATCGCCTATCGGAAATACTGTAGATGAATTTTACGGCAGTCTGAAAAGCGGAAAGCTGGGCTTTTCGCCCCTGCAGTGCGAGAAGCTCAAGGAGGATTTCGATATCAAGCTGGTAGCCTCCGTAAATGATTTCGACCCCGAAAAGAACATCGACAAAAAAGAAGCAAAGAGAATGGACCGCTTCACACAGTTCGCCCTCAGCGCGGCTCTGGACGCTCTGAAGGACAGCGGCAGCAAATTCGAGGATGTTGATCCCTACCGCGCAGGCGTTATCTGCGGAGTTGGCATCGGCGGACTTAATCTGACCTGCACCGAGCATTCAAAATATCTGGAAAAGGGACCCGACAGGATATCCGTGTTCTTTATCCCCATGATGATAGGCAACATGGCTGCGGGCACTGTTTCCATGAAAACAGGCTTCAAGGGAGCTAACTACTGCACCACCACAGCCTGCGCTTCGTCAACTCATGCGATAGGAGAAGCCTTCCGCAAGATAAAGGACGGCTATCTTGACGTATGCCTTGCAGGCGGTGCGGAGGCTTGTATCGGAGAGTTCGCTCTGGGCGGCTTCAACAATATGAAGGCTCTTTCCCGTTCGGCTGATCCCGAGCGCTGCTCGATCCCCTTCGACGCCGAAAGAAACGGCTTCGTTCTGGGCGAGGGCAGCGGCATGCTGGTCCTCGAAGAGCTTGAGCACGCAAAGGCAAGAGGTGCGAAGATATACGCCGAGGTCGCAGGCTACGGCGCTACCTGCGACGCATATCACATGACAAGTCCTTCTCCCGAGGGAGAGGCTGCCGCACAGGGCATGATACTGGCATATACCGAAGCAGGTCTCAAGGCTGAGGATATCGACTACATCAACGCTCACGGCACATCTACGGGACTTAACGACAAGTACGAGACAAAGGCTATCAAGATAGCTCTGGGCGACCATGCATACAAGACTGTCGTCAACTCCACAAAGTCCCAGACAGGACATCTTCTGGGAGCTGCGGGAGCGGTTGAAGCGATCGCAACAGCACTTTTCTGCAAAAACGACTACGTTTCCGCCACTGCGGGCTACAAGGTACCCGACCCCGAGTGCGATCTGGACTGCTGCACGGACGGCGGACGGAACATGACAGTCAACGCCGCCCTTTCCAACAGCTTGGGCTTCGGCGGACACAACGCGACTATCTGCATCAAGAAGTACGCTGATTAAGGAGGGGTAAACATGAGCGAGAAGATCTATAACATGGTTGAGATAGACACTATTGCCGCTCTGGCGGAGATAGTGAACAAGAATGATTTGGGAGAGATCACCATTGTTGACGGAGGTAAAACCATCACTGTCAAGGGAAGAAAATGCCCTCCGCCTCCTCCGATGATGGGTGCGCCCGTTCCCGCGATGCCCATGCCTGCCGCACAGGCAGCACCTGCGGCTGTACCCGCTGCGGACAGCGCAGTACCTGCTCCGAAAGCAGAGGAAAAGAGCGGAAACGTCGTAAAGGCTCCCATAGTAGGAACATTCTACGCAGCACCCGGACCGGGAAAGGCACCCTTTGTAACGGTAGGCAGACAGGTCAAAAAGGGCGACGTACTTATGATAATCGAATCCATGAAGCTCATGAACGAGATACAGAGCGAATTTGACGGTGTTGTCACCGAGATAATCGCCAAGGACGGTCAGGCTGTGGAGTACGACCAGCCCATAATGATAATAAGCTGATTAAGCGTAGGAGGAAATACAAATGGCTGTACTTATGGACAAGGAGCAGATAAAGGAGATAATCCCTCACCGTGATCCGTTTCTGCTCATCGACAGCATAATCGAGTTAGAGCCCGGCGTAAAATGCGTAGCGGAGAAATACATGTCCCCCGACGAATTCTGGTTCAAGGGACATTTCCCCGACTATCCCGTAGTACCCGGAGTCCTGATGATAGAGATGCTTGCGCAGGCAGGCTGTGTTGCGATGTTATCGCTCCCCGAGAACAAGGGCAAGACAGGCTTTTTCGGCGGCATCAAGGAAGCGAAATTCCGCAGACAGGTAGTCCCCGGAGACACCCTGCGTTTAGAGACGGAGATAATCAAGGTCAAGGGTCCCATCGGCATAGGAAAGGCTGTAGCCACCGTCAACGGTGAGAAAGCCGTTGTTGCGGAGATATCCTTTGCTATTAAGTAAAATTAGTGAGAAGTGAAAAGTTTAGTATTGCGGTTCGGCTCGGTTAGGCTTTTCAGTTTCGGTTCTTATCATCGGGGCTATTGTGTGTTTGCATCGGAAGATTGCATCTTCCGACGCGAGTGGGGGAGACACCTCCGGTGGAAAGACAAGCGGCTTACTCGGACTCTCATCGAAAGATTTACTCTTAGTGTAGCGCCGCTTTTCTCTCCCCCTACGGTTTCATAGCCTGCGGGCAGCCCCCACACCCACCTCTTCCCTCGCCCTCTCTCTTTTGCCCTGCTTGAATGCCATCGGTCAGCAGTGCTCAGGTTACTTTTAGTTGGGCGCCAACACCCTGCGGGGTCGGCTGTTGTTACTGTCATCGTTTCAACCGGTTTTAGTGCTGTTTGGGGCTGTTCACCGAAAACTGTAAACTATTAACTGCTAAAAGTACTCCGTACAACTCACTCAAATGATTGGAATGACTTTATATGATAAATAAGATACTAATCGCCAACCGCGGCGAGATCGCGGTGCGGATAATCCGTGCCTGCCGCGAGCTTGGCATAAAGACTGCCGCGGTATTTTCCACGGCTGACAGAAACGCGCTACATGCGAAGATAGCCGACGAGGCGGTCTGCATCGGCGGGCCTGCCACCAAGGACAGCTATCTTAATATGAAGGCCATCATCGCAGCCTGCGAGATAACGGGTGCAGACGCTGTTCATCCCGGCTTCGGATTCTTGTCCGAGAACGCAAAATTTGCGGATATGTGCAGGAAATGCGGGATAATCTTCATAGGTCCTGACCCCGAGTCTATCGAGATGCTGGGCGACAAGGCTGCCGCAAAGGCTGCCATGAAGAAGGCGGGCGTGCCTGTTATCCCCGGCTCGGACGGCGCGGTCAGAACTACCGAGGATATCAAGCGCATCGCCGCGGAGATAGGCTATCCGCTGATGATAAAGGCCTCCGCAGGCGGCGGCGGAAGAGGTATCCGTCTGGTAAATTCCGCCGAGGAGCTGCTCCCGCAGGCCACTGCCGCAAAGCAGGAAGCGCTGAATTTTTTCGGCGACGACAGCATATACATGGAGAAATTCATCGTGAACCCCAAGCATATCGAGTTCCAGATACTTGCCGACAGGCACGGCAATGTAGTTCATCTGGGCGAGCGTGACTGCTCCATGCAGAGAAGGAATCAGAAGGTGCTGGAGGAGACTCCCTCGGTCATCATGACTCCGAAGCTGCGGGATAAAATGGGAAGCGCTGCGGTAGCTGCTGCAAAGGTATGTCACTACTGCAATGCGGGTACTATCGAATTTCTCGTTGATAAGGACAAGAATTTCTACTTCATGGAGATGAACACCCGCATACAGGTGGAGCACCCCATAACCGAATTTGTTACGGGGATAGATATCGTAAAGCAGCAGATACTCATTGCAGACGGTCAGCCGCTGCCCTTCAAGCAGAAGGATATTCATCTGACAGGTCATGCCATTGAGTGCAGAGTTAATGCGGAAAGTCCCGAAAAGGGCTTCCGTCCAAGTCCCGGAAAGATAGAAGCGCTGTATGTGCCCGGAGGTCCCGGAATAAGGATAGACAGCTCCGCATATCAGGGCTATACGATAACGCCCTACTACGACAGTATGATAGCAAAGCTCATCGCCTACGCGCCTACCCGCGAGGAAGCCATCGCAAAGATGAAGTGGGCGCTGGCAGAGTTCATCGTCGAGGGCGTGGATACGAACATTGATTTTCAGCTGGGGCTTATCAGAGACCCTGAGTTTGAAAAGGGCACTTATGATATAGGTTATCTCGGACGGAGAGGCTGAATGACCGTAAAAGGGGGGATAATATGGCGATAACAATTAAAAAATGTCCGCTGTGCATGGGCAGGTTAAAGGACGGCGTCTGTGCCGAGTGCGGGTATACAGTCCCCGACGAGGAAGAGTTCGAGCAGATGTCCAGCCTGTACGATTTCGAGCCCGACAACTATCCCAAGCCCGAGCCCGAGTATATGGAAAGAGAGGAGCGGGGTCCCGAGGTGATGTATGCTGAGCCCGAAAAGCCCCGTATCCCCAGCATACGAGTAGTGGACAACAATACTCCGCCGCCCTCGCCGCCGCCCCATCCGAGGCATAATCCTACATATTATCAGAACGGTCAGGGAACGGCGAATAATGGCGCAAATCAGCCCTACGGAGGAAACAACGGAGCAAATCAGCCATATATTCCCGGAGCGGCAAACAACAACGCCAATCAGCCCTATTATAATCAGAATGCGAACTATGGGCAGAATAATACGGGCGGAAAGCCGTCCTTCAGCGTATCTGCAAAGGATATCCCATGGTGGGAGCTGGTGCTGACGCTGATGATACCTTTTCTGGGGATAGTCTTCGGGATAAAGCACCTTAACCTCGGGAAAAACGATCCCGTTCAGAAGGCTATGGGAGTTATTCTGCTGGTACTCGGAATATTCAGGATGTTTCTTATATGACATGCAGGAAAAAAATGCTTTTCAGCTATTGACAAATCGGTTATTTATAGTATAATAAATATTGTTATGTGCTGCTGTCCGTGGGACGGCGCTTCATAAAAACTTCGCTGTCATGCGAAGACGAAAGGACTGTCCGAAAATTGTTAGAGGATCTGTTTAACGTTGTTACCGCAAGGTTCAACAACACCTCGGAGGATAAAAAAAGCGATCCCGATAAGCATGTCGATATCCCTAAGGATCTGCTTTTCAAATGTCCCAGATGCTCCTCGGTGTGTATGACCGACGAACTGGAAAATAATCTCGGAGTATGTCCGTCCTGCGGCTATCATTCGAGGATAAACTCCCGCCGCAGACTGGAGCTTACCGCGGATAAGGACAGCTTTATCGAGTACGACGCGGATATGATAAGCAAAAATCCCATAGATTTTCCCGGCTATGACGTAAAGCAGGACGAGCTGCGGCAGAAGACCGGGCTCAAGGACGCTGTCATCACCGGAGAATGTACCATCAAGGGCAGAAGATGCGTTATCGGCATCATGGATACCCGCTATATGATGGCTTCCATGGGAAGCGTCGTGGGCGAAAAGCTCACAAGAGCATTCGAGACCGCTACCGAAAAAAAGCTGCCTATAGTGCTGTTCACCGCTTCGGGCGGCGCGCGCATGCAGGAGGGTATCGTTTCCCTTATGCAGATGGCGAAGACCTCCGGCGCTGCGGCAAGACATTCGCAGGCGGGACTCCTTTACATCACGGTCATGACCGACCCCACTACGGGCGGAGTTACCGCTTCGTTCGCTTCGCTGGGGGATATAATAATCGCCGAGCCCAAGGTGCTTATCGGCTTTGCGGGCAGAAGAGTTATCGAGGGAACTATCAAGCAGAGGCTCCCCGAGGACTTTCAGTCGGCGGAATTTCTTCTTGAACACGGCTTCGTGGATATGATAGCGGACCGCCGCAGCATGCGGAGGACTCTCGCTCATCTGATCAGTCTCCACGGCGGTGAGATAGAAAGCATGGGAGGATAATATAATATGTCACAGAAAAATATTATTGAAAATCCTCTGACGCCTTGGGAGAGAATGGAGATAATCCGCAACAAGCTCCGTCCCACGGTAAGGGATTATATCCCGCTCATATTCAACGATTTCTTCGAGCTCCACGGCGACAGGCTCTTCGGCGACGACGGAGCTGTCATGGGCGGCATAGGAAGGATACAGGATATCCCCGTGACTATCATCGCGGAGGTCAAGGGAAGAAATATCAACGAGAACAAGGCTTCAAACTTTGCAATGCCTCATCCCGAGGGCTACAGAAAGGCTCTGCGCCTTGCAAGGCAGGCGGAGAAGTTCCATCGTCCCGTTATCTGCTTCATCGACACTCCCGGAGCCTTCTGCGGAGTTGACGCCGAAAAGCGCGGTCAGGGCGAGGCTATCGCAAGAAATATCGCCGAGTTCATGACTCTTAAAACACCCGTTATCTCCGTTGTGCTCGGAGAGGGCGGCAGCGGCGGCGCACTTGCGCTGGGCGTATGCGACGAGTTGGGTATGCTTTCCAATTCGCTGTACTCGGTCATCTCGCCGAGGGGATTCGCTTCCATTCTGTGGAAGGACGCATCGAGGGAAAAGGAAGCCTGCGCTATCATGAAGATAACCGCCGAGGACCTGTGCAGACTGGAGATATGCGATACCATTATCGAGGAGCCTGACGGCGGTGCTCACAATGATCCTAAGCAAACTGCTGAAAATATCGAAGAATTTTTGTTAAAAACGCTGAAAGAAAAAATGCAAATAGATATTGACGAATTGCTGGAACAACGGTATACTAAATTTAGAAAAATCGGTGACTTTGAAGAGGGCACCGGGGGATATAATCCCGACGGCGAGGAGCTTATCGCTACCGACGAGGAATATTCCATGTAACCTATGATGTAAAGGCTTCTGCCTTTATATATACAAACGATGTAAAGCGTTATTCTTTACACATAAAATCTGAAAGAATGGAGGAGCAGGTAAGTGGTATTTGATAAAGTTAAGGAGCTCATCGTTGAGCAGCTGGACGTAGACGGCGAAAAGGTCGTTTCCGACGCTGTTATCACAGATGATCTGGGTGCTGATTCACTTGACGTTGTTGATCTCGTAATGTCGCTGGAGGAAGAGTTCGATATCGAGATCCCCGACGAGGCTGTTGAGAACATCAAGACAGTCGGAGATATCGTTAAGTACATTGAGGATAATCAGTAATTTCCGAAGATGAATGGGATCTGTGTGGGGTTTTCCGCCGGATCCCTTTATTATTAGCTATAGAAAGGGTGTTTGTGAGTGGATATAGAGGTGCTGCGGAATTATGCGGAGATAATTGAATGCGGCAGCATAACCGCTGCGGCGAAAAAGCTTTATACTGCGCAGGCAACCCTGAGCATGCAGCTGAAAAGCCTTGAAAAGGAGCTTGGCACCGTTCTGCTCATACGCACGGCGCACAGGCTGGAGCTGACTGAGGCGGGAAAGCTGCTGTATCGGCGTGCAAAGAGCATTGCTGCCATAGACAGTCAGATAAAAAGCGATATCAGGGAGCTGGAAAATGGCGGCGAGGGTACTGTGAGGATAGGCATATCCTCCGAGGACGGGGCTGCTGTCTGCGGAGATATACTGTCGGATTTTGCCCGGATCTACCCCGGAACACGCTATGAGATATACGAAAAGCCCGACCATGAGATACTCGCCATGACCGAGGACGGCTCCGTTACGGCGGCATTCGTCCGCACTCCCTGCACTATCTCCGCCGATATGGAGGCGCTGTCCTTCGAGAGCGAGCCTATGGCGGCAGTGTATTCTCCCGAGCATTTTTCCCTGAACGGCGAGCTGCCGGGCATCGCAGTTCTTGCGGGTAAAAGGATAGCCGTGCGGAGAAAATACAGACAGCTGCTGGAGGATGTTTTCTCCGAGAAGCTGAAAAGAGCTCAGAAAAAATACGAGCCTCCGGTGACCGCCGTGTCAGCGGAGAGCGCATGCACCGTATTATCGGCGGCGGAAAGGGGACTGGCTGTAGGGATACTTCCGCTGTCCGCCGCAGAACGGGGGAAAAATACCTCGGTCAGGATAATTGAAGAGCCGTTGTTTTACACCCAGCGGATAATCGTTTCAAAGAAGAGAGGCTTCGCTTCCTCTGCGGAGAGGAAATTTCTCGAATATGCGGCGGCACAGCTGAAAGACGTGTGAGCTGCTCCTATTCCGAATATTCCAGCCGCGCGAGCTCTGCGCCCGTGTAGTAGTATTTAATTATCTCCTCGCAGGTAAGACCCTGCTCCGCAAGGCATTTTGCGCCGTACTGGCTCATGCCGACGCCGTGGCCATAGCCTTTGGTTACAATGGTTAGCTCCTCCCCGTCGGAGGAAAGCTCAAAGGCGGCGGATGGCAGGGAGAATATCCTGCGGATATCCGAGCCGCTTATCATAAGCTCCCCCGCCGTGACCGTGAGGACCGTGCCCGAGGGGGATATCTCCGACGACGATATCTCGGACAGGATATCCTCGGGGATAGTTTTATCGGGATATTCTGCCGCGAGCCGTCCGCGGACCTCGGCGGCGCTGAAGGTGAAGCTTTCGGAAAAGTCGGCGGAGGTCTCGTCAAAGGAGCTGTCCACGGGCATAAGATAGCTTACCGCGCTGCCCCAGACGTTCTCCGCGCTTTCCGTTTTCCCGGGGGATACGGCATGAAATGCTGCCACGATAGGCTCTCCGCCGCAGATTATCACCCTGTCGGAAACGGCGCTCACCGCTTCGGATATCCTGCGGTAAGCCTCGTCATAGCCGCTGCCGTACAGCTTTTTTGCTTCCTCCTCGGACAGAAAGCCCTGATATTTCCGGGGGTCGTCGGATATGTAGGCTCCGCAGAGCGCGGGGTCGGGAGAGGACAGCTGCTCCTCGCGGCGGCGCACCGCATAGGTATGAGCTGCGGCAGCCTGCGCTTTCAGAGCTTCTTCGGGATAATCTGCGGGCATTTCCGCCATGACTGCGCCGATAACGTACTCCGTTTCGGACATTTTAAGGACCTCTCCCGTTTCTTCGCGGAGAACGTAAAAATCGGAGCTGCCCAGACATCGGTATATCTTTTCGCCGCTTTGCAGGGTCTCGGGGGTATAAGTCTCCGATGACGATGTGACTTCGCACTCTCCGCCGTCATCGGGACGGAGCTTCGCCGCGAACACCACCGCTGCGGCGATAAGTACAAATGCACAGGCTGTTTTTATCAGACTTTTCATGGGATACCTCCTTCTGGCTCCGGTTTTTCGGAGACTGCCGTTTTTTTCTTGGTTTATGATTACGATTGAAATTAAAAATTAATTTTCTTTTAAAAAATCTCTTGACAACGTGACTTGAATAAGCTATAATATTATTATATAATATATCAGTATGTTTTTTGGTCGAAATTAAGCACGAAGTTTCAGTTCCTGATATTATTGCAAAATTTGTTATGTGAAGGGAAGCTTGACAATGGCTAACAGTTTGAAGAAAAAATCATCGGGTGAAAAAAGTCTGCCGTCTATCGGACTGCCTAAAAAGGCGTCGATGATAGTTTTCATAGTTACTATCCTGCTCGCGGCAGTGCTGAGATTCCAGCAGCTGCTGACCAACGTTAATTTTAATACGGGAAGATATATCGACGAAAGCAGCCTGAATTTTCCCGTTGCCGTGATAATCCTCGGAATGATACTTATAGCGGCAGTCCTGCTTTTGGGCGTGGCTTCCGATAAGGTCGTGGACGAGTGTATACTGATCAATCCGTGGCGCCTGAGATACGACAGGCTCAATAAGAAAATGCCTTCGGGCGCGGGCTATTCGTCCATGCTCATGTGTCTGCTCCTGCTCCTTGACGGCGGAATGAAGGTCGCTCAGACCGTTAGCCGCAATATGGAGATAAGAGACGCTATCGTCGATGAAAAGGAAGCTAAGAATTACAGCCTGCTGACAGGCTTCGGCGTATGGGACTGGATAGAGCTGGTGATAATGCTGCTGGTATTCACGATCTTCCTCACCATGGCTATGAACATTTTCAAGAAAGAGGGCATCTCCCGCGCAAACTGTGCGGCTATGTCGATATTTGCGGCATGGAAGGTGCTTGACATATTCAAGATGTTTTCGGGAAATACAGTTATTGCCGTTTCCTCCGAAAAGGTGTATGAGCTTCTGACCGATATGGCGGCGGCGATATTCTTCCTCGGAGTGGCAAGGCTTTTCATGGGAATGGAAAAGAAGCACACCCGTTTCTGGGTCTGCATGTTCGGCTATCTCACATCTATACTCGCCGCAGTTTCCGTTCTCCCCAGATATGCTACTCTGTTCGTTCCCACAGGCTATGACGACCGTCTCGGAATGGGCATGCCCAGCATAAGCGATATCGGTCTGATATTCCTGCCTGCATGTATCGTTGCGGTATTCTGGACGGGATATTCCTACAGAGAGATGCCTAAGGGCATTGCGCAGGAAAAGCGCTGGACTCTTAATGCAAGGCCTAAGGACACCGATATGGACGATCTCGATGTGGACGGCGTTGATACGGATTCCATCTGAATAATGATTCTGCCGAGGGGTGCGGTCGGACCGGTTCTTTTTCCGACTGCGCCCCTCTTTCGTTGGAAATTGTGAAGAGTGGATAGTTTTCAGTTGACAGTTAACAATGATCGGCTGATTGCTAAGTACTGCGGACTTGGAACTGACCAAACAGGGGGGTGCTGTGTATCAAGAGTGTGAAGCTGTGGGCTGCTTTGGCGGCGGTCGGGACGCTGACGGGGTGCAGTCTGTTTTCCTCTGCGGAGGGACTGCTGGCTCCGCCTATGCTTTCCGAGGAGCAGAGCAGGGTGTATGAGGCCCTTACCGACGCAGTGGGCAGCGTTAATCTTATTTTCCCGAAAAACGGCGAAAACCGCTCGGCATATATTTTCTGCGACCTTGACGGGGACGGCTCCGACGAGGCTGCCGTGTTTTATCAGCGGCCCGACGGCGGCGAGAGCGTCATTCGCTTGAATATCCTCGACAGCGAAAACGGACAGTGGCGCTCGGTGTACGATACCGCAGGCACGGGCGTTTCCGTGGACTGCGCCGTGGTGCGGCAGATAGGCGGCTCGGGCAGGGTCTATATCGCTGCGGGATATAATCTTATGACCGCGGGGGACAAGGTGCTGGAGGTGTATTCCTACGAAAACGGCATGACCGACAGGGTCTATTCCGACAGCTACAGCAGCTTTATGATAACCGACCTCACCTCCGACGGAAATAACGAGCTTATCAACATCAACGGTAATTCCGAGAATCAGTCCGCATGGGCGGCTATGATAACCGAGGACGAAAACGGTGCGCTGTATGAGGCTTCAAAGGTTCGGCTGAACAGCGGAAGCATCGGCTTTGAAGGCATAACCGAGGGAAAAATAGCCGAAAATACGGCGGCTTTGTTTATCGACGAGATAAACGGCAGCGGCTCTGTTTCTACCGAGATGATATACAGCGTGGACGGCAATCTGCGCAATCCCGCTCAGGTGGAGGGGAGCACTGTTCTTGCCGATACTCAGCGGCAGAGCGGATACCTCTGCACCGATGCGGACGGTGACGGCATCACCGAGATACCTGTCACCGAGGTCTGCCCCGGCTATGAAAACGAATCGGAAAAGCTTCTGCTGACGAACTGGTGCGTTTTCGACAACTACAGCATCTCGCGGAAATATACGGGCTGGTACAACAAGGCGCAGAGCTGGGTGATGATGTTCCCCGGAAGATGGGAGGGGCTCATCACTATGAAGATAGACAGCGCTTCGGGAGCGGCGGTTTTCTGCCGATATAATGAGAATATCAACTCGTCTCCCGAGCTTATGCGTATTCTCGCAGTGAGCGCCGGGGACAGCGAGGCTTATTATGCGGAGGGCTGGCAGCTTATCGAACAGGTGGGCGACGCCTGCTATATGGTAAGACTTGCCGACGAAAGCGGAGAATCCCTTGTTCTTACGCTGACTGAGGTCAGGAATAATTTTTATGTGATAGAGTAAGATCCGGCGGAGCCCGCAGTCCATAGCGGTTGGTGCATTGAGTTTGCTGACAGGGCTTATGGGCTGCCCACAGGAAAGGAGCATACTATTAATGAGTGAAGAGACAAAACAGCCGTTTAAGTCGAAGATAGGCGGACAGGCGCTTATCGAGGGGATAATGATGCGAGGGATAGATACCTCTGCGATGGCATGCCGTCTGCCTGACGGTACCATAGACGTGGAAACGTGGAAGATACGCAACGGAAAAACTGCTCCGTGGTATACGAAAACTCCATTTATCAGAGGGTGCTTCAATTTCGGAGTGTCGCTGTGGGACGGGCTGAAATGCACAATGAAGTCTGCCCAGAAGCAGGTCACCGACGACGAGGAGGAGGACGACCCTGAGGAGATGAACCGCTTTGAGCGCTGGCTGAGCACCAAGCTGGAGGGCGAACACGGCAAGGAGATAATGAACACTATCATGCTGGTGGTGTGCATAGCGGCAATGGTCATTGCGGTGTGCGTGTTCAAGTTCGTGCCTGCGGCGCTGTCGTCGCTGCTGAAATATGCGGGTGCTCCCACATGGACGAAGGCTGTTTCCGAGGGACTTATCAAGATTATCATGCTGGTGGGCTATATGTGGGCGATATCCAATATGGGCGAGATACACACGACCTTTATGTATCACGGTGCGGAGCATAAGACCATTTTCTGCTACGAGAACGGGCTGGAGCTCACCGTGGAAAATGTTAGAAAACAGCCCAGATTCCACCCCCGCTGCGGTACGAGCTTTATATTTATCGTAGTGCTGCTGAGCGTGTGTGTGGGCATGTTCCTGCCTTGGTCGAACGTGTGGCTGCGTTTCGGACTGCAGCTTCTGCTGCTGCCCGTGGAGGCTTCCGTAGGCTATGAGCTTATCAGACTGGCAGGCAGATTCGACAATCTGTTTACGAGGATCATCTCCGCCCCCGGAATGTGGCTCCAGCGGATAACCACAAAGGAGCCTACCGACAAGATGATAGAGGTAGCTATCGCAGCCCTTACTCCCTGTATCCCCGAGGATAAGAGTGACGACAAATGGTGATACGGGAGCTTGTTTCTGAAATAAAGGAGATTCTGCGCAGTGCGGGTATCGAGGACTATGATTTCGACGGGAACTGCATCGCCGAGGACTTTCTCGGACTTGACGGCACACAGCTTCTTCTGAAGGCCGACGAGAAAGCGGACGATATTTCTGCGAAAAAGGCGATAGAAGCCGCAGAAAAGCGGGCATCAGGCTATCCTTTGCAGTATATCCTCGGAAAATGGGAGTTTTACGGACTTCCCTTCAAGGTGGGCGAGGGAGTGCTTATCCCCCGTCCCGATACCGAGATACTGGTGGATACGGTGATTGAGCATTATCGTGCTCCGAGGGGAAATATGCGTATCATCGATCTTTGCAGCGGAAGCGGCTGCATTGCGGTGGCGCTGAAAAAGAATATCCCCGACGCGGAGGTCACCGCGGTGGAGAATTCCTCCGAGGCGATGCCTTATCTTGTTCATAATGCGCGCATGAACGATACCGTACTGCGGTATATCAAGGGGGACGTGATGAACGGCGCTCTGCTGGACAATTTCGCCGACCCCGAAAATGCGGGAGAATTTATAAAATTCGGCTGTATCGTGTCGAATCCGCCCTATCTTACTGCGGAGGAGATGTCCGAACTGCAGACCGAGGTGGGCTATGAGCCTGAGTACGCTCTTGACGGAGGTATTGACGGGCTGAAATTCTACCGTGTGATAGCATGTCTCTGGAAAGAGGTGCTGGAGGATAACGGGCTGCTCGCCTTTGAAGCGGGATATCATCAGTGCGGACAGGTCGCCGAAATAATGGAGAAAAGCGGATTTTACGGCGTTTCCGTCAGAAAGGACCTTGGCGGCAATGAACGGGTGGTATATGGATACAGATCGCCCGAAAAGGAGGATATGCATGATAATCGATCTTGAAAAGACAGAGGAGACCGTCACCGACGGATTCAAGGGCGGCGAGGGGATAATGCGCTCCCGCGGATATTTCGACGGCAGCAACCGCATAATGCGGGCTTCTCTTGAGCCGGGAGCATATATCGGGCTCCACACCCACGAGGATAACTGCGAGATAGTGTATATTTTAAAGGGAAAGGGGAAATTTATCTATGACGGACAGGAATTTCCCATTTCCGAGGGACAGTGCCATTACTGCCCCAAGGGACATTCTCACAGCCTGATAAACAGCAGCGCAGAGGAGCTCGTTTTCTTCGCGGCAGTGCCTGCGCAGCCCTGAAAAATGGTTACAAAACGGTAAATTTTTCATGGCTTTGTAATCATTTATTGTTTGCCAAAAGCGAAAAGTTCTTAAAAATTTGTGAAAGTTGTCGATAAGGAAACGAAAAAACCGCGTAAAAACTGTTATAATAATGGTTGTATATCTTAAAATGATGTGATATAATAAATCATAGCATAAAATGCTTGTTCAAAGCTTTTATCTAAATTTATTTAAATCTAAAAATTTAAATGGAGGAACAAAACAATGAAAACAAAGAAGATTCTTGCTGCTCTCGCAGCATCTGCTATGGCTCTTACAATGACAGGTCTTACTTCTTTCGCAGCAGGCCTCGAGGAGGATGTTGAAGAGGTGACCGAGGAAGAGGTTATCGAGGAAGAGGTTATCGAGGAAGACTTCGTTGAGGAAGAGCCCGAGGAAGAGGATTGGGAAGATTCCGACTGGGAGGACGAGTCCTTTGAGGATGAGGTTTTCGAGGAGGATACTTTCGAGGAAGAGGTAGAGGAAGAGGTCGTTGAGGAAGCTCCCGTTGAGGAAGAGTCTCCCGCAACAGGCAACGCTCCCGTAGCTCTCGCAGTAATTCCCGTAGCTCTCGCAGCTGCAGCTGTTGTTGCTAAGAAGTCCAAGTAATTTTACTTGAAAATGTACTGCTTTGCACAGTGAATAATGCCCGCCTTGCAATACAGACGGGCATTTTTTATGAAAAAATATGGGAAAATTGAGAAAAATGATGAAAAAGGAGGCAACGGCAATGCAGAAGGCTGCTCTTTTTATCGCTGCTGCCGCAATGACTCTCTGCGCGGGCGGAAACGCTGTCTACGCCGAGGCTGCGCAGACTGTTCCCGAAACGGGGAATATCGGCGTTACGGCGTATATCGTTCCTGCCGCTCTGGCTGCGATAACCGTTATCGCCAAGAAGAAAAACAAAAAATAATATTACATAAATTATTTTTTGTAGCTGAATTGTAATTAAAAATTAGAAAATGTTGTGCAACTTTGTAAAAATGCACAACGTTTTCATTATTTTTTTTGTTACAATATATATAGATTTTTTCGGAATGTTATGGTATAATTCAACTATAATTAGTTATCCGTATAAATATGACGGTGATTTAAGAAAGGATGTTTCAGACATGAAAATGAACAAATTTGCAGCTGCTTTAGTTGGAACTGCTGTTGCAGCTTCTGCTGTTTCCGTTACAGCTTTCGCAGACGATTCTTACACTGCAACACTCGGTTTCACCGATACAAACTGGACCTTCCAGGATTGGGAGTCCTCTGTTGAGATCACAGGCGACGGTACATACACTATCACTTCTACCGCTGTAGCAGGCACAGAGGAGATCGGTGTATTCGTTATCGACTGCCAGGGTATGTTCGCAGGCAGCCCCGACGCTGTTGCTACTCTCGATTCTATCGAGATCGACGGCTCTGCTGTTTCCTTCGACGCTTCCAAGATCATGTACGGCGACATCGAGGAGAAGGGCAACTTCAGAATCGATATCTACAATATGTACAGCGATACTAAGGATGATCCCGCATTCACAAATGCAACTCCTATCGCTGAGTCTCTCTCCATCACATTCACAGTAACAGGTCTCGGCGGCGCAGCTGCTGAGGATACTGCTGAGGAGACAACCGAAGAGGCTACTGAGGAAGAGGTTCCCGCTTCCGATGATGTAACAACTCCCGCTGCTACAGGCAATGCTTCCGCTGCTGCTATCGCTGCTGTTGCTGCTGTTGCAGGCGCTGCTGCTGTTATCTCAAAGAGAAAGTAATTTCTTTTAGAAAACAGAATATTAAAAATTTCCCGTCCGTTCGACCGAAAGGCTGAACGGACGGTTTTTCTTGTATATAGGCAGATTACAAAATAATTTCAACTGTTTACCATAATATTACAATGGTTACATTGTGCAAACAATACAATTACACTATGGTTAAATTTGTACAATATGTATAAATCGTCCGATGAGTTTTGTTAAAAAAACCTATTGAAAAGCTTCCGCCGATTTTATAGAATAATTAGTATAGAAATAGTATGCCGAGAAATATAGATTTATGGCAGGACAACAGGACGATTTTTTCTTGAAAGGCGGAAAAAATCATGTTGATAAAAAAACTGGCGGCTGTGTGTGCTGCTGCGGCTGCGATCGGAGCTGCGGCGTTTTCTGTGTCCGCCGAGGAGGTCGGTACAGCGGGAGTGTACTTCGCCGATGAGGACTGGCTCGTCCAGTACTGGGGCGGAGACCTCGGCGATGACGGGAATACCGCCATTACCGATGTTCAGAACGCCGTTATTACAGGCGACGGAGAATATTCCGCTTCCGTGACTGCGGATTATCCTGTGGCAGGACTGGTATTTCTGGCGCTGTGCACCGATATCGGCAGCGACAGCTGTCCCGAGGGTATGACCGTGACCGTGGATTCGGTGGAGATCAACGGAAATACGGTGGAATTCGGCATAAACGGCACCCCGCAGTGGAAGGACGACGGCGGCTGCATGAGGGTGAATATCTACAACACTTGGTCGGATGATGTCACAGATACGGCGGTCTCTGCGGAATGCCTCGAAGGCGCGCAGGTGATAACGGTCAATTTTACAGTGGACGGGCTGGAGGAGATCTCCGAGGAGTCTGCGGAGGAGCCCGAGCCCATTGAAGAGGATACTGCTGAGACGGAGACGGAACAGGCAGCAGGAGCAGATGTCCCCGAAGCCGATACAGAGGAGGCTCCCGCACAGACGGGAAATGTGCCTGCTGTAGCGTTTGCGGCGGTTGCGTCGTGGGCGGCTGCACTGGGGCTGACCTTTAGAAAAAGAGACTGATTTGTGACAATATAGATACAATTACAAAATAATGGTTACAACTTTGTTACAAATGCCAATTGAAAATTACAATCTGTTACTATATAATATAACTATGAAAAAGTAAGCTTACAACCGCGGAAAACGGGCATAAGCCGCTTCGGCGAAGCTTCGGTTTCCAACAAATCATGGCAAAATGTTGAAATGTTGTAACTATTTGTTGATAAAAGATAGTAAACGTTTGAAATTTTGTCTAAATTGCCAATAGTAAAAATTAAATTATAATGTTATAATTTAATAGTATAAAGATAGCTGTATATAGTTGTAATGATGTGTACAGCAAAATTATAGGAGGAAATCATAATGAATTTTAACAAGGCATTATCAGTTGCAGCAGCTGCTGCAATGGCAGTTTCTGTAGTTGGCGTATGTGCTTATGCTGAGCCCATGACACAGGACGATATCGGCGCTTCGGTATTCGTAATGGGCAATGGTGCATGGAGCTGGTATGCCGTAGAGGTTAAGACTGTTGATGGAGTTATCAGCGCAGATATTAATGCTGCTGATCTTATCGCAGGCTCCAAGAAGGATAATGATGCTGCTATCGGTCAGTTCGGTATCCAGTTCTCCAATCCTATCGGTAAGGCAAAGTCCCAGTACAAGGATGGCGAAACTTCTAAGGAACTCGCTTCCGGCACAAGCTATTCTATCTCATATACTCTTAAGAAGGCTGACGGAACAGTGATCAAGGAAGGTACTGTTAAGGATTCTGAATTCGTAGCAAACGGCGTTTACGGTCAGTGTGTAAACATTGAGATCCTTGCTAACGGCACTTCTTGGGACGAGCTCGAAGCTCTCGGCAACATGAAGTTTGAGGCAAAGGTAGCATGGGACGGTCCCGCTGCTGCAACCGAGGAAGAGGCTCCCGCTGCTGAGGCAGAGGCTGCACCCGCTGCTGAGGCTGCTGTTTATGATTTTACCGCTAAGCTCGGTTTTGCTGATACATCTTGGTCTGCTCAGGACTGGGATACTTCTGCAAAGGTTACAGGCAACGGTCAGTTCGTGATCGAGTCTACCGCAGTTGCAGGCGCTTCCGACTTTGGCGTATTTGTAGTTGATATCGAGGGTATGTATGCTTCTAACCCTGAGGCTACAGTTAAGCTCGATAAGATCGAGATCGACGGCGCAGAGGTTGCTTTCGATGCTTCCAAGATCATCTACGGCGATGTTGAGGAAAAGGGTAACTACAGAATCGAGATCTACAATCAGTACGGCGATTCTAAGAGCGATCCCGGCGTAACTTCTACCGCTATCAATTCTTCTCTTAAGCTTACATTCACAGTTTCCGGTCTTCCCGATACAGTTGCTGAGGCAGCTCCCGCAGCTGAAGAAACACCTGTTGAGGTTCCCGCAGAGACAGTTGAAGAGGCTCCCGTTGAGACTACTGTTGAGGAAGAGATCGATGAAGAGATCTCCGCAGAGCCTATCTCCTTCGAGCAGGACGGCATTTCCCTTATCCAGGTCGGCGGCGAAGGCACATCTACTGCTTGGGGTCAGGCTGTTGTTATGTATACATACAACAATATCGAAGAGGATGAAGAGCCCGGCGAGAATCCTTTCGACGTTTCTCTTCTCAATGAAAACTCCTGCGTAGTTGTTTACTATGAGTCTGATGTAGCTCCCGAGCTCATTCTCCAGAGCTGGTCCGGCGGAAACGGCTGGGCTAAGGTTCCTCAGAACGAGGCTGAGTCCGTTCCCGGTATGGCTGTATTCACATATGATTACATGACCGCTATGTACGGTACAGACGATTTCTCCTCTGTTGACGCTGTTAACATCGGCGACCAGGGCGCTGATCTTACAGTATACGGCGTATATGTTCTCTCTGTAACAGATGAGGCTGCCGCTGAGATCGAGGCTGCTCTTGAGGAAGCTGAGGAAGATACCGCAGACGATACTGCTGATACTTCTACAGCAGCTCCCGCAGCTGATACAGCTGATACAACAGCTCCTAAGACCGGCAACGCAGGTCTTGCAGGCATCGCAGGCGTTATCGCAGTTGCAGGTGCAGCAGCAGTTACTTTCAAGAAGAGAAAGTAATCTGATTTTCACGGTATTTACGGAGCAGACGCACTCTGCTCCGTGATATAAAGGCAATATCCTGATATATGAGTAACTCATATACATAAAGCAGAACACTTGAGTGTGTTTGAATGGAGGAAATTTCAAATGAAGATGAAGAAGATTATTTCTTGCGCAGCTGCAGCAGCTATGGCTCTTTCTATGGCAGCAGTTTCCGCTTCCGCAGCTGACTGGTCTCAGACAGGCTATGCAGACGATAACCCCGATACAATCAACATCGTTTCCACTGATGCTAACGGCGTTGTTGCTGCTCAGGTAAACGACGGTACAGCTGTTAAGGCTCGCATCACTCTCGATCAGATACTCGCTGATCCCGCTGATGTAGCTAACGTTTACAGAGGTACATACAAGGTTACATATAAGGGCCTCGCAGGCTCCGATATCCAGGGCGTTGGCGGCGGACTTTATGCTGCTACCTGCAACTCCACAACTTTCTGGCTCTCCCCTGAGTTCAACGAAGACGGCACTGTTACTTGGGAAGATGAAGTAACTGTTGACGATGAGTTCAAGTGGCTCCTTCCTTCTCAGGTTCCCGAGGATGCTTCTCAGGCTGAGTTCGTATTCATGGATTGGTCCAACTCCAACTTCGTTTCCAACGATGTAACTATCACTTATTCCGATCTCC
This sequence comes from Oscillospiraceae bacterium, assembly GCA_051882725.1. Lineage (GTDB taxonomy): Bacteria > Bacillota > Clostridia > Oscillospirales > Ruminococcaceae > RGIG4694. The sequence continues at coordinate 23,775 of JBJESJ010000124.1, forward strand.
ACCTCTATGATAAGGATGGCAACGAGATCGCTCAGAAGGACTACAGCGGTGACGCTGCAGCAGCTGTTGAGGAAGAGGCTCCCGCTGTTGAAGAGGAAGCTGCAGTAGAAGAGGCTGCTCCTGTTGAGGATGTAGCTCCTGCTTCCGATGATACTTCTTCTTCCGCTTCCACTGGCAACGCTTCCGCAGCTGCTATCGCATCTGTAATGGCTGTTGCAGGTGTTGCAGCTATCGCAGCTAAGAAGAGAAAGTAATCTCTGTACATTAGTTTGATTTTAATAAAAGCCGCAGATATTTTCTGCGGCTTTTTTCTTGACTTTCGGGACGTATTGGGGTATAATTATCATATTATCTGACAATAGGAGACTGCTATGAAAAAGAAAATATCATATTTGATCGCACTGTCCGCACTGGTGTTGGCGGGCTGCTCTCTTTCGGAGGATATATCTCCGCAGACGGAAGCGTCCTCCGGACCCGCCCTCACAGAAGGGGAGACCGTTTCTGCGCCCGACTATTCCCATATCGAAATAATTCAGGAGACCACCCAAGCCGAAATGCCCTTAGAAACAGAAGCGTTATCGCAGGAGTCGGCTGAACCCGAGACTGAACCTCCCGCGACCGAGACCGAACCTCCCGAGGAGACTCTCCCTATCGACGAGGAAGCCATTTCTGCGAAGCTTTCCGCTATTGACGGCAGCGATGTCATTTACTTCGGGAACGTCTATTACGACAGCGATCTTGACCGCTGCGGCGTACTGTTCGTCACCGCGGACGGCAGGGCTTACGGCGGGATCTGCGGCTATCTTGGCAATTTCAGGAGCAATACCTATGCCGACTATCTGGACAGCGTCTCCGATATTGAGGAGTTCGGTCAGCTCTCCGAGAAAAAGGCGGAGCTTCTGACAAAATATGCTCTCTCCGCCGACCCCGCCGCTGAACAGATCGAGCAGGAGACCGATACCGTCCTCGACTGCGTTTCGTGGTATGAATGCATAACCTGCGACGACAGCGGTGCTCCTGCGAGTATCCTCGCTCATGCCGACGAGTACGGCTACAGCTGTTCTGCTTCCGATATCTATATCGCCGAAATTGCGAAGAATCTCTCGGAAGAGGGGATAGTCTCCCGCTGGAAGCAGTTCTGCGAAGAAAAGCTCAATAACTGAAAAAAGCTCCTCCGATATCCTCGGAGGAGCCATTTTTATACTTATTCGCTTGTATTAAAGACCCGAATAACGCTCATGTCGGATATCCGAGCAGCGACTACTCTTGCGTCAGAAATGAGATATATCGTATCTCCGCTGACTATCGCCTTGTGGAATTCTCCGCTCTTGTCGGGGTCGGTGTATTCTATCTTACCGATGGAAGTGAAGCCGTTGTCAGATGTGTATCTGAACAGATAGTAGCAGCCATGCTCGCCGAATTCATCGGAGTAGCTTACAGGCATTCCGATTATGCCAAGCTCGCTGTTGACCAGAAGAGAACGTCTGCGGCTTGCAGCATCGGAGCTTGAATTATCGCTCTGTCCGAAGCTTACGCTGTCGAACATTGCCCCTGTGGAGCTGCTGAACATCGAAAGCTCATATGCTCCCGGATCGTCGGAGGAATTTCCCACGCCGAGAATGAGACTGTCGCTGTAGCTTACAAAATATGCTGCCTCGGAGTCCATCATATCATATGCGACCGTGGGAGGATTTGCCGACAGATCCAGCACCAGTGCGGGAGGACTTGATCTGTCCGTATAAAGGCTCGCATACCTGTCGGTAAATGTGACCTTGCGTATTTCCTCACCGGGGAGTAGCTTACCTGCGCTGTTTATCACGTTCAGGTCGGAGTCGAGCACGTAGATATCCGTGCAGATGCTGCCGTCCTCCATGGTATTCACAGCCGCTGCCCGCAGACAGCCGTCATATTCGCTTAAGCTGCTGCCGATAATGCTGCCCTCCACCGAGCCGCCTGTCAGATATTCGATAGTATTGCCCAGCGAGAACGCCGATACTGCCGAATAGGGCTTGTCGTTTTCACGCTGACCCGCATTGACTATATAGAGCGTATCTCCCGAACAGAATACCTTGCCGCTGCTTCCCAGAACAGCCTTGACGGAAATAGCCCCGCCATTGATGTTATAGGACGAAACAACGGTATATTCCGTGGAAACTGCGTCCGCCGCTACGTAGATATCCTCTGCAGCAACATAGATACGTTTATTGTTAAGATCGTAGCAGGGAACGTAATTATCGAGGTCGCACTCTTCCCCGAGAGGGTCGGTGCTTTCGTTTGAGTAGTTCGTCACAATGCTGAGATTTCCTCCGTAAACGCGGGAGGAAACATATTCTCCGCTCTGTGTAAAGCTCTCAAGATATTTCACGCCGTCCGATATGTCATAGATATCCGCCGAAACGCCGTTTCTGAGACTATCGTCCGCTGAACTGCTCTCACCCGAAAGGCCGGAAGCTCCGTCTGCTGCTTCGTTTGCGTTATCAGCTGGAACATCAAACGCGTTCAATATATCTGCGGAGAGATGATTTTCCGAAATAAGGATGAGCTTTCCGTCTGTGATGTACATATCTACGGGAGTTTTGCTGCCAACGCTTGCACAGGCTGCCATGCCGTTTTCTGTGACCTTGTACAGCTTTCCGCCGCCTACGAAATAGATAGCGCCGTTATCCGCCTTGATGAGATCCGCATCCGACAGACCGTCGGCGAAATCTGCAGCGGATATATCGTCGGGAACTTCAGCAGAAGCGTCCGCAGACGATCCGTTAAGATAGATCTGGGTATAAATATCGAACAGATCATCGTAGGAATCGGGACGGCTGACGTCCTTATATTCTATCTCGGTATCAAGACCTGCAGGCTCATTTGCCCTGCCCGAATAGATCGCAAAGCCTGCGATAAGTGCTGCACAGGCTGCAATAGCAGTAACTGAGCGGAACACAACAGAGGACCTTGTCCTGCGGATAACAGGCTGCATAGCCCTAAGCTCTTTTTCTTTCTGAGGAGCCTTAGCTTTCAGCATTGCCGCGATATTCTCGGGTAAAAGCTCATCGGGTACTTCTATATTTTCTATTTCCGATCTGAGTTTCTTATCAATGTTCATAATCTTCCGACCTCCTTTCCGAAAAAATTATTTGTCCGAAAGAAATTGCTTCAGTTTTTCTTTTGCGCGTGAGACTCTGGAGCGGACAGTATTTGCATTGCTGCCGCACATTCCCGCTATCTCCTCGCTTTTATAGCCCGAAACAACATCCAGGGAAAGCATGAGCCGATCTTCCTCGCTGAGCCTGTTAAATCCCTCCATGACCTCAATGCCCTCGAAGCTCATCTCCTCTGCCGATTCCGTTTCGGCAGCCTCGTCAAGCTCGGTGCTGTGTTCTCTGTTCTTTATATACTCCTTCTGTTTATTTTTTATCTTTACAGTAAGGATAGAGATCATCCAGCTTTTGAAAGCATTTTCATTTTTGAGTTTCTGAATGGACGTATAGGCTTCCAGCACTGCGTCACTAACCACATCGGAAGCGTCATGTTCGTTATTCAGGTTCAGAAGAGCGATCCTGTAGAGATCCTTGTAAACAAGGGAATAAAGTTCGGCGAAAGCGTCGGCGTCGCCCTGCTGTGCTTTTTTAACACAGTCGGCAAAATCCATGCTCATTTTTATCGTATCACCTCGTATCCGCTGATTGCAGACGCGGCAGGATCCATAACGCAGATCCTCTTCAAGACCTGTCATATAAGTAGTGGCGATTTTTCTTCGTTTTGTTGCATGAAAATCTTCTTTTTGTATACATGCACAAAACTATCCTGCAAAATATAGCAATTTCGTACAACGGACAGCTATATTATTATACGCTCTGCAAAATCTTTATAATTATATACAAAATGTTATTAACATAGTCAGCTATATAAACAACCGTACTTATTATTATAACATAGATTTCGGAATAAATCAAGTTTCGGGCGGAGGATTTGTTTTTTGTATGTGATAGTTGATAGTAAACAGCTAACAGCAATCACCCTCAAGTACATATTGATATAAAATTCACAAAAAAGACTTGACTTTTTTTGCGGAATATTATAAAATAAAGATGAATAATGTGTATGCGGTGCGGTTAGCGATGATAAACCGTTTTCGGCATAGTTTTCGCTAAGTTCTAAGTTAATGCTGCTGTGAATACTGCGCTCGTCACATTAAAAAATTTCAAGGAGGGCAAATGCCATGTCAACAAAAGCAAATTATCCTATCAGTGAGATCGGCAAGGACAAGGTCGGTTTTTCCAAGACCCGTGCTATCATCGAAAGCGCTTTCTATGGCAATAACGTCGTAAAGGTAAACACTCTTAAGGAAGCGTACAACCTTGCTAAGAATTCTCCCGGAACAATTGTTACCGATATGCCTGTCTACAGAGCCGAGGAGATCGGTCTCGATGCAGACGCTAAGGTTCTTCTTTTCAACGACGGCGCAGTAACAGGCCGCTACGCAGCTGCACGCCGCATCAAGGGCGAGCCCGGCGTTGACGACGCTAAGCTCGACAAGGTCGTTCTCGACGCTACCTACACTACCCGCTGGAAGAAGCTCTATCATGCAGAGTGCTATGTAGGCCTCGATCCCGAGTTTATGGTAAAGGCTCACCTGCTTATCCCCGAGGGCGAGGAGAATATCCTCTACAACTGGATGCTCAATTTCCAGTACAAGTCCGACGAGTATGTTAAGATGTACGCTAATTCCCAGCCTGTTGGCGGCGGAAAGGAGCCCGATATCTACATCTTCTCCGATCCTCAGTGGACTCCTCAGAATCACCCCGACGTTGATTACAGCTGTCTGTCCGATCCTCTTACTCTCTGCTACTTCGATACAAACGAGAACTGCGCTGCTATCCTCGGCATGAAGTATTTCGGCGAGCATAAGAAGGGTACTCTTACCATGGCTTGGGCTATTGCTAACAGAAACGGCTATGCTGCATGCCACGGCGGTCAGAAGGAATATACTCTCGCTGACGGCTCTAAGTTCGTTGCTTCCGTTTACGGTCTTTCCGGCTCCGGCAAGTCCACTCTTACTCACGCTAA
>JBJESJ010000125.1:0-6097 GCA_051882725.1 Oscillospiraceae bacterium
GAAAGGCGGTGAAATTCCTGTAAATCAACAGTCAACTACCTAATTACAAACATTTGAGTACATTATAACACATTATTAAGAAAAAAGCAAGGAGGAAACACATGATCACAAAAGAAAAATCCACCGAAAACATCATCAAGCAGCTTATCGAAAGCATCCGTGCGGAGGAAGCCGAGCGTGAAAGCAAGCCCGACGTAATAGAGATGCTCTCTATCCCTCAGTGCTGTCAGGTCGTTCAGGGAGTGTCGCAGAGCACTATCCGCATTCTCGCCAAGACAGGCAAGCTCCCATTTATCCGCACAGGACGAGGCGAACACGGCAAGATACTTATAAGAAAGTCCGATCTTCTGGCGTACTTCGGAGGGTGATAATGGCAAGAATCGAACACAGACCTACCAAAAAGAACCCCAACAGCTTCAAGATAATCAGCTTTTGCGGATATGACAGCAACGGCAAACAGATAAAGAAGTATGACAAATTTGTAGCTTCTCCTACGCTTTCATATAAGAAAGCCCTCACAGAAGCTCAGAAATATGCCCTCAGGCTTGATGACAAGTACCAAAGCAATCCCTGTTATGACGGTAATATGAAGTTCTCGGAGCTTGCCGACCTGTATTTTGAGATACACGCATCGGAGCTTAGCCCTCAGACCGTTACTACATACAGATCCTCATACGAAAACCACATCAAGCCTCTTCTGGGCAATACCCCTCTCAACCGCCTGAATCCTGTTTTCTTATCTCAGATAATGAATCAGATGACAGGCAGCAACGGTTCAAAACGGAAGTATCTCACCACAATACAGGCTATCCTGACATATGCGGTACAGTGCGGCATTATTGACCACAGCCCCGCACACGATATTGCCTGGAAGAAAAAGAATGAGCCTAAGAAAAAGCGCTATATGACACCCGATCAGGCTCAGAGGTTTATTGAGCATATCAGAAGCTCTAAAATGGATGCCGATGAAAAGCGATATTTCGAGTTTCTGCTGCTGACAGGACTTCGCCCCTCGGAAGCTCTGGCGTTGAAGTGGAGCGACATAAACTATGACAACGCATCTATCCTTGTAGAGCATACACTTATTTATGACGGCAGCCTGCCCAAAGGACAGCGGCTTACATTAGGCTCTACCAAAACGGGAGAGAAAAAACTCATATCCATAAAGAATGAAACAATTCTCAGGATACTGAGAGATCAGCAGCTTCACGTCAAGTCCCTCAGAGAAAAGCTGGGAACTCAGTTCAAGCACCCCGAAATGATATTCCCGTCGGGAATGGGCAACTACCGTGACATTGGCGCTCTTAGGACGGCTCTTTCACGCTGTACTAAAGGAACGGAGTTTGAGTTTCTCACTCCCCATATGATGCGACATACATTCGCAACTGTCGGACTGCTTGAAAGCGGCGATCTGTCAGCCGTTTCAAAAGAGCTTGGACACAGCGACGTCAGCACGACACTTGGTTTTTACGCCGAAGTCCTGCTTGAATCAAAGGAAAATCTCATAAACACGGTTGCCGACAGGATATGCCCGAAGTCCAATGAACCCGACACAGACAAAAAAGAATCACCCACAGAAAACTCTGCAGGTGATACTGAAAATGCTTTATAAGCTCCAAACAAGCCCCAAATCTTTTGATAAGTGACTTGAAACCACGCAAATACGTGATAAACAAAGGAGAACTTTTATCTCTTTGAGAACTGAGGAGCACGACGGGCAGCCTTTAAGCCGTACTTCTTTCTTTCCTTCATTCTGGGGTCTCTTGTGAGGAAGCCTGCCTTCTTGAGAACAGGGCGAAGCTCGGGATTGAATACGAGCAGTGCTCTGGAAACGCCGTGTCTGATAGCGCCTGCCTGACCTGTTACGCCGCCGCCTGCTACTGTGCAGACAACGTCAAACTTCTCAGCGGTCTCTGTGATATTGAGAGGCTGTCTAACGATGAGCTTCAGTGTTTCAAGACCAAAGTAATCGTCGATAGATCTGCCGTTGATGGTGATATTTCCGCTTCCGGGATATAATCTTACTCTTGCAACAGAGCTTTTTCTTCTGCCTGTGCCGTAGTAATACTGCTGTTTAGATTCGTACATCAGTGCCGCCTCCTTTTATATTTCGTAGTTTTCGGGCTTCTGAGCCTCGTGGTTGTGGTTAGCGTCTGCATATACTCTCAGACGGGTAAGTGACTTTCTGCCGACAGTATTATCGGGAACCATGCCCTTAACAGCAATATACATTGCCTTTTCGGGGTTCTTGTCCATAAGTTCCTTGTACTGTACCTCTTTGAGGCCGCCGATCCAGCCGGTGTGCCACTTGTAGGTCTTCTGCTCGAGCTTCTTTCCTGTAAGGATAGCCTTGGAGCAGTTAATGATGATCACATGATCACCGCAGTCAGCATGGGGTGCGAAGGTGGGCTTGTGCTTGCCGCGAAGAATTGTTGCAGCCTGTGCAGCTACACGGCCGAGGGGCTTGTCTGCTGCGTCGAGCACATACCATTTACGGCTGATCTCGCCGGACTTAGGCATATAAGTTGACATAGTCAAATCTCCTTTAAAATATATTTTTTCTCCGATGATATCACAATTACGGGATAATGGGTTAATTTAAGTTTTGATGATCCCAACAAAACAACGTATCATCGGCGCAACAATTGTTATTATAAATTATTTTCCTCTCAAAGTCAATTTCCGATTTCTCAATAATATCAAATATATCCCCCATTCTCTCAAAATCTCTTAAAAATGCTTCATTTCTCTTCATTTCTCACGTTTCATTTCATTTTTTGAAATTTCGGCGATTTGCATAAAATCACGCCGCAGATACTTGCGCCGCAAGAAATAATCCACAATGATATCCGTCCGCAAATGGCTGTTCTGCGGAGTTTTTCACTATACTATTGATTTATTGCAAACAGTCTGGTATAATGTAAACAGAGCAAAATATGATATGCGGAGGTATATTATGGGTGAATTATCAAAGCTGCCCAACATCGGCGGCACAGTGGAGGAACAGCTCAACCGTGCGGGCATTTTTACCGCAGAGGAATTAAGGTCCGCAGGTGCGGAGGCTGCGTGGCTGAAAATACAGCAGATAGACAGTTCCGCCTGCATACACCGTCTGCTGGCGCTGGAGGGAGCGATCCAAGGGGTTAAGAAAACCATGCTCCCCGACGAGAGAAAAGCCGAATTAAAAGAGTTTTACTATAAGCATAAGCTCAAAGGATAAGCAAGGAGAAAATAATGCTGCAAAAACTTGATATAAACGACTTTGACAGGGTATATTCCCTTATGGAGAAAAGCTTCCCCACGGACGAACGCCGTCCCTATGAAAAGCAGAAGGCACTGCTTTCCGACCCGCTTTACAGCATATACGGCGTGAAGTCCGACCTCGGCGATATCACTGCCTTTATCACAGTATGGAAGTTTGATGGATCTGCCTATGTGGAGCATTTTGCCGTGGATCCCAACTGCCGCGGCGGCGGTATAGGCTCTGCGGTGCTGCGTGAGCTTGTCTCGCAGCTGCCCTGTCTTGTCTGCCTTGAGGTGGAGCTCCCCGAAACAGACATCGCAAAGCGACGCATCGCCTTCTATGAGCGCAGCGGGTTTGTCACAAACAGCTTCCCCTACATCCAGCCGCCCTATTCCGAGGGACAAAGTTCCCTGCCCCTTATCATCATGACCTCGGGAAGGACTGTCTCCGAGGAGGAGTTTGAAGAGATCAGGGGGCTGCTCTACAAAAACGTATACAAGGTAAAATGACCGAAAAGGTAATGACAATGGAACGAAAGGCTTTCAGTACGATCATTATCATTCTCACAGCACTGTGTCTTTTGGGGTTTATCCTCACCGCGTCCGCACAGTTTCTTCCTGCCGCACTTATCATCGGCATAAGCTCTGCCGTTTCGCTGAAAAGGTATAAAAAAGCTACGCCGAAGAAAAAGGACATAGTTTTGCGGATCATTTCCGTTCTGATAGTGCTGATGTTCATTTTTTCCATGCCGCCTTTGGGACTAAGCTCCTCCATGCTGTGGCAGTATCCCTTTCAGAAAAGCTTTGTCGGAATGTACAAAAACATAAAAGAGCCCGATTGGTTCCCCGATTTCCGTGATGATGTCATCTCCGATCATCGCTTCGATTACCTGCCGGGCATCATGCAGGGCACGGGACATTTCAGCGTGCGCTTTGTGACATCGCCCGAGCACGCCGCGGAATATGCGGAAAAGTATTCTCGGCAGGCAAAATGGACCATAGCTTACAAAGATATATCATTCACCGACATGCAGGACGATCACCCCGATATATTCGCCGACCGTGAATTCTGGGAAAGCTCTCCGGATGCGGCAGTATATATCCTTGACGGCGTTGCGGACCGGAATCACCCACATTCCTCGGCGGTCATAATTGATGTTCAGACAGGAAAGATACAGCTTTCACAGCTTGGATAACAGATTTACAAGGAGGACATTATATGCGCTTACTTTTTGAGATCGACACCCACGACTACAAGAAAAACGGCTCCGTTTTTTCCCGTCCTTCGGTACGGGGGATCATCGTCCGCGGCGATAAGCTCGCCCTGATACACAGCCTGAAATACGACTACTACAAGTTCCCCGGCGGCGGCATCGACAGCGGCGAAACGCACATCGACACCCTTATCCGCGAGGTAAAAGAGGAAAGCGGACTTACCGTCATCAGCGATTCCGTCCGCGAATACGGCTATGTCCACCGCATACAGAAGGGCACTCACGAGGATATCTTCATTCAGGACAATTTCTACTATCTGTGCGATACCGAGGACAATATCGGCGAGCAGCGTCTGGACGATTACGAAAACGACGAACAGTTCACCCTCGAATTTGTGACTCCGCAGCATGCCATAGAAGTCAATCTGAACGGAGATCACAGGGAAAAATCCGACGACCCCCGCTTTTTCGTTATGACAAGCAGGGAGAACCGTTTGCTGGAAATGCTCATAAACGAGGGGATAATATGTTCCGGAAAATAATAGTGATAGGCTCACCCGGCGCAGGGAAAAGCACCTTCGCACGAAGGCTCCGCGATGAAACGGGACTGCCGCTGTACTATCTGGACATGCTGTGGCACAAGCCCGACGGCACCAATATTTCCGCCGGGGAATTCGATGAAAAGCTCGGCAATATCCTCCGCAAAGACAGCTATATAATCGACGGGAATTATCAGCGTACCCTTGAAATGCGGCTGAAAGCATGCGATACGGTGTTCCTGCTGGATTTCCCCGCGGAAGTCTGCCTTGCGGGAGCGATGTCGAGGATAGGCAGAAAACGGGAAGACCTGCCATGGGTCGAAACGGGATTTGATGAGGAATTCCGTCGGCAGATAATTGAATTTCCCGAAAAAAAGCTCCCCGAAATATACGAGCTGCTGAAAAAATACCCCGAGAAAAACCTCATCATTTTCCGCTCACGGGATGAAGCCGAAAAATATCTCAACACATAAAAAGGCGGTCACACCGACGCTCACACATGGCTGTCGACGGACCGCTCATTATTTTCATTTTCGATCAAAGATATTCGTTCATCATCTTGGTGCATTCTGCCTTGTCGGTGCAGTATTCCAGTGCCTTTTCCTGATCTATCTTGCCTTCCTTATACAGCCTTGCAAGGTCTGCGTTCAGAGTATGCATTCCCTGCGCCTTGCCCATCTGCATGATGGAGTTCAGCTGGTGACACTTCGATGTGCGGACAAGGTTCAGCGCCGCGTCTGTTCCCACGAGTATCTCCGTTGCGGCAACTCGTCCGCCGCCGCCCTTTACGGGCACGAGACACTGAGTGATAACTCCCTTGAGAGTCGCCGCGACCTGTGTTCTTACCTGTGCCTGCGCATGGGGAGGGCAGGCGTCGATGATTCTGTCGATAGTCATAGGTGCGCTGGTGGTGTGGAGCGTTCCCATTACAAGATGTCCCGTTTCGGCTGCGGTAACTGCCAGCGAAATGGTCTCATAATCTCTCATTTCGCCCACGAGGATAACGTCGGGGTCCTCACGAAGCGCAGACTTAAGCGCGGTATTGAAGTCCTTGACGTCAACTCCGACCTCTCTCTGACGAACAGCCGCGATACCCTGCGG
>JBJESJ010000126.1:0-6068 GCA_051882725.1 Oscillospiraceae bacterium
ATTGGCAGCGTAGAGCGCGGCGTTGAGACCTGCTATACAGACGAGGTAAAAGGTGCTCATCGACGAAAGGGTCTTGACATAAAGTGCACATGGCACAAGGCTTCCCAGCATCAGGAAAACCGTCCTGTACAGAACGTTTGAGAAATAATACACCACCGAGCTCAAAAAGAAGGGAAATGCGGAAATCAGCGCAAGAAAATATCTCGGTTCGGAGGGCTGTCTTTCGCCTGCGGTGAGGAACCACGACTGGAATCCCGAACCGCTCCAGTCGCCTGCGAAGATGAAGCGGAACATCATCGTCAGGCAGAACAGCAGCGCAAATACATAGATTATCCCGCCGATGACCCTATGCTTTTTCAGAAAGCCGAAAAAGAGAAACATAACAAGGATTATGACGGCTGAAAGCAGATTATAGACCGAAAACAGCCCTTCGCCGTATAATCCAAGTATCGAAGCGTTCAGAAAAAATGTCAGCAGAAAGGAGAGGATATATTCTCCGTTTTTTTCTAAAAATTTATTCATTGTTTGATATCCTTGATCGGTATTGACTGTCCTGCGATAATATCCATACGCCCTCGGAGTCGGCGCCCTTTTCGACGGAGGCTGCCGCCGCAGACACGGATACATCGGTCTTGGCTTCGCCCTTGCCTACGGTCAGCACTCCCGAGAGCGACCTGTCAAAGCAGGGGGTGAAAAACGTCATTGAAGAACTTTTTACGCCTGTTTGTGCGGATATTTCGGCGTATGGGAGCCTGCTGCCGGCAGGCACTTCATCGGAAAAGCGATATCCCGCAAGACTGAGTCTGAGGCGGGCGATGTCGTTTTCGTCGCCGATATCGAAGCACTGCCAGTTCTTTTTGCAAAACCAGAGCTTGACCTGTGCACCGGTGCGGACCACCGCTGTCAGCACGCCGAGCATATATTCTCCGCATATCTCACCGTTTGCGGGGCTCCCGCCCACGTTTGCCCTGTCCAGTATAAAGGTGTGCTTAGCGGCGGAGACGCGGTCGTCCAGCCGCACCATAAGCTCATCCCTTTTGCAGGAAAGCTTCCAGTTTATCCGCTTTATAGGGTCTCCGGGGACATATTCCCTGTGTTCAAATCCGGGAGTGCCCGTAAAGCCAACAGCGCGGGAATCGAGAGTCTCTTCGCATTCGTCGCCCTGCGCAGCTGCGTCGTTTATTGCAGCTACAAGCTCCTCCGAATCGAACACCTCCGCAATATCGGGGATGATATCCACGTCGAACCGCAGAGCCGAACAGGGCAGGTCAAATCGGACGAGCCCTATATAATCGGTGATATAAAGGCTTTTCACTCCCGCCGAGGAGGGGTACCACATTTTTGCCGTGAAGGATACTTCCGCATTCTGCTCCGAGCGTGGGAGAGTATCTATGCTGCACAGTCCCGAAGCCGCATCGCATACAAGAGCCTCTGAGCTGTCAAGCTCCGCATATACGGTGGGAGCGGGCAGATATGAGCGGTTGCCGACGGTTATCCTCATAACGGCGGATTCGTGCTTGTAAAGCCTTGTGCGGGAGATGTCCGCCGCGACGGTGATGTATTTTGAAACGACAGCGGCTGTGACCACGGATATCACGGGCATCAGCAGCATGACTGTGAAAAAGAACCAGCCGATGGTCCCGCTGCAGAAAAGTGCGAATATCACCGTCAGAGCGATAGCTCCGAGGTAGCCGGGCAGTATTTTCAGAGCGCCTTTTTCGGCGCGCATTTTCTTAGGCATCTGTCGTTTTCGGCACTGCCGTATCTGTGAGTACAGACTGTACAAGAGCTTCCGCGGTGCCGAAGTCTGCCTTCCCCTTTGGGGAGAGCATTATCCTGTGGGACAGCACGGGGACTGCGGAGCTTTTCACATCGTCGGGGACAACGTAATCTCTGCCGTGAAGAAAAGCCGCCGCCTTGGCGATCTTATACAGAGCTATGCTTCCTCTGGGACTTACTCCGAGCCGAGCTCCGTCGTGGATCCTCGTGGCAGCGCATATGGAGATGATGTAGGATCTTATGCTTTCGGTGCAGCGGATCTTCTTGACCTCCTCCTGCATTGAAACAACGTCGCCGGTGGTTATCACCGAGCCTATGGACTTTACGGGGTTATCGTTTTCCGTTCTGGAAAGGACGGTCAGTTCCTCCGCGGGGGAGGGGTAGCCCATGCTTATCTTCATGACGAAGCGGTCCATCTGGGCTTCGGGAAGATGATAGGTACCGTAGGTCTCCACGGGATTCTGGGTAGCCATTACCATGAAGGGGGAGGGCAGGGGATAGGTATGACCGTCAAGGCTGACCTGATGCTCCTCCATTGCTTCGAGGAGAGCGGACTGCGCTTTGGGCGAAGCACGGTTAATCTCATCCGCAAGCAGGAAATTGCAGAAGGCAGCGCCTTTGCGGTATTCCATTTCGTGAGTTTCGGTGTTTATCATGGAAAAGCCCACGATATCCGAGGGCATGATGTCGGGGGTAAGCTGTATGCGGTTGAATTCTCCGCTGACGGACTTTGCCAGTGCGGAAGCGAGCTGAGTCTTGCCCACGCCGGGCACGTCCTCGATGAGCACATGTCCGCCTGTGAGCATGGCAGCCGTTACCAGAAAAACAGCGTCGTGCTTTCCCACGATGACCTTTTCAATATTTTCAATAAGCAGGTTAGCTTTTGAATTATCCATATAGTACCTGTCCTTTCTGTGAATGTACAATCATATTATATCATTTTTATGCAATACTGTCAATATAATGGTGAACTATTTTTGATTAAATATGCAAATTCACGTTGATTTTTGCGCGCTTTTGAGATAAAATAAAAAAGTCGGCAGTTTTCGATCGATAATTGAGGACCGATAAATATATGAGCCGAAGAGAACTGCGGACTAAGGAATGCTATACCCAAGGAGAAAACTGAACTTATGGAACTTGTAACGGTTTGCGTTAAGCAGATCGCCGTGATGTTTATGCTTATTGCTGCAGGATATATCTGCGGGAAGACTATTATTTCACAGGAGACGGGCAGGCAGCTTTCAAAGCTGGTGCTGAACGTGGTGAATCCTATGCTGATATTTATGTCATATCAGATGGATTACGATATTAAGCTGCTGACAAATCTGATGATGTCGGTGCTGCTGGGAGCGGTTTCCTTTGCGGCGGCAATACTTATGTCGGAGGTGCTGTTTAAAAAGAGCAGCCCCGATACAAAGGCGGCGGACAAATTCTTCGCAGTATATTCAAACTGCGGATTTATGGGGATACCTCTGATAAACGGGCTGTTCGGCTCGGAGGGAGTCTTCTATCTGACCGGCTATCTGACCTGCTTCAATATCCTTGTGTGGACTCACGGGATAATGCTTTTCAGGGACGGAGAGGAAAAGGAAGGCTTCGGCAGGACCGCGCTCAAAGTGATAAAGTCACCGTCGGTCATCGCCATTATCGCGGGTATCATCTGCTTTGTGCTTCAGATAAGGCTCCCCGGGCTCATTGCCGAGGCTGCGGATTACATAAGCAGCATGAACACGCCTCTTGCTATGATAGTTGCTGGCGTGACTATCGCAGGCTCGGGAAGGATAACCGATATGCTGAAAAACGGCAGGGCGTATTATATCAGTGCTGTAAGGCTGCTTTTTGTGCCGCTGATATTCGTGCTGCTGTGCAGGATATGCGGATATTTCGGCGCGCCCGAGACCGTATTCATGACGATGGCGGTTGCGGCAGCTTGTCCCGGAGCGGCAACGGGAGTTATGTACGCCGTGAATTATGACAAAAATCCCGTGTACGCGTCAAATATATTCGCATTGTCTACCATACTATCGGCGGTGACTCTGCCCATTTCGGTGACTTTCAGCGAATTTATCTGCTCTCTGTGACGCTGCGACGAAAAAATGAATTAATAAAAATAATCTGCTTATAATATTCTCATAACTACATCGGAAGGAAATGAGATATTATGCGCAGATTTTTTTTGGCTTTTGCGGGGATAGCTGCAGCCGTGTTTCTGTACTCTGAGCTGCCTCAGCCCGCAGTATTTGCGGAAAGCTCACGGGTGCTGGCAGAGGCGCAGTCGGGGACGGTGCTTTTCAGCGACGGCGGCACGGATAAATATCCCTGCGGCTCCATGTCAAAGCTTATGACCGTGCTTATCGCCGCCGAGAAGATACAGTCGGGGGAGCTGTCCGCGGAGGATATATTCACCGTATCCGAGCATGCAAACTCCATGCAGGGCGCACAGATATGGCTCATGCCCGGGGATAAGATATCCGTGGAGGAGCTCCTCAAGGGCATTATCATCGGTAATGCAAACGACGCTGCCTGCGCTCTGGCAGAGGGCATTTCCGGCACCGAGGAGGATTTCGTCCTGCTGATGAACAGCCGCGCGGCGTCGCTTGGCATGAACGATACGGTGTATGTCAGTGCAAGCGGCTACAATTCGGACGGGGACCGTACCACCGCTGAGGATACTGCAAGGCTGCTCTGCGAATTGTCAAAGCACAGTCAGCTTGCGGAAATATTCACCACGAGAATGGAGTATATCCGAGATGATACCGTCCAGCTGGTCACGTCTGATCCCGACGGGATAAGATACAGCGGCTCTGTGGGCTTCAAATCGGGCTTCTGGGAGGATAAGAACGGGGACCGTACCTACTATTCCGCGGAGGGAGCATGCCGTGACGGTGACATCTTCGTTTCCGCCGTTCTGGGCGAGGACGATGAGGATATTTCCTCGGAAAAGGCGCTGGCTCTGCTGGATATGGGCTTTGCCGCCTATGAGACCGTGCTGCCCGAAGCACCCTCAGATATGCCGAGGACGGTAAAGGTCAGAAACGGCAGGCTGGGTGAGGTAAGGATAGAAGCACAGACTCCGCCCAAGGCTGTAATTTCCGTGGGAACGGCGGACGAGATAACCTGTCGGACAGCAGTGCCCGATTCCGTTTACGCACCCGTGAAAAGGGGCGACAAGGTCGGGGAGATACTCTACTATTACAAGGGTGAACACATCTTTTCGGCGGATGTGACCGCGGTCAGGACCTCCGAAGCAAAAACTTTTCAATATAATGTTGTGAAAATGCTTAAAAATCTTGTGAAGTTTTGAAAGAAATATGTTAAGATTAAATAAAAAATAGGTATGTTTTGCAAAACATCTTGAAAAATCCGAAGTAATATAGTAAAATAAGAATGGTAATATATTAAACGGAGCAGTCCGTTTGGTTTTGGAGGAAAAGTAATATGTCCGAGTTATTAAAGCTCAACACAAAGTATCTTGAAAAATATATCGCGCCCCACGAAATGGACGCCATGAAGGCACAGACTATGCTTGCTGCCGACACTGTGATGAACAAGACAGGCGAGGGTAATGATTTCCTCGGCTGGCTGGATCTTCCCGTGGATTACGACAAGGAGGAATTTTCCCGCATCAAGGCTGCTGCAGCCAAGATCAAGGCAAACTCCGATATCCTTATCGTTATCGGTATAGGCGGTTCCTACTTAGGCGCAAGAGCGGCTATCGAGCTGCTCAAGTCTCCCATGTACAACTCTCTTAAGAAGGATACTCCCGACATCTACTATGTGGGCAACAACATCAGCCCCACATATCTTAACGAGGTCATCTCTATCTGCGAGGGCAGGGATATCTCCGTGAACGTTATCTCCAAGTCGGGCACTACCACCGAGCCTGCTCTGGCTTTCAGAGTGTTTAGAGATATCGTCATCAAGAAGTACGGCAGAGACGGCGCTAAGGAGAGGATCTTCTGCACCACCGACCGCGCTAAGGGCACTCTTAAGGAGCTTGCCGACAAGGAAGGCTATGAGACCTTCGTTGTTCCCGACGATATCGGCGGAAGATTTTCCGTGCTCACCGCTGTGGGACTTCTCCCCATCGCTGCGGCAGGCTGCGATATCGACGCTCTCATGGAGGGCGCGGCTCTTGCAAGAACGGATTTCGCAAAGCCCTATGAGGAGAACGATGCGTACAAGTATGCGGCTATCAGAAATATCCTTTACAGAAAGGGCTTTTCTGCGGAAATGCTGGTATCCTACGACCCCAGCTTCCAGATGATGACCGAGTGGTACAAGCA
>JBJESJ010000127.1:0-1548 GCA_051882725.1 Oscillospiraceae bacterium
GGCTCTCGAAAAGAACGGCGACGGCTTTATCAAGGCTATGTGGTGCGGCGAGGAGACCTGCGAGGACGAGGTGAAGGAAAAGACGGGCGTTGGCTCAAGATGCATTCCCTTTGAGCAGGAAAAACTTTCCGATAAGTGCGTATGCTGCGGCAAGCCTGCCAAGTACATGGTTTACTGGGGCAAGGCATATTGATGTTTTAAGATGACTTTCCGGGCTGCTGCATTTTTGCGGCAGCCTGCATTATAATAAGGATGTGGCGCATATGATGGATATCACCGAATATATCAGAGACTATGACTGCGAGCCTGAGGACCAATATGATGACGCTCTTGTCTTTGCACTGAAAAAATGGATATCGGACATGATATACAGCATTCCCGAAAACGGGGTATATGCTGCGGCGGTCTGCTTTCAGATGGGCTTGGACGAGAATGACAGGTGGGGTGCGGACGCTTCCTTTGCCTACAGCACCGAGGAATATCTTGCGGCTCACAGGGGCGGAAACTCCGAGGCTAAGTGGAATCACTGCGCCTGGAAAGAGGATCATTTCGCAAATGCCGATGACTGTGAGGCTGTCAGCGGCTGTGTGAAGATGTGGCTGAATTTTAAGGGCTTTGACACCGATGACGAGGATTTTGACGAGGAGGAGGCTGTTTACTGCTTCTTCGGCTGCGCTGTTAATGCTGTGAGACAGCTGAAAAAGGACGGCATTTTCCTTGAGAGATTCGGCAGAGACATTCCCGTGCTTATGCTGTGGGGACTTGAATATCCCGAGGAGAATGCGCTGTTTACTGTTGCTGCCAATGATATTTCGCTCCTTGACAGGGATTTCTTTGAGATGTGCGGCTGCCGTTTCCCGAAATTATAAGATCATTTGTTGAAAATGCATAAATTATAATGAAAAATATAAGGTAAATTCTATATCCCCGTTTTGACAAAATACTTGCAAAACGGGGAAAAGTATGTTATAATACTTCTTGCGTGACTGCGAATGATATGCGATGAAGCGGAAGGTTGCTTACGGTTTGTAAGGGAATTTCCGCAGAGTATGTCCGATTTGAAACCGGGCGGCTGTAATACCGAACACAGTTTGTGTCTCAAACCACAGACAGCTTTGTCTGCAGGTGAGCGCTTTGTGTGCTTGCGGCAACCCGAAACATTATTATGTGTTTTCGGGATTTTTTATGTCGTTTATCACGAAACGCACGGCGGCGTGTGAATAACATTCCGGGGTGCGCGGATACAGATAAATATTGGGTGTTGCAAACTCGTCCCCAAATTTTAAAAAATTTTTCAGGAGGCGATTTTAATGGCAGTCAATGAAAAAATCAGAATCAAGATCAAGGGTTACGATCACGCCGTTGTTGACGCGGCAGCTGCTAAGATCGTTGATGCGGCTAAGCGCAGCGGTGCAAGAGTATCGGGTCCTATCCCCCTTCCCACAGACAAGGAGATCGTTACTATTCTCCGTGCTGTGCACAAGTACAAGGACAGCCGTGAGCAGTTCGAGATGAGAACTCACAAGAGACTTATCGACGTTCTCAGAC
>JBJESJ010000128.1:0-5931 GCA_051882725.1 Oscillospiraceae bacterium
CAGGTGAGAAATGGTTACGCCGCCGGACTTCTTGGAGTCGTATGCGAAGTATGCCTGAGCATACATGTCGGTGTGGTCGCCGATGATCTTGATGGAGTTCTTGTTTGCGCCGACAGTACCGTCTGCACCGAGACCCCAGAACTTGCAGGCAGTTGTTCCTGCGGGAGCTGTATCGAGCTTGCCCTCGGAATCGAGAGAGAGATGTGTAACATCGTCTGTGATGCCGATAGTGAATCTGGGCTTGTATGTGCTCTTAGCAGCGTCGTTCCAGTAAACAGCCTTGATCTGATCGGGAGTTGTATCCTTGGAGCCTAAGCCGTAGCGGCCGCCTGCGATAACGACCTTATCGAACTTGGTGCCCTTGAGAGCAGCAACAACGTCGAGATAGAGAGGCTCGCCCATGGAACCGGGCTCCTTTGTTCTGTCGAGAACGGAGATCTGCTTAACTGTATCGGGGATAGCCTCAACGAGCTTGGAAGCAACGAAGGGACGATAGAGCCTTACCTTTACGAGACCGAGCTTTGTGCCTGCAGTCTTGTTGAGGTAGTCGATAGTTTCTTCGATAGTATCGCAAACGGAACCCATAGCGATGATGATATGATCGGCATCGGGTGCGCCGTAGTAGTTGAAGAGCTGATAGTTGGTACCGATCTTCTTGTTGACCTTGTCCATGTATTCCTCAACAACTGCGGGGAACTTGTCATAGTACTCGTTGCAGGCTTCTCTTGCCTGGAAGAAGATATCGCCGTTCTGAGCTGTACCGCGGAGCACGGGGTGCTCGGGGTTGAGGGAACGGTTTCTGAATGCCTGTGCTGCGTCCTTGTCGAGCATTTCCTCGAGGTCGCTGTTATCCCATGTCTCGATCTTCTGGATCTCGTGGGAGGTTCTGAAGCCGTCGAAGAAGTGGAGCACGGGAACTCTTCCCTTGATAGTGGAGAGATGAGCTACAGCGCCGAGGTCCATAACTTCCTGAACGTTGGATGCGCAGAGCATTGCAAAACCGGTCTGACGGCATGCATAGATATCGGAGTGGTCGCCGAAGATGTTAAGAGCATGTGAAGCTACGCATCTTGCGGAAACGTGGATAACGCAGGGAAGCAGCTCACCTGCGATCTTGTACATATTGGGGATCATAAGAAGAAGACCCTGTGAAGCCGTATATGTAGTAGTAAGAGCTCCTGCGGAGAGAGAGCCGTGAACTGTACCTGCAGCTCCCGCCTCAGACTGCATTTCAGCTACCTTTACAGGCTGACCGAAAAGGTTTGTTTCTCCCTTAGCCGAACGAATGTCGGTATCCTCAGCCATTACAGAGGAAGGGGTGATGGGGTAGATAGCAGCTACGTCTGTGAAGGGGTATGACGCCCAAGCAGCAGCGTGGTTGCCGTCCATGGTTTTCATTTTTCTTGCCATTTCAGACAATCCTCCTAATTTAGATTAATGTATATATATATTTCGGAAAATAGTATCCGAAAATATACTATCAGATTTATTTTATCACAGTTTTCCCGATTTGTAAATAATCTTTTTTGACAATTCACAGCAGAAAATACTGTTAAAAAAAGCGAATAGTGGGATTCTCGCCGGAAATTTCCCTTTCGCCGTAGCCCTTGCAGCGCTCGTCAAGCATAGCCCCCGCTTCAAGGTCGTAAATACGGTCATAGAGAGCGATGAACTTATCGTTTATCTCCATATCGCAGTGCACGTGTCCGAAGAACCATTTTTTGAATTTCACGGTATCGCTGATGTACTGGAGATACTCGCCCAGAGGCTTTTCCTCGGCGCAGGAATAGAATTTCGACGATACAGACGCGGGCGCGGTATGAGTGATGATATAATCCACGTCGAAGCCCACCTCGCCGAGGTTTTTGAGCCCCTCTTTGAATTCCGCGTCGTCGGGCATTTCCCGTCTCCACCATGACCTGCCCTCGGTGCGGGTGAACCTGTCCCGTGAAACGGCGCCGCCCATGACGAAGAAGCATTTTTCGTCGATGATGAACACCTGTCCCCGCATAAGGTGAATGATATTGTCGGCGACCATATGCACTCTGCCGCCGTTCCACTGCACCTCGGGATATTTTTCAAGCATATCGTAATTCTCATGGTTCCCGTCCGCAAAAAGCAGCGTAAATGGGCGTTCCGCCAGCCATTCCAGCCATTGTCTGTGGCGTTCGGATTCATCCCACACTCCGCCGAAATCCCCGCAGACGATGACATAATCGCTGCGCGTGAGCTCCTTCTGTTCGGGAAAAAGGTCCTCATTGAGCTTTTCGACATCTATGGGAACATGAGTATCGCCCGTAATATAAATCACCTTAAGACCATTCCTTTATCTGTTAACTGTTTGTGACCTGCGGTGACGGGACAGACCTCCCGCACCATCGCATCATTATACATTATATCATATAATTTTCATTAACGCAAGGCGTTTTTTGTTAAATCCGTAATTTTTATTGTTTTGTAATAAGTGTAATTTTTTTATGGCACAATATGGCATAAAAACGCCGTCCGCATACTCCGTGCAGACGGCGTTATCATATTATTTCGGTTTTTATCACGTCATCGACTCAAGATCGTAATAGGACTGCCGCAGGACAACCTCGCCCGTTTCGGCATAGACCTCGTCGTACAGCTGGAAGCCCGCATTATCGGCTTCGGAAGCGGTATATGCGATGCACACCTCAAAATCCGGGTCGTTATAGACCGTTCCGTAAACGAATCTCTCGTCCGCCTTTGCGGCAAGCTCGTCGCTGTAATCGTCCAGCGGAGAATCATAATATACCTGCACAAGCTTGCTGCTGCCGTCGAAGAACAGCGACAGGTCCAGACCATTATATTTTACAAAGGATACCTTTAATGCTCCGCCCTTGTTGTCGGTCCACCACGGCCAGTCCTCAAGGGCAAGCTCCTTGCTGAGCGCCTTTGAAACGTAGGATCTGGATTTTCCCATAAGCGAGGTGTCAAACAGGAAAAGTCCGTCCGTTGAAAGTCCCGCACGCTTTCCGCTGAAGGTCTTTGTGAACTTTGCGGCGCCGCCCTCGGAATAGCCCGTCGTCGTTTTCTTAAGAGACACTATCTTCACGGACACCTTGTTTCCGTACACGAGGTCAGGTATCTTTACACCTGTGGTCTTTACGGTCTTGTAGACCTCGTAGCCGTCCGACCACGGGTATTTCACATATACCTTATAGGCGGAGGCTCCGCTGACAGCCTTCCACTTTACATTCAGAGCGTTCCCCGAGGATACCGCCGTTACGCCCGTCGGAGCCTTAAGCGAAGAAGCCGAGGCAGCTGCGGCTGCGACTGTGCCGTTTGTCACGGCAGTGCCCGGAACGGATATCATCCCGCAGCAGAGAACTGCTGCACATATCCCCGCGATGATCTTTGAACTTTTCATATCAATGTTCCTCCGTTTTAATTAAAATTTTACAATTTTTCTGCTGCACACAAAAGTATGCAAATTTGCATACTGCGTGATCTCAAATAATCCATTTCGCATTATGCTGTCCACTTTTACTATAACATGCTTTTCCATTTTTGTCAACGGCATCATTATACTTCTTTGCACCTTTTACCGCTTTTTAATACATTTGTATACAAAAATATACAAATTTCGGTTGCATTTGCAGGAAAAGTATGATACAATGTATATAAAGAGAAGTATCTGCTCACCAAAGGGCGGATATATCGGAAAGGAAGTGGAGGCATGGCTGAAGCTGTTGTAATCAGGGGTACTGCTCTTACTATAAGCGTGACATCGGATTATCACCGGGCGTTCCTGCTTATCACCCCTCCTCAGGGTGCAGAATGTAATGTCACCTGTGAAGAGGTCATCAAGGCGCTGCGCGAAAAGGGCGTTAAGCATAATATCAACAAGGAAGAGATACGGGAGATCCTCGACAGGAAAATTTTCATCAATCAGATAGCCGTTGCCTCCTGGACACAGCCCACCGACGGAGTGGACGGCACTATTAAATATAACTTCCCCATGGAGACCGAGCTCGTCCCACAGATAAAGGAGGACGGGACTGTCGATTACAAGAATCTCGGCTTTATACGCTATATCCGCAAGGGAACAGTCATTGCGGAGATAACTCCTCCTACCGAGGGTCAGTGCGGATATGACGTCAGAGGTGTGCCTATCCGCCAGAGGGTCGGAAAGGCTGCCCCCTATAAGCTGGGAGAAAATACCGAGCTCTCCGAGGACGGGCTCGCTATCATCGCCTCCGAAAACGGTCATCTTTCCTTTGAGTACGGCTCGTTCGGAGTTCACACCACCGTTACCGTGAATCAGGATATCGACGCTTCTACGGGAAATATCGAGTTTGAAGGGGATATCATCATCAAAGGCAACGTCACCGAGGGCTTC
Organism: Oscillospiraceae bacterium; assembly: GCA_051882725.1. Classification (GTDB taxonomy): domain Bacteria; phylum Bacillota; class Clostridia; order Oscillospirales; family Ruminococcaceae; genus RGIG4694. The sequence goes on from JBJESJ010000128.1 coordinate 4,367, forward strand.
AGAGTTTCCTCCTCCCGCAATATCACAATTACGGGCAACGTCAGCGGGGCTTCTCTCGAAGCGGGCGGAGATATCGTCGTGAAAAGCGGCATAAACAACTCCACCGTCACCGCTCACGGCAGCATAACCGCACAGTTCTGCGAATACTCCAAGCTCACCGCGGACGGCTCCGTTACGGCGCAGATGCTGGTGGTATGCACCTGCTATGCAGGCGAGGAGCTCAACGCTTCAAAGGCTGTCAGCGGCGGAAAATACACCTGCCTCAACAACGGAACGGCAGGCTCGCTGGGGTCGAAAAATTACGCCAAGACTGAGGTCGTTATCGGCGACAACGCCATGATATCCGAGGAAAAGGCAGTCCTCACAAAGCGCATTGACGATATCGACAAGCAGGTGCTCCAGTGCACACAGATAATAGATTTTCTCAACGAAAAGCTCAGGCAGCTCAAAAAGATTCCTCCCGAAAAGGAGGAAATGCGCGGAAAGGCTATCAAGACCAAGTATACTCTTCAGGCGGAAAAGAAACAGGTCCTGACCCGCATAAAGGAAATAGACGAACGTCTTGCAGTAAAGCAGTTTCTCCGCTTTGACGTAAGGGGCGTGGTCTATCCCGGATCAAAGGTAGTTATCAGCGGCAGTACATACACCGTCGAGGCCGAGATGCGCAGAGTGTCCTTCCATCTCGATGAGGACGGTCTGCTTAAGGCAATGCCCTTATAAAAACAGGATTTTTTTGAGGCAGGAGACAAGAGTTTTTGGCTCCTGCCTCCTGCATTTTTGAAGAAGCATACAGCTTTATGCAATATTTTCCGAAAATCTTTGTTCAAAATATTGACAATCTTCATTTGTGATGATATAATAATTATAAGTGTAACTGTATTTGTGTCTACACGGCATAATTTCACGGACTGCCGCATTATGCGCCGGAGTCCGCATATAATTTATTGGAGGTCATTATCATGGCAAGAGTGTATAATTTCAGCGCAGGTCCCGCTGTTCTTCCCGAGGAGGTCCTGAAGGAAGCTGCGGAGGAAATGCTTGACTACAAGGGCACAGGCATGTCCGTTATGGAGATGTCCCACCGCTCGAAGGCTTTCCAGTCTATCCTCGACGAGGCTGAACAGGATATCAGAGATCTTATGGGCATCCCCTCGAATTACAAGGTGCTCTTCTTACAGGGCGGCGCTTCCCAGCAGTTCGCTATGATCCCTATGAACTTTATGAAAAACGGCGTTGCCGATTACATCATCACAGGTCAGTGGGCTAAGAAGGCTTGGCAGGAGGCTCAGAAGTACGGCAAGGCTAATGCTGTGGCTTCCTCCGCGGATAAGACCTTCTCTTATATCCCCGACTGCTCCGATCTTCCTATCGACGACAACGCAGACTATGTTTACATCTGCGAGAACAATACCATCTACGGAACAAAGTTCCACACTCTCCCCAACACCAAGGGCAAGACCCTTATCGCAGACGTTTCCTCCTGCTTCCTGTCCGAGCCCGTTGACGTTGAAAAGTACGGCGTTATCTACGGCGGCGTTCAGAAGAATGTAGGCCCTGCAGGCGTT
>JBJESJ010000129.1:0-26528 GCA_051882725.1 Oscillospiraceae bacterium
ATGGGTAAAGCGGGACCGCAACCACCCCTGCCTTATCATGTGGAGCATAGGCAACGAGATATATGATACTCATGCGGACGACCACGGCTATGAGATAGCCGAAATGCTCAGGGACAACGTCCGCCGCTGCGACTATAAGAACAATGCCGCCGTCACGATAGCCTCCAACTTTATCGAATGGGAGCGCTCACAGAGGATAGGCGAGATGCTGGGCGTTTCGGGCTATAACTACACCGAGCGCTGCTACGACGACCATCATAAAAAATATCCCAACACCGTCATATACGGCTCGGAGACCTCCTCCGCGGTGCGCAGCCGAGGGATATATCACTTTCCCGCGGATATCCCCCAGCTGACCCATGATGACCATCAGTGCTCCTCACTCGCCAACAGCTGCGTGGTGTGGGGCAAGCCCGCCGAGGAAGCGTGGATAATGGACCGCGACAGGAAATTCTGCTGCGGACAGTACATCTGGACAGGCATAGACTACATCGGCGAGCCCACTCCATACAGCACCAAGAACAGCTACTTCGGCGCTGTGGATACGGCGGGTATCCCAAAGGATATCTACTATTTCTATCAGTCCGTGTGGACAAGCTTCAAGGACAAGCCGATGATACATCTGCTGCCCTACTGGGACTTTAACGACGGTCAGCTCATTGATGTCATCGCATACACGAACGCTCCCTCCTGCGAGCTTTTCGTCAACGGACGTTCTCTCGGAGTCACTCATATCGACCATGAAAAGGGCGATATCCTTCATGCGCACAGCATCGTCCCCTATGAGGAGGGATATATCTCCGCAAAGGCTTACGACGAGCAGGGCAATACTGTTGCAGAGGATATCAGATACAGCTTTTCCGACCCAGTTTCTGTTTCCCTGAAGCCCGAAAAAACGGAGATAAAGGCAGACGGCGAGGATATCGTATTTACAGAGATATCTGTGACGGACAAGGATGGTCATCCCGTAGAAAATGCCCGAAACCGCGTGACTGTGTTCGTTGAGGGCGCAGGCGTACTTGTGGGGATGGACAACGGCGACTCCACCGACTACGACAGGTACAAGACCAACAGCCGCCGTCTTTTCAGCGGAAAGGCAGTGGCAGCCATACGCTCTCTCACCGAAAGCGGAGATATCACCGTGAAAGTGGTCTCAGAGGGACTGCAGCCTGCCGAAACGGTCATCAGGGCAGTGCCTGCAGAGGTGCGTGAGGGCATTTCCTGCAATACTTACGTGGAGTGCTGCGAAAACACCAAAAAGGAAGTCCCCGTAAGAGCCATAAAGGCATATTCCGACAGAAACGAGCTTACAAAGGACGCTCCCGCTGCCGAGGTGACATATAAGATCCTCCCCGAAAACGCCACATTCACGGACATCTCCTGCGAGGCACTGAAAGCGGGCGGCATAAAGACTCCCTGCGGAAGGGCAGAGCTTAAGGACGGAAAGATCATCGTCACGGGGCTTGGCGACGGAGAGTTTGACCTTCGCGTCACCTGCAGCAACGGCGGAAAATATCCGCAGGTCATTTCCGAGCTGCATTTCTCCTGCAGCGGACTTGGCGCGGCGGTGCGCAGTCCCTACGGATTCAGCTGTGCGAACACCTTCTCACAGGGCTCCGAGGAGCTCAACTTCATCAACGACAACGCAGTCAGCGGCTTCGGAAAGGGCGGCTCTGCACGGTACGACAACTTCGGCTTCGGACGTGCAGGCTCAAGTGAAGTCATACTCCACATGGGTCACAACACCAACAAGGATATCCCCGTAAGACTCTACGCAGGAGACGCCCTTATCGGAGATATCATGTTCCCCGACAACAAGCTCTGGGAGGGCTTTGCACCTATGAGCTTCCGGCTTGCGGAAACTGTCCGCGGCATGCAGGATATCGTCTTTGAGATAGACGGCAATCTGACCTTCGGCGGCTTTGAGTTCGTACCCAATGACGAAGCCTTTTCGGAAATATTCCCCGTTTACAACGACGAGCTCTACGGCGATGACTACACCACCTGCGGCGAACGCATCGTAAACATCGGAAACAACGTAGTTATCGGCTTCAATCAAATAGACTTCGGAGAAGGGGTCACAAGGATAACCGTCACCGGCAGAACGGACAACGAGCTCAACTCTATCCAGCTGCGCACAGTAAAGGACGGCGTTCAGAGAACTCAGCTCCTTGAATTTAAGAATTCCCCCGAATACGCTCCCCAGACCTTCGATATCGAACCCCTGACGGGAGTATGTGATGTAAGCTTTGTCTTCCTTCCCGGAAGCAAATTCGACTTTGAAAGCTTCAGGTTTGAAAAGTAATGAGTAAAAAGAAAAAGAAGAACAATAATAATTTCAAGGCTGCAGCCGCAGTGTTCGGCGTGGCAGTCATTGCAGCGGCGACCACCTTTATCCTCAGCGGCAGAAATACCGATATCGACACTGCTCCCGTGATAGAGACCGACCTGCTGAATATACAGACCACCTCCCCCGAGGAGACCGTCCCTACTCCGCCGCCCGAGACCTCCGCTTCCAAGGCGTATGTCGTCACAGCGAATACCGAGGACCTTCTTCCCGACGATTATGTTCCTCCCGAGACCGAGGAGACTGAGGAGGATATCTATGCCGAGGAAGGGTCCTCCGATGAAACGGAGGCTCCCGCTCAGACAAGAACGGTGATAACCAGCCGCGAACGCACCGAATTCAACGGGAAATCCGTCTATATCGACATGAAGAATATTTCGCAGAAGCCCGAACTTCCCGTGGGCTGCGAGATAACGGCACTGACCATACTGCTCAATTACTGGGGCTTCGATGCCGAAAAGTGCGATATGGCGCGGAATTATCTGCCCATATCCTCGGGACGGTACAAGTACGAGGACGGCAAGACCTACAAGGACAGCTTCTACGACTATTTCATCGGCGACCCGTTCTCGCGGGGATACGGCTGTTTTGCCAACGCAATCGAAAAGGCTGCCAACAGCTATATCAATCAGCACGGCGGCGGATTTATCGTGAAGAACATCTCGGGCTGCTCCCCCGATACGCTGTACAGCTACGTGGAGGATAATATCCCTGTGCTGATATGGGCGACCGACGGCATGATAGAACCCGAATATTACGAAACATGGTATGACATCGACACGGGCGAGCAGCTGGACTGGTACCTAAACGAGCACTGCGCAGTGCTGGCAGGCTTTGATATCGACAACGATACCGTGACCCTCAACGACCCCATGAAGGGTATCATAGACTACAACATCAACAAGTTCGAGACCCGCTTTGCCCAGATGCACAGTCAGGCGATAGTTATCCTGCCCGCAGAAACGGAGGTCACGGAAGAGACCGCCGTATCCGAGGAGTATTACGAACAGGAATACACCGAAACGGTCACCTATGATGAATATTCCGAAGGCTATGAAGAAATTGAGATCAGCGAGGAATACTGAAATGGAAAAATATATACTGGCGTCCGCGTCGCCCCGAAGAAGAGAGCTTATGGCACTCATCACACCCGATTTTGAGATAATTCCCGCGGACGTGGAGGAGATCCTCCCCGAGGACATCTATCCCGAGGAATCCTCCGAATATCTGGCAGAGCTGAAATGCCGCCATGTGAGCGCAGCATATCCCGACAGGACGGTCATAGGCTGCGACACCACCGTTCTCATCGACAGAGTCATCTTAGGCAAGCCCCGCGACGCCGAGGACGCCTTTGATATGCTGAAAAGACTTTCGGGAAAGACTCACCTTGTCATCACGGGAGTATGCATCTGCAGAGGCGATAAGATGCGGAAATTCTCTCAGATATCCGAGGTAGAGTTCTACGAGCTGTCCGACGATGAGATAAACGAGTACATCGCCACGGGCGAACCCTTCGACAAGGCAGGAGCTTACGGCATACAGGGCTACGGCGGAATGCTTGTGAAGTCGATACGGGGCGACTACAACAACATCGTAGGACTTCCCGCAGCACGGCTGAAACGGGAGCTTATCGAATTTAATAAGGAATAATAAACCAATCGGTCGGAGCATTTTCGCAAAAGCTCCGACCGATTTTTTCAGAAATTATAAACGATCACCGCAAGATAGCCCACTATTACAATTAGCCATGTGACGGTGGTAAGCACCAGCGGAGCCGCACGATGTTTTCCTGCGGCATTAGCCTTCATCAGTCCGAAGCCCTTCATTCCCGTCACCACGAGGACCGCTATCCCCGCGGGGAAGGACACGCACCTTATCAGCAGGTTGATGACGATGCCCGCTATCGGCAGCCCCGACAGCGAGGAAAGCTCTCCCGACAGCGAGGAAAGCTCTCCCGACAGCATATTCTGCATAAGGTCGGGAGACGACGATATAAGCACCGAGCAGACCGAATTAACGGTGTTCATTATCATATGCAGGAAAGTGCAGGTCACCAGCGAATTGCTTCTCACGTAGAGCGTCCCCAGAACAAGTCCCACTAAAAAGCCGTTTATCGCCTGTACGGCGTTGCCGTGCATCAGCCCGAATATCAGCGAGGAAAACACCACGGCAAAGCGGCAGTTATACATTTTCATGGATTCAAGGATAACTCCGCGGAAGAGTATCTCCTCCAGCAGCGGCCCCAGCGCGCACACATACAGGTACAGTATGATATTAGCTCCCAGCGACGATCTCTGTTCGATATTGCTGTCCGACATGCCATCTATGCTGCCGTCTATGATAAAGTAAAGGAGCATCACAATAAACGCAGCCACCGTCTGAAATAAATATCCCACTGCCGTGCCGCCCGCGACCTCGCCCAAGCTGCAGCCCTCCAGCGTGAATTTGCTTTTTAGGTCGATACCCAGCATGCGGACAGCCACAGCAATAGCCGTTATCTCGGCTATCACAGGCGTACCCATGGAATAAATCAAGCTCGTATAATCATTGGAGGCGACTATCATCCGACCTTCGCGGTATAATTCGGAGATACCTCCGTCAGCCCCCGAGACCGCTCCCACGACAAGCAGGCAAAGACGGCTGAAAAGCTGAAATATCACAAGATCAATAAGAACTGCCAGTCCTGTCATAAAATATTTTTTTCTGATATACTTTTTTTCCGCAATGTCGGGATATACCGAAACTGTCGAACCGCTCATACGTCCACCTCAAATTTCTATTCAAAAAGTAGTAAAAAAGCAGATGCCATCCGACATCTGCTCAATACAGACAAAATTATCAGCTCAGCTTACTCTTACTTTTCTTCGTCAATAGTCTCATCAGCCGAGTTTTCTTCGGGAGCAGCCTCTTCCGTTTCAGCTGAAATGGGGGGCTCTATAGGCTTTTCGAGCCTGCTGCCACACTTGCCGCAGAAGTCGTTCTCCTTGTCACATTCTGCTCCGCAGTTCTTGCAGATGATAACTCCCTTAAGGATATCGAGTTTTTTCTTCATCTCGTCGATCTCGTCCTGCTTAGCGGATATCTCCTCACACTTACCGAAATAGGGAGAGAGAGAGTCAGCCTTAGCCTCTTCATAAACGGACTTGCCCAGCACTGCGAAGAGGGTCTCCTTTTCCTTTTCGGCAACGGAGATCTTATAGCTCAGCTGTGTAGTTTCGGATACCTGCTTAGTCTTATCGCCGATAGCCTTTCCTGTTTCCGTCAATTTTTTTCCGAGATTTTCAAACATAGTCAATTCCTCCTGTTAATAATACTTTGCGACAGACAGTCAGCACCTGCCTGTTCGCCTGTGTATCAACAGATCCTATGCTTATATTATAAACACATTTTTTGTTTTTGTCAACAGTTTCTTAGAATTTTTATAACATTTTTCCTTTTCTTCACCTGATTTTCACAAATGGAAAAGTTCCCGGCGAATTCCATGGCGATATCATTGATATCGCAGTCTGTGGAAGTATACAGCACAGCCAGCTCATCGCCCTTATTCACGAAGTCGCCCACTCCTGCGGTGAAGATAATGCCTGCGGACATATCTATATCGGAGGACTTATCCTTCCTGCCCGCGCCCAGCTTCAGCGAAGCAAGCCCTGTCCTTTCGCAGGAGATCCCGCCGATATAGCCTGTTTTATCGGCATATACGGCTTTTTTATGCTTCGGCTGTGCAAACAGCGAATAATCGTCGATAACGCGGGTATCTCCGCCCTGCAGCTCTGTCATTCTGCGGAAGGCTTCAAGCGCCCTTCCCGAAGAAACGGCTTCATGAGCCAGCTCCATGCACTCCTCAGAGGAGCCCTTTCCTGCCAGCGACAGCATTTCCGCAGTCACGGCATATGCCACCTCGGAGAAATCCTCCTCGGCATTGCCCTTAAGCGCCTCGATAGCCTCGATGACTTCAAGCGCGTTTCCCACATTTCTTCCGAGCGGCTTATTCATATCGGTAAGCAGCGCAGAAGCCTTCTTCCCCGCAAGCTCAGCTGTGCGGAGCATTGCCGAAGCGAGCTGTTCTGCGGACTGTTCGTCCTTCATAAATGCGCCGTCGCCCACCTTCACATCGAGAACGATGCCGTCCGCACCCGTAGCGAGCTTCTTGCTCATAATGCTGGAGCAGATAAGGGGGATAGACTCCACCGTGGCGGTAGCGTTTCGCAGAGCATACAGCTTCTTATCGGCGGGACAAAGTGAGCCCGTCTGTCCTGTTATAGCAAAGCCCGCCGACTTTATGACCGAGATGAACTCGTCATAGGCAAGACCTGTGCGGAAACCGGGGACAGCTTCAAGCTTGTCGATAGTACCTCCCGTAAAGCCGAGGCCTCTTCCCGACATTTTCGGGACATAAACTCCGCATGACGCGCAAACAGGCGCGGAAAACAAGGTGACCTTGTCTCCCACGCCTCCCGTGCTGTGCTTATCAACGCAGAATTTATCAAGACAAGGCGAAAAAACGTCCCCCGAATGTTCCATAGCCAGTGTAAGAGCGGTAGTTTCCCTGTCGGTCATACCGTTTAGGCAGACTGCCATCAGCCATGCGGAAACCTGATAATCGGGGAACTCCCCCGCGGTCACGCCCTTGATAAACCATTCGATATCCGCCGCAGAATGTTCCTTTCCGCGGCGTTTGTCATTAATAAATTCATATATGCCGATCATTCGACTGTAATTCCCTCGTAATAGAATTTCAGAATATCAACGTAGGAATATCCCTGTTTTGCAAGAATATTTGCGCCGTTCTGGCTCATACCGACTCCGTGGCCGTAGCCGTATGTAGTGAAGGTAAATGCCCCGTCGGAATATGAGACTGTGAATGAAGCGCTCTTTATGCCGTAGCCAAGCACCTTTTCGCGAAGAACGGCACCGCTTATCACAGCCTGACCGTCAACGCTTATGGAAGCCGCGTAGTTGCCGTCCTCATACTCTGTAACGACCAGCCAGTTTTCGGGATCAGCCGAAAGGCTTATGCCGAGGTATCTTTCAAGACGGGCTTTTACGTCGCTTTCGGAGAATGTCTTTTCAACGCCGTAGTTAGGGTCATAGTCCTTATCAAAGGGGCACTCCTTGCTCTGCAGATAAGGAACTGCGTCGCCGCCCCAGACATTCTGTGCGGAAGCGGTATATCCCGAAGTAGAGGCGGTATATACAGTCTGTGCCACAGCGCCCTTATAGTAGCAGCACTGTCCCCATACGGAAGCAACAGCCTCTCTGACCTCATCGGGGATATCCTCCTTGACCAGAACGGAAGCTACGGTACCCTTTACGTTATGATATTTTACATAGGAATACGCTGCGACAGCCTGTGCCTTAAGAGCCTCCTTGCTGAATGAGGGAGACATCTCATTGGCAACGATCATGCAGACCAGCTCGTAAGCGTCGAAATCCTGCACCTTGCCGTGTACCTTTGCGGTAAATATCTCGCCCGAACCGTTTTCATCAAATTCAGCGTATGTAGATTTGCCCGTTTCGCCGCTTCCGACAACCTCGGAGAAGCTGTAATCGGGATCGGGCTCGGGAAGCACAGCAGCCTCAACAGTCTGCTCCTCCTTATACTCGGTAACATAGCTTTCGCCGTGAGTTGCGGAATAAACGGAGGGACTTGCTTCAAGATAACCTCTGTTTATGTCCTCAGCGGTGATATTTCCGCTGTCGGGAGCCCTGTCCGAAGCGGTGCTGCCCTCAGAATCCGCATTCTGCTTGGTATCCTTTGCGCTGCTGCGGCTTTCGGAAGCGGACGCGGAAGCGCTCTGATATTCGTATACGTTATCCTCTTCCTTAAATATCTTATCCAGCTCATTATCGGAGAATCCGCTGTAGAGAACGCTGTTCTCGTCGTAATTTTCGTCGGTGATCTCATCGGGATCGGCGTCCAGTCTGGGTGCAGACGAGATAAGCTCGTCAACGTCGGGGACTGCCTTCGGGATGATTATCTGTGAGGGAGCCTTAGGCTTTACGGAAGAAAGTCCTGCCTGCAGCACCGCAGCGGTCTCGTCGGAAACGGTCTCGGCAGTGGGAACGGGAAGCTCCTCGTCGGGAACGGTCTCCTCGGTGTTTTCGGCATAGAAGTATTCGGAGGCGATATCCTCCTCATGGACATCCTGTACCATGCAGAATGAGAAAGTGTAGAACATTCCCACGGTAAGGACAGCGGCTATGCCGTTCAGTAAGTGTTTTAGCTTCATTTTTAACAGAATCCTTTCACGGGTCGCAGATATATTCATGCAGAGCACAAATATAAACCCTGTTTCGAAGTCTCCGGAGTCTGCTGCTGCGGAGGCTCTTGTTTTGGCATGTCCTGTGCAAAGCGAGCTTTTTCTTTTTTGGCTCGATCTCGCGGAGCTGATATTTTTCTATGCCCATATCAGGACGCGCTCTCGGTGTACTGTTATCTCTTTTCGTTTGCTTATTCCGAATATGAGCCGCCGTGGTATTTATAGTATATGGCGGGCCACTTCGGATTTGGATTGATCTGCAGTTCTGATGTATCAAAGTCGTCGATAGATTCCCCATCCCTAAGACGTCTTGCCACGATAGCATGGCGGGATTCGTCCCACTCTGTGGAGCAGGTGGAAAGAGTAAGGAACTTATCGGTCGGCTGAACGTCCACCCCTGTGATAATGGTGCTGCGCTTTGTTATTTCGGAAATGAACGTATCGTAGGAATACGTATCATTGAAATCAATATAGTTCCAATAATCAAAGACATTGCCGTCATCGTGCTCGGGGAGAGCGTTAGTAACAAAGGAAGAAATTATCACATAGGTACTTTCCTCATAATTGTTACTGAAATATATAAAAGGATTTTCCTGCCAGTAATTATAATTCCAGCGGTAATAATCCATATTTCCAAACATGGAGTTGTCCTTCTGATTATGCGCATAGAGGACGATATTGTCTGATTGCAGGTCGGGATAATCATTTACGTTATTGCGGTAGTCAGCGAAGCATGTGCCGCACTGACGGGTCTCGCCGTAAAAGTTGTGGGTGAGGTAGTACTTATCGTCGTCGCCCTGAACAACGACCTCTTCGATAAGTCCGGGTATCCTGACATATCCCACGGTATCGGGATTTATGTTCAGCAGCTCCTGAGCCGACGGAGTTATCACCAGCGGCTCCCTGACTATCTCGGTGCCGGCGCCGTCCTTGGAGATATCCTCATCGGCGGAAGCGGCAGCAGCCGTATCCTCGGAAGAGTCCTCATCGGCGGCGTGTATCACGCGGTACTGAGTGGTGCTGTTATAGATATCGGAGATCTTCTGATTATTCTTCTTAGCCTCGTAGGCAGTGTAGAAGTGCCAGCCCAGAACGACAAGACATGCCGCAAGCACAATAACAGCAGCGATAAACGCAGGACTGACCCGTTTTTTGCCTTCCGCGGCAGGAACTGCGGTGCGGCTGCGGGGAGCAAAGTCGAAGCTGCCTCTGTTGTCAATATCGTAATGCGGTTTTTTTGCCCTGTCTTTCTCTTTGGACATACAAAGCCTATCTCCATTCTATCTGAACATATGCGGTTTTATCATGTATCTGCTGCGGGGCTTCCCTCCGGGGGAGCAGGAGGCTCCGTCTGCGCGGGGGTTTCAGGCTCTGTGGGAGCTGAAGTCTCGGGGGGCGCTGTCTCGGGAGGAGTTGTCGGCGCAGTTGTTGTCGTCGTAACAGCAGTTGTTGTCGGCGGAGCAGGCGTCGTATGCGAGGGAGTAGTAGTCGCCTTAGTTTCGGGCGCAGTGGTATCCGAAGTTTCCTCCGCAGAAGTCTCGGTAACTGTCGTTTTCGATGTAGTAGTTTCCTCGGAGGTCACCGGAACGGTAGTTCCCTCGGTAGTGACAACGGTAGTTTCCGCCTCTGTAGTCTCGGCAGTAGTCTTTTTCCTGCGTTGGGAAGAAGTATCCTCCGAGGTCTCGGATTCGGGAACAGTAGTTGTTTCTGAGGTCTCGCTCTCGGAGACTGTAGTCTCCGCCGCAGTAGTTGCCCTTGTGGGAACGGAAAGCACTGCATTCCAGTCGATGCCCTTGGCATTTTCGTTAAGCTTTGCCCTGGTGAAATCGAAGGAATCAACAGTTTCGCCCTCACGGAGAAGCCTTGCAAACACTACAAAACGGGAATCAGCGTATTCGTTTGAGCAGGTAGAAAGCACCAGCAGACGGTCGCCGTAGGTCACATCAACGGGAGAGATTATCTGATTTCTCCTGTTGACCTGACTCATATACCAGCCGAAGGTGCCGGGATTGGAAAGGGTCTCGATGTAGTCGTGGTAGTGGAAGACCTCTCCCCTGCTGTCCTGCTTTTCGAGTGTATTGGTAACAAAGAACGCGAAGATAACATACTGACCCGATTCAAACTCGGTATTAAATGTTATCACGGGGTTCTCTGCGTAGAAATCAAGGTCATACTTGTATTTCTTAAGGTTGCCGAACATGGTGCCGTCGCGCTGATTATGGCCGTAGAGCACGATATTCGGAGAAACGTAATCCTCTGTAACGGTGCAGCGGTAATCCATGAAGATGGAGCCTGCCTGATTAACGCCGTTATAGTAGGTGTGAGTGAGATAGTAGTCATTATCATCGGTCTGGACCACAGGCTGAGCGATATCGCAGCCCTCCAGCTCGATAAATCCCACCACATCGGGGTTTATATTCTTATAATATTCCATTACAGAGAAATTATGCTCCAGAATTTCCTCTTCTGTGGGAGGGATCGTAACGACCTCTCCGTTTTCGTCGATAGTGGTCGCCACGGTAGTAACGATAATTTCCTCGTCCTTTTTCTGATCCTCCACAGCCTGTTTGGACTGCACGAGGTTTATTATCAGCAGCACCGCCGCGGTGATGAACACGATAACGGCGATAAGGAATATTATTTTTCTGATTATTTCCAAGACGCTGTCGCCCTTCATGGGGAACAGTCCGCGGAAGAAGCCCACCTTTCTGGGCTCCTGTTCATGGGCAGGAGACTCTTCGCTGTCGGAATCCTCGGGAGATGCTTCAGAAGCAGACCCGGGATCGTCAAGATCGAACAGGACCACCGATTCCGTATCTGCGGCCTCTCTCTGTTCCTCAGGGGACTCAAGAGTTATGCCCTCAACGGTCTCGACAACGACCTCGCCGTCCTCTTCCTCATCGGACTGTTCCTTTTTGCTGTCCGAAGGAGGCAGATCATCAAGTGAAAAATCGGCGATAAGGCTGTCAAAAAAACCGCCCACATGATTTTTATTATCGGCAGGCTCAGCTTCGCTGTCCTGTTCTTTTTTTTCTTCTGACATATTGATCTCCAATCTATGTTACGTCAGTTGCCGTAGTAGATGTAGTTCCAGTCGGGCTCCTTGACATTCGGATTAAGCTGTGCGAGGGAGGTATCCACCTCGGGGCTCTCGCCGTCCCGCACTCTTCTTCCGATAACGATAAAGCGTGAGTTATCAAATTCATTGGAGCAGGTAGAAAGGGTCATGAATTTGTCACCCTCTTCGATGTCCACTCCCGTAAGGATCTCAGTTCGTTCGTTGATATTCTTCACAAAATTCTCAAAGCTGCGCTTATCCGAGCTGTCGGAGCTGAACCTCACGAAGTTATGAGGGTCGAATATCTCCCCGTCCCTTGCCTGTGAGGAGCTGGACTCGGAAACGAACATTGCAACTATTTTATATGTATACTCCTCGTAAAGATTCGAGAAAGTAAATGTCGGATGTTCCTGATAGAAGGAGAACCTGCTTGTATTCTGCTTAGTGACCTTGTAATACTGCAGAGTTCCGAACATGGAGCCGTCCGCCTGATTATGACCATAGATGGTCACATTATCCGACTGATTGAAGTCATAGTCGTTGATAACGCAGCGGAAGTCCACATAAAGGGAGCCGGCCTGACTGCTGCCGCCGTAGAAGGTGTGGTTAAGGTAGTAGTCATTATCCTCGCCCTGAAGGATAACGCTGTTTATGGCAGTGCCGTCCACCTTGAGCCAGCCCGCAGTATCGGGGTTCTGGTCCACATAGGAGGAGATATCCTCCCTCATCACCAGCGGCGGAGGCGGAGTAGTTGTTGTTTCGGTCTCGGTCTCGGTCTCAGGAACTGTTGTCACGGTGGTAGTTTCCGTAGTGACCTCGGTGATAAGGTTAGTTTCGAGTTCAGTTCCCTCTGCGGTATCGGAGCCGTCCTCACGGGAGCCCGACACGAGCGATACGAGGAAGAACACCAATGCCGCCAGCAGTGCCACAATAACTGCAAGCACAGCAATTTTGCGGATCTTCACCTTAGTGCTGTCCTCCCTTGAAGGGATAAAGCTTTCGGCGAAGCTGTTCTTGGGCTTGTCCGAAGAGCTGTCGGAGGTCGAAGCAAATCGGGAGCCGCCCGAAGTATTTTTATCTTTGTTATCTATTGGCATGAGATTCTCCTGAAATCAGTAAATTACGTCCCAGTCGGGCTCCTTAGCGGCAGAATTGAGCACTGCCGAGGAGGTATCCACGGATATATCCTCACCCGTTCGGGTCTTGCGTGCGAACACGACGAATCTTGAATCCTCAAACTCGCTGGAGCAGGTAGAAAGCACCAGAAACTCGTCGCCGTATTCAACGTCCACAGAGGTCAGTATCTGGGAGCGTTCCATAATATTGTCGATAAATTCCTTATAGGAATTCCTGTCGAGGTCGATATAGTTATGATATTTAAAAACATTTCCGTCCGCGGTCTGATCCTCTCTTGTTTCGATCACGAAGTAAGCGAAGATCTTGTAAACATCCGCAGAGTAGTTTGAGGAAAAGTTGATAGTCGGATGATTTTTATAAAAATCGATGTCGTTCTTGTAGTATTTAAGTTCCCCGAACATAGTCATATCACGCTGATTATGACCATATAGGGTAAGCACATCGGAGCGCTTTTTCGCGGTAAGCTCTGCTCGGTAATCGAGGAATATGGTACCTGCCTTATTAGCTGAGCCATCGAACGCAGTCTTAAGGTAATAGCTGTTGCCGTCGGAGGATTTTCGCTGAACAACGGGGAGAGATATATCGGTCCCGTCGATATAGAGATAGCCCACGGTATCGGGGTTGATTGCCAGCAGCTGCTGTGCCGCCGGAAGCACCTCAGGCTCCCCGCCGATACCCAGCCCGGAGAGAGAATCCCCCAGCTCGGTCTTATAAGACTGCCATATCTCTTTTAGGTCAGAATTAAGCTGTTTGGTATTCAGTGAGATGCGAAGCTCGTTTAGCAGGATAACTCCGCAGGCGATAAGCACAAGCACCGCAAACTGAGTAAGGAGCTTGCTGAACACCTCGCCTATGCCGTCCCCATGCTGAATAAAAAGCCAGCTGCCTCTGCGCCGTTTATTTTTCTTTTTAACGGCTTTTTTTAAGGCTTTTTTGGTTCCTGTAGACATTCCCAAGGCATGTCGGTCCTTTCAATGATAAATATCATACACACGTTGATTTTCTATCTATATGCGGAGCTGCAGGGACAGTTATCCCTTGTATATACTCCTACATAATTATATAATACTACAAATCCGTTCATTTGTCAAGGAAAGCGCTTGTTTTTTGTTACTTATGTCAATTTTGAACAAAGCTTTATGTCGCATATTAGCAATTTTATCATTCCGAAAAAGTGTTCTTAACATTTTACCCGATTTTTACGCAAAAAAAACCGCCCCACGGATATCCGCAGGGCGATGAAAATATATAGTTCAGAATCAGTCAACCAGCTCGATGATAGCCATCTCAGCAGCATCACCGCGGCGGGGACCGATCTTGTAGATCCTTGTATATCCGCCATTCCTGTCCGCATACTTAGGTGCGATCTCATCGAACAGCTTCTTTACAACATCTTCCTTAGTTACATATGCAAGAACCTGACGCTTTGAATGTAAATCGTTAGTCTTAGCTATTGTAATCATCTTTTCAGTCATAGAACGAACTTCTTTAGCTCTTGTAACTGTGGTTTCGATCTTTCCGTTCTCGAGGAGGAAAGTCACCATAGCTCTGAGCATAGCCTTTCTGTGGTCGCTTGTGCGGCCCAGCTTTCTTGTTCCCGGCATTATGATCACTCCTTACAATTAATTTCAGCTGTCGTCCTCGGAGGAGAGGTTCAGGCCCAGTGAAGCCATTTTCTCCCTGACCTCGTCAAAGGACTTTTTACCAAGGTTTCTAACCTTCATCATTTCTTCTTCGGACTTATTGACCAGATCGTCAACAGTATTAATTCCCGCACGCTTCAGGCAGTTGAATGAACGTACTGACAAGTCAAGTTCCTCAATGGTCATCTCAAGGATCTTTTCTTTACCCTTTTCATCCTTTTCCGCCATGATCTCTGTGATAGAGGACTCATCGGAAAGATTGATGAATAATTTCAGGTGCTCGTTGAGGAGATTGGCTGCTTGGGACACAGCTTCCTTAGCGGAGATGGTACCATCGGTCCACACCTCAAGGATAAGCTTATCGTAGTCCGTAACGTTACCGAGACGAGTATCCTCGACGCGGTAATTCACCTTCAGTACAGGCGTGTAAATGGAATCAACTGCAATGGTATCGGGGAGATCGGGGCGCTTGTTCTTCTCTGCGGGAGCATAGCCTCTGCCCTTATCCAGTACAATTTCCATATACAGCTTAGCGTCCTTGCCGAGGGTAGCGATGTGCATATCGGGCACAAGGATATCCACCTCGGAATCGGTCTTGATATCGCCTGCGGTAACGACGCATTCGTCCTCCGCCTGGATATATACCGTCTTGGGCGCTTCGCCGTAAAGCTTTGCAGTCAAGCCTTTAAGGTTAAGGATGATCTCGGTGACATCCTCCTTAACTCCGGGGATTGTAGATAATTCGTGGTGTACGCCTTCGATCTTTACAGATGTAACTGCGACACCCGGAAGCGAGGAGAGCAGCACTCGTCTCAGGCTGTTGCCGAGAGTTGTACCATAGCCGCGCTCCAGCGGAGCGAGTACGAACATACCGTATGTTCCGTTGCTTTCGAGCTTTGCGGTTTCAATTTCCGGCGTAACTATTTTTTCCAGCATTTACAAAACCCTCCTAATTCGCGTCGTAGTGAAATAATAAGCTAAAAGCTTATTACTTGGAATAAAGCTCAACAACAAGGCTTGTCTCAGTCTCGTAGTCGATGTCCTCCATGCCGGGCATGCGGACAACCTTTGCAGAGAAGTTATCCTTATCTGCTTCAAGCCAGAGAGGAGTTACTCTGCCGGCAGTCTGCTCAACAACGTCCTTGAACTTAGCGCTGCTTCTGCTGCCCTCGTAGAGAGCAACTACATCGCCGACCTTAAGTCTGTAAGAAGGGATATTGATGCGCTTGCCGTTAACGGTGAAGTGTCTGTGAGTAACGAGCTGTCTTGCCTCACGTCTTGTAAGAGCAAGACCCATTCTGTATACTGCGTTATCAAGTCTGGACTCGAGGATAGTGATAAGGTTATCACCGGCCTTACCCTCCATCTTGTTAGCGATCTCGAAATAATGGCGGAAGGGATCTTCCATAACGCCGTAGATGAACTTCAGCTTCTGCTTTTCCTTCAGCTGCATGCCATATTCGGAAACCTTTTTTCTGTTATTGGCGCCGGGGTTTCTCTTGGACTCCTTGGAAACGCCCATGACCATGGGGCTGATGCCGAAGTAGCGGCATCTCTTTAAAATAGGATCTTTATTAACTGCCATTTCAATAACACCTCCGATAAATTAGACACGTCTTCTCTTGGGAGGACGGCATCCGTTGTGAGGGATAGGAGTTACGTCCTTGATGAGCTTGACCTCGAGACCTACGGTCTGAAGAGCTCTGATAGCTGCTTCACGTCCTGCTCCGGGACCCTTTACGTAAACCTCTACTGTTTTAAGACCATGCTCCATAGCTGCTCTTGCTGCAGTTTCAGCAGCAGTCTGAGCTGCGAAGGGAGTGGACTTCTTGGAGCCTCTGAAACCGAGACCGCCTGCAGATGCCCATGAGATAGCATTTCCCTGAGTATCTGTAATAGTTACTATCGTATTGTTGAAAGTGGACTGGATATGAACAGCGCCATTTTCAATATTTTTACGTTCACGACGTCTTCTGACGGTCGTCTTCTTAGCCTGTGCCATACGTTAGCCCTCCTTACTTCTTCTTGTTAGCGATTGTCTTTACAGGACCCTTGCGAGTTCTTGCGTTAGTCTTGGTTCTCTGACCTCTTACGGGAAGACCCTTGCGGTGACGAACGCCTCTGTAGCAGCCAATTTCAACAAGTCTCTTGATATTAAGAGCAACGCTTCTTCTGAGATCGCCCTCAACCATGTAGTTGTGGTCGATATACTCACGCAGCTTAGCCACGTCGTCCTCAGTAAGATCCTTTACTCTGGTATCGGGGTTTACCCCTGTGTTTGCAAGAATTGTCTCAGCAGATTTACGACCGATTCCGTAGATATAAGTAAGTCCGATTTCGACTCTCTTATCCTTGGGAAGGTCAACACCGGCAATACGTGCCATTATACAATACACCTCCGCTAAAAATTATCGTACATAATGTGTACGAGCTGTTTTTTGTTATTTTATTAGCCCTGACGCTGCTTGTGCTTAGGATTTTCGCAGATAACCATGATCTTACCTTTTCTCTTGATTACCTTGCACTTTTCGCAGATAGGCTTAACTGAAGGTCTTACTTTCATTGATAATTCCTCCTACTATCGTGATTTGGTTTACTTGTGCAGAATTTATCCGCTTATTTTGCTCTCCATGTAATTCTGCCTTTAGAGAGGTCATACGGCGACATCTCAACAGTTACCTTGTCGCCGGGAACGATTCTGATGTAGTTCATTCTCAGCTTACCGGAAACATGGGCAAGAATCTTGTGTCCGTTTGAAAGCTCAACCTGGAAGGTCGCGTTCGGAAGAGCCTCTACAACTGTTCCTTCGATCTCAATTACATCTTCCTTAGACAAAGCGTATAACGCCTCCTTACGGATTTTCGGTTTCGGATTTGCTTATGTTACCGGTATATTCTCCGATAACTCTTCTGAGCTTTTTATCGGTCAGACCGTCGGTATCTATCACAGTATTGGTAAATCTCAGGTGTTTTAATCGTTTTTTCTTGGGTTTTGCGAGTTTTCGGGACTTCCCGTCGCAAAGAAAAGCGAAATCGCCCTCGACTGCGGTGATTATCATGAACAAGTTCTTGTCATGTCCTGCGATCACCCGTACGATCCTTCCGTTTACGGCTTCCACAATGCGTCCCCCTCTAAATAATAGTGGGCATCGTTAACAATTCCGGCCCATTGGACGTGATTGCGACTGTATGCTCAAAATGAGCAGAGAGTGAACCCGATTCGGTCAACACGGTCCAGCCGTCGGAGAGAGTCTTGACTCCTTCGCCCTTCGCATTGATCATAGGTTCTATGGCGATGACCATGCCTTCGCAGAGCTTGAAGCCGTGACCCGCGCGGCCGAAATTGGGGACCTCGGGGGATTCATGGAGCTTCATGCCGACGCCGTGACCGACGTACTGCCTGACAACGCCATATCCAAAAGAAGTGCAGTGTTCCTCGACGGCGTGTGAGATATCGCCGACGCGGTTCCCGACTACTGCCTGTTCAATGCCCTTGAACAAGCTTTCGTTAGTCACCTTAAGGAGCTGACGCGCTTCCTCAGAAACATTTCCGACAGCAAAGGTATAAGCGGTATCACCGTGGAAGCCTTTGTAGTAAGCTCCCACGTCTATGCTGACGATATCACCCTCACGGATGCGTTCCTTTTTTGAAGGGATGCCGTGAATGACCTTATTGTTTATCGAGATGCAGGCGGAGCCCGGAAAGCCGCCGTAGCCCAAAAAGGACGGTGTGGCTCCGTGCTTCACGATATAGTCGTGGATGATCTTGTCAAGCTCATAGGTAGTCATACCGGGCTTGATACTCTGCCCGCCGAAGTGGAGTGCGTTCCCGGCGATGATGCCGGCCTCACGCATTATTTCCAGTTCGGACTTTGATTTAACATTAACCATTTGTCATGCCTTTCGGTTTACGCCTTTACCGCTGCGAGCATAAGCTCGGAAGTAGCTTCAACTGTAGGCTTGCCGACAACCGTTGTGAGCTTGCCGAGCTTCTTGTAGAAATCGACCAGCGGAGCGGTTGTTTCGTGGTAGGTCTTAAGTCTTTCGATAACAGTTTCGGGAGCGTCGTCCTTACGCTGAACGGTATTGCCGCCGCAGCTGTCGCAGATGCCTTCGACCTTGGTAGGCTTGAAGGAAACGTGATAGGAAGCGCCGCACTTTTCGCAGACTCTTCTGCCGCCGATCCTGTTTTTGATATCCTCATCGGGAACGTCGATCTCGATGACCTTGTCTATGCGGACGCCCATTGTTTCGAGAGCCTCAGCCTGAGGCACTGTTCTGGGGAATCCGTCGAGAATAAAGCCGTCTCTGCAGTCGTCCTCGGCTATCCTGTCCTTAAGGATACCGATAACAACGTCGTCGGGAACGAGAGCGCCGCTGTCCATAAAGGACTTTGCCTTAAGGCCGCACTCTGTGCCGTTCTTTACGGCTTCTCTCAGGATATTGCCTGTAGAGATCTGGGGGATACCAAGGGTCTTGCTGATGACCTCAGCCTGAGTGCCCTTGCCTGCGCCGGGAGCGCCGAGAAGAATCAGATTCATAATATATCCTCCTTAAAATTATTCAAGGAATCCCGAATGGTGACGCATCATCAGCTGGGATTCGAGCGTTCTCATAGTTTCAAGCGATACGCTTACGACGATCAGTATCGAAGTACCGCCCATTGAGATGTTCAGTGTGGGGAAAGCCCTGTTGAACAGAATGGGGAGAACTGCGATAACGCCGAGGAAAACTGCTCCGATAAGAGTGATCTTTGAAAGGATCTTCTTGATATAATCGGAGGTAGGCTTTCCGGGTCTGATGCCGGGGATACCGCCGTTGTTCTGACGAAGATTGTTTGCTATCTGTATCGGATCATACATCATAGATACATAGAAGTAGTTGAATGCGATGATCAGTACAAAATAGATTATGCCGTACCATACGCTGTTGTAGCTGAATACGTTAAGGAAGCCGTTGTAGAACTTCTGCCAGAAGCCCTCGGGAGCAGCATACGCAGGCTTGAACATTCCGATAGTCGCAGGTATCGCCATGAAGGACATAGCGAAGATGATAGGCATAACGCCGCTCATTGCTACCTTGATAGGAATATGAGTGTTCTGACCGCCGTACTGTTTTCTTCCGACAACGCGCTTAGCGAACTGGACGGGTATCCTTCTTTCGGACTCGTTCATAAGAACGATAAAGCCGATCATAAGGATGAATACGATAATGATAAGAGGAACGAGTATAACGTACTTTGTATCGGAATTGATATTATTCACAAGGCTGAGCAGAGCGGAAGGACCTCTCGCGACGATACCTGCGAAGAGCAGGATAGAGATACCGTTTCCGATACCCTTGTCGTTGATAAGGTTTCCGAGCCATACGATAAGGCTGGAGCCTGCTGTGAACGTAGCGATGATAACGACCGCAACGAAAGCGCCTTCAAATCCCGAAGTATATCTCACCGCTCCCTGATTTCTCATAGTTACGTAATAAGCGTAAGCCATTACAAGGGAGATGACCAGAGAAACAACGTTTGTGATCTTCTGGAGCGTTTTTCTTCCCTCTTCGCCCTCCTTGGAGAGTCTTTCCAGAGGAGGAAGAGCGTAGGTCAGAAGCTGGATAATGATCTGAGCGTTGATGAACGGCTGTATCGAAAGTGCGAATACCGTACCCTTTGAGAGAGCACCGCCCGACAGCGTATCAAGATAGGTGAGTATAGAGCCTGTGCCCATAAGATCGCCCAGCTTGCTCGCGTCAAGGAACGGAACAGGAAGAGTACATCCGAAACGGAAAATAACTATGATGAGTAATGTGAATAAGATCTTCTTGCGAAGCGATTCATCCTTCCAGGCATTTCTGAAAGTTTTGAACACATTACATCACCTCAGCCTTCCCGCCTGCCTTCTCAATTTTTTCCTTAGCCGAAGCCGAGAAAGCCGCAGCCTTTACTGTAAGATTCTTAGTGAGCTCACCGTTTCCGAGGATCTTAACGCCGTCAAGTTCCTTCTTGATGATGCCCTGTGCCTTTAACAGCTCAGCGTCGACTGTTGTTCCCTCCTTGAATACTTCAAGTGCGGAAACGTTGACTGTTGCATACTTAGTTGCGAATATATTGTTGAAGCCTCTCTTGGGGATTCTTCTTGCGAGGGGCATCTGACCGCCTTCAAAGCCGGGTCTTACGCCGCCGCCGGAACGAGCCCACTGACCCTTATGGCCCTTGCCCGCTGTCTTGCCGTGACCGGAGCCATGGCCTCTGCCGATTCTCTTAACATCCTTGACAGAGCCGGGTGCAGGTGATAATTCGTGTAACTTCATGGTTGTGCACCTCCTTGTAAATTAGCCTTCTGTTACCTCGATGAGGTGGGATATCTTCTTTATCTTGCCCTTAGTGGCGTCATTATCGGGCTGCTGTGTAGCGTCGCCGATCTTGCGGAGCCCCATGGAATTAGCAGTAGCTATCTGATCCTTGGTGCGGCCGTTAAGGCTCTTTACGAGCTTTACATTAAGTGCCATTGCCGACATCCTCCTTATCCTAAGATTTCCTTTACAGTCTTGCCTCTTACCTGTGCAACTTCCTCTGCACTGCGAAGGCTTGCAAGACCGTTTATCGTAGCTCTTACTACGTTGCATGCGTTATTGGAGCGCAGGGACTTTGTTCTGATATCCTTGATACCTGCCATTTCGATAACGGCACGAACAGGACCGCCTGCGATAACTCCTGTACCGGCTGCAGCGGGCTTCATAAGAACTCTGCCTGCGCCGAACTTACCGATAGTCTCATGAGGGATCGTAGAGCCCTTCAGAGAAACCTTGATCAAATTTTTCTTAGCGTCCTCGATACCCTTGCGGATAGCGTCGGGAACTTCTCCCGATTTTCCCATACCGAAGCCTACTGTGCCGTTGCCGTCGCCGACAACCACGAGAGCGGCAAACTTGAAGATACGGCCGCCCTTAACAGTCTTGGATACTCTGTTAATGGCAACTACCTTTTCGGTAAGTTCGAGATTTGAAGCATCTATCTTTGCCAAAATTGTAACCTCCTTAAGTTATTCGGGGCATGAACTCATTTCTCTTAGAAATTGAGTCCGCCCTCTCTTGCGCCCTCGGCGAGCTTTGCAACTCTGCCGTGATAGAGATAGCCTGCACGGTCGAAAACGACGTCTGTGATACCCTTAGCCTTAGCCTTTTCAGCGATAGCCTTGCCTACCTCATATGCGCCGTCCATATTGCCTCCGTTAGCGGAGAAGCCCTTTTCCATTGAAGAAGCGCTTGCGAGAGTTACGCCTGCGACGTCGTCAATGATCTGAGCGTAGATGTGCTTAGAGCTGCGGAAAACGTTGAGTCTGGGGCACTCTGCTGTGCCGCTGATCTTATTACGGACTCTCAGCTGTCTCTTAGCTCTTGCAGCCTTTCTGTCGAACTGCTTAACCATTAGATTCAACTCCTTTTCAAACTGGAGGATAGTAGCTGTAAGCTGTCCCATCCTCTTTCGTATATCAGGATCCTTATTTCGATTATCTTAAAGTACGGGACGAAAGAATTACTTCTTGCCCTTACCTGCCTTACCTTCCTTGCGGATGATCCTCTCGCCTGTGTAGCGGATACCCTTGCCCTTATAAGGCTCGGGAGGTCTCTTTTCTCTTACCTCAGCAGCGAACTGACCTACAGCCTGCTTGTCGATGCCGTTGATAATGATCTTGGTGGGCTGAGGAACATCAATTGTGATTCCGTCGGTCTCAGGAACGATCACCTGATGAGAAAAACCGAGGTTCATAACGAGGTTCTTGCCCTGCTTCTGAGCACGGTAACCGATACCCTCGATATCGAGCGACTTGGAGAAGCCTGTTGTAACGCCCTCTACCATGTTGCTTACGAGAGTTCTTGTAAGACCGTGAAGAGACTTGTGGAGCTTATCCTCGGAAGGACGCTCAACGATTATCTCACTGCCTTCCTGTCTGATTATCATATCAGGGTGGAAGGACTTTGTTAATGTACCCTTAGGTCCCTTAACCGTAACGGTTGCGCCGTCGATTTTTACATCTACTCCGGCGGGAACACTAATAGGCTTTCTGCCGATTCTTGACATAGCTTGTGTTCCTCCTTACCAGACAAATGCCAGGACTTCGCCGCCGACGTTGAGTTCTCTTGCCTTCTTATCGGTCATAACTCCCTTAGAAGTTGAAACGATAGCGATGCCGAGACCCTTCATTACCTTGGGCATATCCTCGCAGCTTGAATATATGCGCAGACCGGGCTTGGAAACTCTGCGCAGACCGGTGATAACCTGAGATTTGTTATCGCCGTACTTAAGTGTTATTCTGATTATACCCTGCTTGCCGTCCTCAATGACCTGAAAGCTCTTGATGTAGCCCTCGTCAACAAGGATCTGAGCGATGGATTTCTTCATATTGGAAGCAGGAACATCAACTGTTGCGTGCTTTGCGGAATTCGCATTGCGGATTCTTGTAAGCATATCAGCAATTGTATCAGTAATTTGCATACCTTGTAACCTCCTTGATAGTATAGTATCGGTCCGTTTGCCGATTACCAGCTTGCCTTCTTAACGCCGGGTATCTGACCCTTATGAGCAAGCTCTCTGAAGCAGATACGGCAGATACCGTACTTTCTCAGATAAGCGTGGGGTCTGCCGCAGATCTTGCACCTGTTGTAAGCTCTGGTGGAAAACTTAGGTGTTCTCTGCTGCTTGATCTTCATAGATGTTTTTGCCATTAGTTTTCCCTCCTATTACTTTGCAAAGGGAGCGCCCATCATATCGAGGAGCTCCTTGGCTTCTTCATCTGTGTTTGCGGTGGTGATGATGTTGATATCCATTCCGCGTACCTTGTCTATCTTATCGTACTCGATCTCGGGGAAGATAAGCTGTTCCTTGATACCTGTGGAATAGTTGCCTCTTCCGTCGAAGGAGTTGGCGCTGATGCCTCTGAAGTCACGTACACGGGGGAACGCAACATTGAAGAGTCTGTCGAGGAATTCGTACATTCTCTCGCCTCTGAGGGTGACCTTGACGCCGATAGGCATACCCTCACGGATCTTGAAGTTCGCAACCGACTTCTTAGCGCGGCATACAACGGGCTTCTGACCTGTGATAAGACCGAGATCGTTCATGATAGCGTCGATGACCTTGGAATTATCCTTAGCCTCGCCTGCGCCGACATTGATAACGACCTTGTCGATCTTGGGTATCTGCATAACACTCTTGTAGCCGAACTTTTTCATAAGAGCGGGAGCTACTGTGCTGACATAAAGTTCTTTAAGATTTGCTGCCATTATAGGTAACTCCTTTCATTAATATTCGCTGCCGCAGCCTGCGTTCTTGCAGACTCTGACTTTAGTTCCGTCTTCCTTGATCTTGTGACCAAGTCTGGTAGGCTTGCCGCACTTAGGGCATACAGCCATTACCTTGCAGGCATACAACGGAGCCTCGCATTTCACGATAGCGCCTGCCTGACCCATCTGTCTGGGCTTTACGTGCTTAGTGACCATGTTGATATTCTCAACGATGACCTTCTTCTCCTTAGGAGAAACTTCTACGACCTTACCCTGCTTGCCCTTATCGCGGCCGCTGAGGATAACTACGGTGTCGCCAGTTTTTACATGTAAATTATTCATATGCGGCGCCTCCATTAAAGTACTTCGGGAGCGAGTGAAAGGATCTTCATGTAGTCCTTGTCACGGAGCTCACGAGCAACAGGCCCGAAGATACGGGTTCCTCTGGGGTTCTTGTCTTCCTTGATAATTACGGCAGCGTTCTCATCGAAGCGGATATAGGTACCGTCTTCTCTGCGGAGTCCCTTAGCGGAACGAACGATAACTGCCTTAACAACGTCGCCTTTTTTAACAACGCCGCCCGGTGTTGCTTTTTTAACGGAAGCAACAACAACATCGCCGATATTCGCATATCTTCTGCGGGTACCGCCGAGGACTCTTATGCACATAAGCTCCTTAGCACCTGTATTATCAGCGACTTTCAAATAAGTCTGCATCTGTATCACAGCGCATTTACTCCTTCCTTACAGAAGTAAAGGGCAGCCGACAGAATGAGACTCTGTCCGCGCCCAAACTTCCTATATAATAGTGGTTTATTTTCACATCCGGACTGCCTATTAAATTAACACGCAGCCGTGTGTATCACGATATATGCAAAACCTGTACATACATCACAGCAACATTTATATTTTACAACGGAACACTCCATTTGTCAAGGGTTTTGCCCTAATTCAACGAAATTTATCCGTTTTGTACAAATATGCCGTGACGTACAGGAAAGCCTGTTGTGAAACTCAACAAAGGCAAATTACTTAGCCTTTTCGATGACCTGAACAAGTCTCCATCTCTTATCCTTAGAGAGAGGACGAGTTTCCATGATCTCAACTCTGTCGCCGATGTTGCAAACGTTGTTCTCATCGTGAGCCTTGAGCTTGGTTGTTCTCTTGATGGTCTTCTTGTACAGGGGGTGCTTAACGTTATCGGCGATAGCAACAACGATAGTCTTATCCATCTTGTTGGAAACTACCTTGCCGACTCTGGTTTTTCTAAGATTTCTTTCTTCAGCCATTTTTTAGTGCCTCCCTTACTGAACATGGGACTGCTCGCGCAGAATAGTCTTGATGCGGGCGATGTCCTTCTTAACAGCCTTAACTCGTGCGGGATTATCAAGCTGATTTACAGCAAGCTGGAAACGAAGAGCAAAAAGCTCCTTCTTCAAGTCAACGAGCTTGTTCTCCAGCTCCTGTGCGGTCATATCTCTGATTTCCGAAGCCTTCATTATACGCTCGCCTCCTCATCTCTCTTAACGAACTTGCACTTAATGGGAAGCTTATGCATAGCGAGACGGAGCGCTTCTCTTGCGACCTCTTCGCTTACGCCGGCGATCTCAAACATAACTCTGCCGGGCTTTACAACAGCTACCCAGTACTCGGGTGAACCCTTACCGGAACCCATTCGTGTTTCAGCGGGCTTTTCGGTTACGGGCTTGTCAGGGAATATCTTGATCCAAACCTGACCGCCTCTCTTGATGTAACGAGTAAGAGCGATACGGGCCGCCTCGATCTGGTTGGAGGTGATCCATGCAGGCTCGAGAGCCATCAGACCGAACTCACCGTTGGAAACCTTGTTTCCTCTGGTTGCCTTACCGGTCATTCTTCCTCTCTGTACTCTTCTGTATTTAACTCTCTTAGGAAGAAGCATCAGTTGTTACCTCCTTCTCTTTTTTCGGTGCGGTTCTCGCTGCGGTTTCTGTTATCGCGTCTGCGTCCGCCGTTTCTGTCGTCGCGGTTGCCGCGGCGCTTTCTGTCGGGTCTGTCGGAGCCTGCAGCCTTAGTCTGTCTGTTAGTAGACTTAGCCTCGCCCTTTAAGATCTCGCCCTTGTAGATCCATACCTTAACGCCGAGACGGCCATATGTTGTAGCAGCCTCTGCGAAGCCGTAGTCGATATCAGCTCTGATGGTCTGAAGGGGAATAGTACCCTCGTGGTATGTTTCAGCTCTTGCGATCTCGGCGCCTGCAAGACGTCCGGAAACTCTTACCTTGATACCCTTAGCGCCGAGCTTCATTGCGCGGCCGATAGCCTGCTTCATAGCTCTTCTGAAGGATACACGGTTTTCGAGCTGAGCAGCGATGCTCTCTGCAACCAGCTGAGAATCGATATCGGGATTGTTTACCTCAACATAGTTAAGGAAAACATTCTTTTCGGGCTTGTTCATAAGCTTAGCAACTTCAGTGCGAAGGCTGTTGATGTTTTCGCCGCCGTGGCCGATAAGGATACCGGGCTTAGCGCAGAAAATGTGGATCCTGACATCATCAGCGAATCTTTCGATCTCGATCTTGGGAACGCCTGCAGCCTTAAGCTTTTCCTTTATAAAATTACGAACGTTATAGTCCTCAACGAGAGTATCGCCGAAAGATGCTTTTTCAGCAAACCAACGGGAATCCCAGTCCTGGATAACGCCGACACGAAGACCGTGTGGATTAACTTTCTGTCCCATAATTTACCTCCTCTTTCGGTTTAAACTCTTTCCTTAACAACGAGAGTAACGTTGGAAGTTCTCTTGTTGATGCGGAAAGCTCTGCCCTGTG